>JBCCIN010000159.1:0-11017 GCA_039028235.1 Pseudomonadota bacterium
ACCGGCGCCGTAGATGCCGGAAGGGTGGAACTGCACGAACTCCATGTCCTGAAGCGGCAGGCCGGCGCGCAGCACCATGGCATTGCCGTCGCCGGTGCAGGTGTGGGCTGACGTGCACGAGAAGTACACGCGGCCATAGCCGCCGGTGGCGAGCACGGTGAGCTGCGCCTGGAATCGATGCAGCGTACCGTCTTCGAGGCAGAGTGCCATCAGGCCCTGGCAGGCACCGTCCTCGTCCATGATCAGGTCGAGGGCGAAATACTCGTTGAAGAACTGCACCTTGTGGCGAAGGGACTGCTGAAACAGCGTGTGCAGGATGACATGGCCGGTGCGATCGGCGGCGGCGCAGGTGCGGTAGGCCTGGTTCTTGCCATACTCCGTCGACTGACCGCCGAAGGCGCGCTGGTAGATCTTGCCTTCGGGCGTGCGCGAGAACGGCACGCCATAATGCTCGAGCTCGATCACGGCGGCCGGCGCGTTCTTGGTCATATATTCGATCGCGTCCTGGTCACCCAGCCAGTCCGATCCCTTGACCGTATCGTACATATGAAAGCGCCAGTCATCGGTGCCCATATTGCCGAGGGCTGCGTTGATCCCGCCCTGGGCCGCGACCGTGTGCGAGCGCGTCGGATAGACCTTGGAGATGCAGGCCGTGTTCAGGCCGGCCTCGACCATGCCGACAGCGGCACGCAGGCCCGAGCCGCCGGCCCCCACCACAAGGGCGTCAAACTTATGATCGATGATCGGATAGGCCTTGGTCATGGCGTTCAGTTCCGATGTTCAGGCATTGTGTTGCCGGTCTGCCGATCGTCTCCGATCAGCCTGCGAGCGACGTTTTCAGGACGGCCACGGCGCTGATGACGCCGAGCGCAATCGTGACCAGGGTCACGGCGATCAGGGCCGCGATCTTCAAACCCTCATGATGGACATAGTCCTCGATCACCACCTGCAAACCCAGGCGTGCGTGATAATAGCCGGATGCGATCAAAAGCAGCATCAGGCTGGCGCTCACCGGAGAGGCAAGCCAGTCCCTGGTTTCCTGATAGTCGGCGCCGGCGAGCGTCATGGCGCTGACCAGAAACCAGAGGATCAGCAAGACGTTGGCGATCGCCGTCAGGCGTTGCATCGTCCAGTGACCGAGGCCTTCCTTGGCCGGGCCGAGGCCTCGAATATGGGAGATGGGCGTTCTGTACTGCATGACGACGTCCTCAGCCGGCGATCAGGATGACGAGCCAGATCAAGAGCGTGGCGCCGCCGGCAAAGGCAAGCACGGCGATACCGGAGTTTTTCGCGACCTCGGGCTCGAAGCCATAGCCCGCATCCCAGATCAGATGACGGATCCCGTTGCCGAGATGATAGGTGAGGGCGACGGTCATGCCGAACAGGAACAGCCAGCCAAGAAAGCTGTCCTTCCACCACTCGACCGTCGCGAAGGACTCTTCGCCGCCCGCCAACGCAACCAACCACCAAGTCAGAAAAATCAGACCGCCTGACAGGGCTACGCCGCTGGCTCTGTGCGCGATCGACAGCGCCATGGTCAGATACCATCGGTAGATCTGCAGATGGGGTGATAGAGGCCGATCCACCTTGGCCATGGATGTCTCCGAACCTATTGCCACGACGTCACTTTTTCACAGGCGGGAGCATAGTACGCGCTAAACTCAAGTCAACAAACCCAAGTTAACGCCTGTCGCTGAGAAGTCCTGCTCAGGCCGCCTGAAAGACAAGGATGCGCCTTCCCTTCGCCATCGGTATAGCGAGCTGATGGTTAAGAAAGGCTTAAGGACAAAAAAAAACTCTTGTGCCGTTCGCCAAACTGCGGCTCGTCGTGACGCCGATCTCAGCCCCAGGGCCGTTTTGTCGCAGCGGATGAGCCGCCAGACGTCATCTCCATCAACTTCTCCACCCGATCCGCGGTCGGCGGGTGGGTGCGGAAGAGACCGGAAAAACCGCCTGAGCGCAACGGATTGATGATGAACAGATGCGCCGTCGCGGGGTTTTCCTGTGCCCTCGGATTGGTCATGCCGCGCGCCTGACGCTCGATCAGTTGCAACGCGCTCGCAAGCCATTCCGGATGACCGCAGATTTCGGCACCCAGACGATCGGCGGCGAATTCACGGGTCCGGGAAATCGCCATCTGCACCAGCATTGCGGCCACCGGCGCCAGGAAGATCACCAGCAGCGTGCCGATCATACCGAGAGGGTTGTCTCGTCCGCGTCCGAAAAACATACCGAACTGCGTCAGGAAACCGATGGCGCCGGCGATGGTCGCCGTTACCGTCATGATCAAGGTATCGCGGTTCTTGATATGGGCCAGTTCGTGGGCGATGACACCCGCCAGCTCTTCATCGGAGCAGGTGTTCATCAGCCCGCGGGTCACGGCGACCGCGGCATTGTTCGGATCGCGGCCGGTGGCAAAAGCGTTGGGCTGGGATGTGTCCATGATATAGACGGCCGGCGTCGGCATATCGCCTTTTCTCGCCAGATCCTCGACCATGCCGACCAGGCTTGGCGCTTCCGCCCGTGTTACGGGACGCGCACCCTGCATGCGCAAGACAGCCTTGTCGGAGTTCCAGAACGACCAGGCATTCATGCCAAGCGCGATGACGAAAGCGATCAGTGCGCCACCGGTGCCGCCCAAAAGATAACCGATCGCCAGAAAAAGGCCGGTCATGGCGGCAAGGAGCAGGGCTGTACGCGCGTAGTTCATCGTTTCTCGAACCAAATTGCTGCGATCTTGTCGACGAGCCCGGCTTGGGCCGGGCGATCGACGGACACAGACAACAGGTAAGCGTTGTCCGGCGTCGTGCAAGCGCCGGTCGTGGTAGGCCGTCGGAGCAACAAGCGTGGGGCCGCGTCACACATTTACCATTGTCACGTCAGGGTTTGGTGCTCTAAACCGGTGCCTTCGGCGATTAAATGCTTGGAACGGCGAGCGTTCCTGCGGCTTGGCTGATGAGGCGGGGGTAAAGATAGAGCTATGGCTGATTTCAACCAAAGCGACAATTCGAAAATATCGGTGACCGATGACGAGGCCCTGGAGCTGCACCGACGCGGCAAGCCCGGCAAGATCGAGATTGCGCCGACCAAGCCGCTGACCACGCAGCGTGACCTGTCGCTCGCCTACTCGCCCGGCGTCGCCGCTCCCTGCCTCGCGATCAAAGCCGATCCGGCCAAAGCCTACGAATACACGGCGAAAGGCAATGTGGTGGCGGTGATCTCGAACGGCACCGCCGTGCTTGGCCTCGGCAATCTCGGTGCGCTCGGTGCTAAGCCGGTGATGGAGGGCAAGTCCGTCCTGTTCAAGCGCTTTGCTGATATTGACGGCATCGATCTCGAGGTTGCCAGCGAGGACGTCGACGAGTTCGTCAATTGCGTGAAGCTGCTTGGCCCGACCTTCGGCGGCATCAATCTCGAGGACATCAAGGCGCCCGGCTGCTTCATCATCGAGCAGCGCCTGCGCGAACTCATGGACATCCCCGTGTTCCATGATGATCAGCACGGCACCGCGATCATCGCCGCGGCCGGTCTCCTGAACGCTCTCGACGTCACCGGGCGCCGGTTGCAGGACATCAAGCTGGTGATCAACGGCGCGGGCGCTGCCGCGATCGCCTGCCTCGATCTCCTGAAGGCCATGGGCCTGCCCTACGAAAATGCCATCCTCTGCGACACCAAGGGTGTGATCCACAAGAGCCGCGAGGTCGGCATGAACCAGTGGAAATCCGCCCACGCGGTCGAAACCTCGGCGCGGACGCTGGACGAGGCGATCCGCGGCGCGGACGCGGTGTTCGGCCTGTCGGTCAAGGGTGCTTTTAGCGCCGACATGATAAGAAGCATGGCCAACAATCCTATTGTTTTCGCCATGGCCAATCCCGATCCGGAGATCACGCCGGAAGAGGTCGCCGAGATCCGCCCGGATGCGATCATGGCGACCGGACGTTCGGACTACCCGAACCAGATCAACAATGTCCTCGGCTTTCCCTATATTTTCCGCGGCGCGCTCGATGTGCGTGCGTCCAGCATCAATGACGAGATGAAGATCGCGGCGGCGAAGGCACTCGCCGATCTTGCCCGCGAGGAGGTGCCGGACGAGGTGACGTCTGCCTATCGCGGCCGCCATCTGCGCTACGGGCCGGACTATCTGATCCCCACCCCTTTCGATCCGAGGCTGATCACCCATGTGCCGCCAGCGGTCGCTCACGCCGCCGAGCGAAGCGGCGTCGCCCGACAGCCAATCGAGAACAAGGCCGCCTATGTCAACACGCTGCGCGGCCGGCTCGATCCGACCGCGTCACGCATGCAGCAGATCATCGATCGCGTGCGCGCCCATCCCAAGCGCATGGTCTTCGCCGAGGGCGAGGAGGAGAGCGCCATTCGCGCCGCCATCGCCTGGTACAATAACGGCCTCGGCACGCCGATCCTGATCGGCCGCGAGGAGAGCGTGACCTCGGTGATGGACAGCATGGGCGTCGACATTCCGGAAGCGCTCGAGATCCACAACGCCAGGCGTACAGCGAGGAACGAGGCCTATGCCGAGCGCCTCTACGAGCGTAACCGACGCCGCGGCATGCTGTTTCGCGACTGCCTCCGCCAGGTCAATCAGGACCGCAACATCTTCGGCGCCTGCATGGTGGCATCAGGCGATGCCGATGCCATGGTCACCGGGCTGACGCGCAGCCCGATCACCGTCCTGAACGACATTCAAAAGGTGATCGATCGATGCCCGGGCGAACGGGTGTTCGGCCTGACCATCATGATCACCAAGAGCCGCACGGTGCTGATCTCCGACAGCCTGGTGCATGAGCTGCCCTCGAAGGAGGAGCTTGCCGATATCACCATTCAGACCGCAGCCTTCGCTCGCCGCCTCGGCCTGACTCCGCGCTGTGCGCTTCTTTCCTTCTCGAACTTCGGTTCCCGCGAGACCGAGAAGACGAAGCGTGTGCTCGAAGCCGTCACCGAGCTCGACCGGCGGGCGGAAGGCGGCGGGGTCGACTTCGAATATGATGGCGAGATGACAGCTTCGGTCGCTCTCGATCAGGATTTGCTCGATCGCTATCCGTTCTGTCGCCTGTCCGAGGCTGCGAATGTCCTCATCATGCCGGCCCTGCACACCGCCAATGTCAGCTCGCAGCTTCTGAGCCAGCTTGGTGGCGGCACGGTCATCGGTCCTCTGCTGCTCGGTCTTTCGAAGCCGGTCCAGATCCTGCCGATGAACGCATCGGTTTCCGACATTCTGAACCTGGCGGCACTCGCCGCCGATTCAATCGCCGAGATCGATGACGAGCCTGAGGAAAGCGCGATCGACACGGGCATCGCCACGGCTGCGGAGTAGGGACGTCCTGAAAGGCCCGGCAAGACTGACGGGTTTGACGCGATAGATCAGGGCTGCCAGAGAAGGTGCGGCAAGCAACACCGAGGCAGAGAGCATGGCCGATCGCGCCGACCCGAACTTCGCGCTCTACGAGCTTTTTGTCGCCACGACCGAGAAAATCAGCGATCGGCGCGCCCAGGCCAACGCCTGGATGCTGAGCATCAATAGCGCCGTCGTCGCCCTCTACGGCTATCTTCAGACCGACAAGGCTGTTCCGATTGCGGACGCCGTCACCGCAGTCTGGCTCTGGGCGATACCGGTCGCCGGGATCCTGGTCTGCATTGCCTGGTTTGCGCTCCTGAAATCCTATCGGTCCGTCAATCGCGCGAAGTTCGCGGTTTTGAAGGAGATCGAACATGACCTCGCCTACAAGCCCTTTACGCGTGAGGAGCAAGTCTACGAGGGGGAAGGACGCATATCACTTTCGAAGATCGAGAGCGCAATCCCCTCGACGTTCGCCGCCTTGTATCTCGCCATGGTCGTCGCTGTGCTGATGGCGTGAGGCTGCGAGGCGGCGGCTTTAGGACATGCCTACACTGCCTAGCTTTCTTGTAAGATGGCGATACGCAGTGACGGCTGAGGTGGTTTGAAGCATCGTCAGCGCGCCGTTTTCGGCAGTTCGATCACCACATTTACTCGGCGGAGTCGTCAGTTTTCATCGACAGACCGCGAGGCGATCTCGCCTGCGGCGGATTTTTGTCCGACTTTGGAGCCCGTTCGAAAAGTTGTCGGACAGCGCTTAGGGCTTCGTTAACGCTTTGATGTCATGCTGTTTCATGGTCCATGCGATCCTGGGAATCCGCCCGCCCGCCGGAAGAGTTTGGGCGAGGCCGGGACTCGCAGGATCGTATGGACCAGAAAGACATGCTGGAGGACAGCCATCGCGGGTTAAGGAAGGATGAGCAGAGCCGCTCTCCCGAACGGATTGGTCGGCAGCTTGCGCGGCTGGCACTACTCCAGCGCCTCGGCTGCCACCTTCTCGACGACGTAGAGAAACACGTCGCCCTCCTTGTCCTGTCGAAGCAGCTTGTGGCCGGTGGCCTCGGCGAACATCTCGAAATCGCGTTTCGAGGTCGGGTCGGTCGCGAGCACGCAGATGGTGGCGCCGGGCTCGACCACCATGATCGCCTGACGGGTCTTGATCAGTGGCATAGGACAGGCGAGGCCGCGGGCGTCGATGAAGACGTCGTACTTATCGTCGGTCATGTCCGCAGGCCTCACCCAACGCAAGTATCCACTTCGCTTGCGTTACATCACACAGGGAAAACCCCAGTAAGCGATCGAAGCAAGCCAAGCCTGCAGTGGTTCACTGCAGGCCCCATTTGGTGGCGAGCTCGTCGAAGAAGCCTTCGGTGTGCTTGAGGTCGACCCAGTGGTTGACGTAGTTGATCCAGACCTGGTCGTTCTGATCCAGGAGGAAGGCGCCGGGGCGGCGGGAGCGGGCTTCGTCCACTGGGATCACGGCGAGCTCGGGATAGGTCTTGAGGAGCGAGGCGGCCTCGACGTTCGAGGTGATCGAGACCATGGCGCGTCCGGCGAGCACCTCCTGGTAGTCGCGGGCAGGGGCCTCGACCGAGACGATCTGGGCGTCAGGGAAGTAGCCGCGCGCCTGGGCTTCGAACACCGTGCCGAGGGTGACCGCGACCGACGTCTCGCCATTGTTGATGCTGTCCCAGCCGTCGAATTTGTCGACATTGTCCTTGAGCGTCATCGGCACGGTGCCGAATTCGACATAGGCGTCGCTATAGCCGGCCACCTTGGCGCGCGCCATGGACAGGGAAGCGCTGGTGGTCAGGTCGTACTTGTCGGCGACCACACCGTTCACCAGTGTCTTCCAGTCGGTCGGCACGAACTCGATCTCGACCTCCATATCGGCGGCGAACTGCTTGGTGACGTCGATGTCGAAGCCCTGATATTCGTTCGACCCTGGGTCCTTGAAGCTCATCGGATTGAAGTCGCCGGTGGTGCCGACCCGAAGCGTGCCGCTCTCCAGGATCTTCTGGAGGCGCGAGCCATCCTGAGCTGCGAGCGGGCTGGCGAGAAAACCGAGAATCGTCAAGGTGCTGAAGAGGAGACGCGTGCCCATGGGATGTGTCCTTTGTTGACATGTCTTGAGCCTGCCCCGGATCTTGTCCTAGTGATGGAGGGCTGTCCACCGCCTGCCGCCGACCGGCCGGCCACAAGGATGTGACTGATGACAACACCTGGCAGGAAGGTGCTTCTTTGATGGCGGATGGAAATACGCCGAATGGTGCCGACCAGATCATCAGCATGTCGGGCGTGACCAAACGCTTTGGCGATTTTGCCGCGCTGAGCGAGGTGAGCCTCGACGTCAGCCTCGGTGAGCGCGTCGTCGTCTGCGGCCCGTCAGGGTCCGGCAAATCGACGCTGATCCGATGCATCAACCAGCTCGAGCGTCACGACGAAGGGCGGATCACGGTCGATGGCATCGAGCTGAATGACGATCTGAAGAACATCACTTCTGTGCGCCGCGAAGTCGGCATGGTGTTCCAACAGTTCAACCTCTTTCCGCATCTGACCGTGCTGCAAAACCTTACGCTTGCGCCCATGCGGGCGCGAAAAATGTCGAAGCCGGACGCCGAAGCGATCGCGAGGCGCTATCTCGATCGAGTGCACATCCCGGAGCAGGCCGAAAAATATCCGGCTCAGCTCTCCGGCGGCCAGCAGCAGCGGGTCGCGATCGCCCGAAGTCTTTGCATGCAGCCGAAGATCATGCTGTTCGACGAGCCCACCTCCGCGCTCGACCCGGAGATGATCAAGGAAGTGCTCGATGTCATGATCGAGCTTGCCGAGGACGGCATGACCATGATCTGCGTCACCCATGAGATGGGCTTTGCCAAGAAGGTCGCCGACAAGATGGTCTTCATGGACCAGGGCCAGATCGTCGAGGTCGGAGCGCCGACAGCGTTTTTCTCTGCGCCCAGGAATGATCGGACCAAGAAGTTTCTCAGCCAGATCCTGGACCATTGAAGGTGGGCTGGCCGCGCGGCGTCGCCATCCTGTCCATGCTGCTCGCCCTGGCGAGCTGTGGAGGCAACTACAATTGGGGCTGGTATGTGGTCCTGCCGACCACGACTCAGGGTCAGACCAACATCCAGTTCTTGCTCGGTGGCCTTTGGACCACGATCAGCCTGTCGCTGCTGGCGATCGGCATTTCCGTACTGCTCGGCCTCCTGGTGGCGCTGCCCGGCCTGTCGTCGAGCACGGCCGGGCGGCGCTTCAACCGCATCTACGTCGAGCTGTTCCGCGCCATCCCGATCCTGGTGATGCTGCTTTGGGTCTATTACGGCCTGCCAGTGGTGCTGAATATCAAGCTCGACGTGTTCGCCGCCGGCATCATCGCCCTTGCCCTTTGTGACAGCGCCTTCGAGGCGGAGATTTTTCGGGGCGGCATCCAGTCGATCGCACGCGGTCAGACCGAAGCCGCCGACAGCCTCGGCCTCTCCTATCTGGACAAGATGCGCTATGTGATCTTGCCGCAGGCGATCAGGCGAATCCTGCCGCCGCTCGGCAATCAGTTCGTCTATATGCTGAAAATGAGCTCGCTGGTATCGGTCATTGGTCTTTCCGAACTGACCCGCCGTGCCAACGAGCTGGTGGTCAATCAATACCGACCGCTTGAAATCTACACCTTTCTGGTTCTTGAATATCTCGTCCTGATCCTGATCGTCTCCCAGGGCGTGCGCTGGCTGGAGCGCCGGCTGCAGGCGGACGAACGGCAGGGCCGTTAATCTGTACGGGAAGGCAAGCTATGATTCTGCCCATCGACATCCTTCTCGCCTACACCGTCGCGTGCATCGCTGTCGTGATCGTGCCGGGCCCTTCGGTCACCGTGATCATCGCCAACAGCCTCCGGCACGGCACGCGCGCCGGGCTTTGGACCGACGTCGGGACGCAGGCGGGCCTGGCGACGATGCTGATGGTGCTGGCTGCGGGCCTCTCGACCATCGTCAACCATATGGGCTGGATCTTCGACTGGCTCCGCTTTGCGGGTGCCGCCTATCTCATCTGGCTCGGCATCAAGCTCTGGCGCGGTGGCGGTGGCACGGCCACCTCGTCGACGTTGGCGGCGGAGCCTGGCAGGAACGGGAGCGGCTCGCGCTTCTTCTGGCAGGGATTTCTGGTCCTCTGGTCCAACCCCAAGGCCCTTTTGTTTTTCGGCGCCTTCATCCCCCAGTTCATCGACCCCGCTGGCTCGGCGCTCGCCCAGACACTTCTCCTGGGCTCGATCTTCATCCTGGTCGCGCTGATCCTCGACAGCGGCTATGCCCTTGCCGCCGGCCGCGCCGGCCGCTGGTTCACCGGCTCACGTCTGCGCGTGCTGGAAAGGATCAGCGGCAGCTTCCTGATCGGCGGCGGGCTTTGGCTCGCCCTCAGCCGGCGCAGCTAAACGCGTCATGCCGGCCGCACAAAGTTGTGACATTCGGTTTCAGGATAGGCGGCTGCGTTCATCTTTCTTCGACCCGTCATGACTATCCTCCGGCATCTCTCCGGTCCATGCGATCCTGGGAGTCCGAGCCTCGCCCAACCTTTTTCGGCGGGCGGACGGATTCCCAGGATCGCATGGACCGGGAAGCAGCATGGCATCAAAGCGTTAACGAAGGCTTAAAGTCGGACGAAAATTCAAAGCCGAGCAAATGTCCGACGCAGGCGACGCGGCCTCACACGCCAGCGATGGAAGCTGAGGGCTTTTCGTAAAAAAGACGAACTGCCTGTTCGACAAGGACATGCGAGCAAACGAGGAGATAGAGCGCGTGTCCCGATGGCCTCTGATCGGGATCCGCTCGATCGCGGACGGTCTCAGTCCAACTGACTCGCTGCGGTCGCTGCGCCGATCAAACCTGTATCGGTGCGCAGCACGCGATAGAGCGGCATAGCCTCGAGATAGGCCCTGAAGCGCCCTTTGTCGGCGAAGGCAGCGAGCACCCGATCAGCGTCGAAACGCTTGCCCAGATGCGCGATCATACCGCCGGTCAGATAGACCCCGCCACGTGCGCCGTAAGTCAAGGCGAGGTCGCCGGCCGCCGCACCCAAAAGGCTGCAGAAGCGATCGATCGCTTCGGTGCAGATCTGACAGCCGTCGCGGTCGGCGCGTCGCGTCACATCGGCCGCACTTTCGATCGTCAGATCGTGACCTCGAAACTCGGCGAGAGCGTTGGCGAGATTGACTAGGCCGGGGCCGGACAGCAGCCTCTCGTTGGAGACATGGCCATAGCGCGCGCGCAGAACGGCCAGCACGGTCACGTCCATGTCGTCCCTCGGCGCAAAGGCGACATGGCCGCCCTCGGTGGCGATCGGGTGGTAGCGACCGTGGACCCTGATCAGCCCGGCAACGCCGAGCCCGGTGCCGGGGCCGATCACCGCGATCGGCCGCTCGTCGAGCGCGTCGCCGCCGCCAAGCTTGACCCGTTCGGCGGGGGCAAGTCTCGGAATGGCCAGCGCCTGGGCGACGAAGTCGTTGATCGCGATCAGCCGATTGACGTGGAGCGCCTGCTCGGTCTCCGCTAGCGAGAACGTCCAGGGGCAGTTGGTGAGCGTAATCCGATCGTCTTCGACCGGCCCCGCCACCACCAGAACGGCACCATCGACCTGGCGTCCGTCGAGATAGGCGGTCGCCGCCTCGAC
>JBCCIN010000160.1:0-10902 GCA_039028235.1 Pseudomonadota bacterium
CGGACGTGAGGCCCGAGACGCGATCGACAACTGGATGGACTTTTTAAGCGGCAACGTCCACATGCTGCCCATGATGGCCGTACACCGGATGCCGTCTATCACCAACCTGACACCATGCCGCAAGCCGAGATGGCGGCATGACATGACTACGGAGAGCCTGACCAGCAGAGCGAATCCGCAGCTTAGTTTCTCGCCGTCGCTGTCCGGCTATCAAGGGGCGGTTATCTCAACGAAGATCCAAACACTCTATGCCAGTGCGCCAGAGCAGCCTGATAATTCCGCTCGGCGCGAATCGGAGAATAGGATCATGCCGACACCGCCCACCAGCACTAGCGAAAGCCCGCCGAAGCCGAAGGCATCGGGCGAGGCAACGTTCAGATAGATGGCGAAGAACCTGCCAGCAACGCCCGTGAACACCGCACTTCCGATCATTGCAAGAATGCCGCGCGCACGCATGTAATCCTCATTGTCTCTTTTATCACTCATGGCTTTGACCGAAGGACGTACTGACGAGCCAGAGGAGGGAAATCATGAACACTTGTTATTCTATATTTTTAACAACAAGTGTTGATCAAAATAACGGCTTTCATACTGAATACCGTTAAATTAAAGGATTATCGTTATATGTGGGGTGGGCTTTCCTTTTGAACTGGCCCCCATTTTCTATACATACCCGAGGGCCAGTTCAGATGGGCAGGCTCAAAACTACTCGGCTTTTCGGGCAGTCTCGTTCAGGTCTGCATCAAGCTTGATGTCGAACTGGCCGCCACCCTTGCAAATTACATCGTCGAGTTCATATCCGTCGTCCTCGACCTCGATATCGTCGGGGTCCATCTGACATTCCATTTCGGCGAGCTTCGCCTCGATGGCGCTGACGGTTTCCGCATCGACCTCATCCGAGGCGGCGTAGGCGGCACCAGCCATCATGGCTGAAGCCATCAGAATGCCTGCGACTTTCTTCATTTTTGTCTCCCTTACAGACGCTTATTGGATGCTTATCGTGATCTGCTGCGACTCGCCGGTGGAGCCTGGGATGCGCAGCACATGGCTGCCAGGCTTGATCGCGATGAACGAGAGTTCGGCGGTGCCTGCATCATCGAACTCGAGCGAGTCGATCGCCATCGGGCGAACCTCGATCTTGTTGATGACGATCTCGTTCATCCAGATCGCCCGGAAGAACTTCGCTCCCTCGACCGCCAGCTCCGCAGAACCATCGGCGGTGATCTGCATCTTGTAGTAGGCGCCGGACTGCAGCACCACGTCTTCGCCCAGCGGCTTACCTGAAGCCAGGGTCAGTTCGATGGTCTCACCGCGATTGCATTTGGCGAGAAGCCCGGCAAAGCCCAGGTCGTCGCAAAGCGGTGCCGCAACGGCTGGGGAAGCCATCAATGTCAGCGCAGCCGCTGCCAGAATTTTTCTCATCAGCTTAGTCCTTTGTCTTGTTACTCGATCACCGCCACGCCCCAGGGCTGCTGCCCCACCTGCACGGACTTGATCGCTTTTTCACTTGCCACGTCGATGATGGTGATGTCGTTGGAATTGCCGTTGGTCGTCAGCAGATATTTTTCGTCCGGTGTAAAAGAGAGCTGCCAGACACGCTGTCCGACGAGGATATAGTCGAGCACCTCGAGACTCTGGGCATCGATGACGGCGACACGGTTCGCTGGGCCGAGTGCCACGAACAAGCGCTTGCCGTCAGACGTCACCTTCGCACCCACCGGTTGCAGCCATTCCGGCTCGACACCTGCCACCTCGAAACTGATCTTGCCGATCACTTCAGGCGACCCATCCTCGGCGATGTCCATGGCCGTCACCGTGCCGCCGATTTCAGACGTCACGAACAGGCGCGATCCATCAGCGGTGTATTGCGCATAGCGCGGACGCTGGTCGACGAGAACATTGTGCTTGATCTCGTAGTCTTCGGTGGAGATGAAATGCGCCATGTTCGTCGTCTCGGACGTGTTGACGACAAATTTGGCATCAGCGCTGATGCCCATGCCCTCGGGCTCCACACCGACAGGGACCTCGGCGAGAATGGTCCGCGTCTCCGTGTCGGTAACGGTGACAAGGTTGTCGTCCTCATTGGCGATATAGAGCGGGTTTCCGGAGGGGTGCAGGACAAAGAGCTCCGGATCCGGCCCAGATGGCAGCGTGAAGACCTCCTCGTAGGTCTCCGTATCGAACACGCGCACGATGTTGTCGTCCGAGGCGCAGACATAGAGCAGCTTGCCATCCGGGCTGACCGTAATCCCCCGTGGGCGGTTGCCGCCGGGGAACTCTTCGAGCACTTCCCATGTCTCGGTGTCGAGAACGGTGATCGTGTTGCCCTTCTCGTTGGAAACGAAGGCCTTTCCGGCCATGGCAGGTGCGGCCAGCAAGGAGCCGGCCGCAAGAGCGACGACCGCGCCGCACGTAGCAAATGTCCTCATGTCTCTTCCCATCAGTTGAATGCCGTGCAGTTGGATTCCGGTTGGTCGAGGCCGAGGGTATCGAGCACCGAGCGTTGGTGCAGAAAACCTTCCTGAGGGCTAACGCTCACGGTAATAGAGCCATCATAGAGCAGGATCGGTTGACGCAACTGTCCGTTCCACGTTCTGAAGGTTACTTTCTGACCCTTGAACGCGGCAAGCTCGAACGCATCGGAAAGGGCATAGTCGCGCACGCCTTCAGGTGCCGCCGTGTTGGCTCGCGTCACGGCCTCGCCGACGACACGAAGCGCCAGCCACACATTGTAGTCCTCGGACTTGACGAAACGTCCGTTCAACGCCTCGAAGCGCGTTTGATATTGGGTGGCGCCCCAGGCTTCGTGCGAGCCATGCATGGTAACCGGTCGCAACCCGGCTGATCCCATGACCGCACGCGGCGTCCAGACGTGGTAGGGAAGATAGCGTGCGAAGAAATCCGTCCCATCCGCAGCGATCACGACGTCATGATCATCGGCGTTCTGCGTGTCGGTCGGGATTTGCTTTTGCACGAGCACATGGCCCGAATCCGATCGCCGCGACCCGCCAGTGTCCTCGAAGGTTCGATCCTCGACGATCTTGGCGCCAAACTTTGTCGCGGCCCGGCGATAGGCATCCGCGATGACCTGTCCTTCGGGATTGCCGCCCGAGACCAGGAACCAGTCGTCCCACCGCTTCCACATGGCGAACTGCGCGACCGCGTCGGCATTCATGGCATTGGACGGCGCGATGTGGAGAAGGTTCGCCCTGCACTGATCGTTGCGCAAGGTCGTATCCGCATTGCTTGCGTTGAAGACCAGCGCCCCAGTCTCTGCAGCCTGATCCGTCAGGCGCAAGAGCTCCTCAGTGCGGGCCAGGATCACGACAAGCTTGATCCCACTGCTCAGGATCTCGCCGAGTGCGGCCTCGGCCTCTTCCGGGGTCGTCGCGACTGTCGTGGTCTCGTAGGTGTGTCCGAGAAAGCTGCCGGTCGTGCTGTTGTCTTCGTCAGCAAGAGCAGCACCGGCAAAGCCGAAATCGTCCTGTTGTCGATCGTAACGGCTGATCGACAACAGGGTCTGGTAGTCGACGCGAAGAACGGCTGACTTGACGTCAATCGCCATCGCTTTGAAAGAGAGCAAGCATAAGGTGGCGGCAACAAAAAGCGTCATCAATCGAGCAGACACGTTTCCTCCCCTAGCGGCCTTTCAGTTAATCGGAATGCTGATACCAGACAATCCGCTACAGGCTTACCACCACTTTTTTCCCATCGCGGATTTAGTTTAACCGGCTTGTTACCGGAGACGAATCTTATTTCATAAGAACGGCCTGTGATTAAGACCTGCGCCATCGGACCTCAGGTACCGGGCTGAGGCTCCTCGGGCTCGATGGCTTCGAGTGGGAGATCCCAAAGGCGCCATCCGTCTGTCCCTTCAGGCAACCAATAGACGTCGGTGTAGCCCCACTCAATAGCCCGCTTGGCGGCGTTCCAGCTCATCCAGCAGTCTTCAAGGCAGAAGAACAGCACCGAATGCGAAGGGTCACCACCGGTCGCCTTGTCGAGACCTTGTCGGAAATAGGCCACTGTGCCATCGGCGATCTCTCCGTAGCCGACATTGGGCAGCCAGATCGCGCCTGGAATCGATTGCCTCGGTTTGTCCCGCCAGATCGTTCCTTTTGGCAGATTCGCGGGCTTTGGTACTCTAGGCATGACGTCGATGAAGGCGACATCCCCTTTTTGCCAGAGCGCCTGCGCCTCTTCGGGTCCAACCACCTTTCCACCCGAAAGCGTCGCCGGCACCGGGGCACGGTAAGGTTCCATCCGGTAGCCATCCGGTTCGGACACGGGCTCTGCCAAGGCAAGCCATGGCAGTGTTAGAAAAACCGAAGCTATGGCGACCCCGACCAACCTCAATTGTCGAGGTCCATCACCTCCGTTCCCAAATCGGAAATCAGGGGAACACCAGCATCGGCGAGAAGACGGTTGATCTCATCCTGATTGCGGCGGATCAGCGAATTCAATTGGCGCTGCCAAACCTTCTCGCCCTGCCGCACGCCCATGGTGATGCGATAGAACAATCGCGGCGGCAGCTCTTCCTTCATCAGAGGAATGACCTCCAGGTCCGGATAGCCCTGTTTGACGAGCGGTCCGCCCAGCGGTCCCCAAAGGATTGCAGCGTCGATCTCTCCCGCCGCGAGGTCGCTGAGCATCTCGTCAGCCGGGCTGTCGTGTCGTCGGTCGACCACGAGCTGATAGGGTTTCGCATTTGCGATAAGGCCGTTTCGAGCCATATGCGCTGCAGGCGGCGTTCCGGCGATGATGCCTATGCGACGATCGGACAAGGCCGGATCGGACAGCGTTTCGACATCGGCCAGATCACCATCCTTCGGAACGATCAAGGCATAGACCGACGTGAGATAGTGGTTCGTGTTCAAAACGAGTTCGTGGCCTTGGGCGTAGCCCATGATGAGGTCACATTTCTTCACCCGCAGCGTGTTGCGGATGAACCCGGTGGCCATCGGGTACCATGTATACTGCACCGGAAGCTCAAGCTTTTCGCCGATAAGGTCGGCCAGCTGGTTTTCGAACCCGGTCTCGTCTTTCGACGACATTGGATGATTGGCGGGATCAGCACAGACGCGCAACGCGTTGGTCGAGACGAGGTCAGAAGTCTGCGCGGCTGCCGCCCCCGCCAGACCCGCTATTCCAAGACAGGACAGCAGAACCGACAGCAGGCCGAACGATCGGACTTCAGCTATCCAGGCAGGCATTCTCAGTCTCTCGAATCGCGTCCGATTTTGCTTCTTTCTTGGCGGGCCGTCCGCGCGGAACCACGTCAGCGCCCCGAGCCTTGAGATAGACGTACATGTCGTCGAGAAAACACATGACATTGCGGTTCTCACCGAAAGCCGGCATCACCGAATTTGCCGAAGCATTCACGTCTTTTCGACCGTTTACGACGACATCGACGAAGTCGTAATAGTCCATATCGACTGCGGAGTCCTTCAAGGCTGGTGCATAGGTGGAGCCTTCGCCCTCCGGGCCATGACAAACATGGCATTCCGCGTGATATCTGCGAAAGCCCGAATATGTCAGCCAGTCGACGGTTCCGTCCTCCGCGACCTTGTAGGTCGGGATGTCATCGCTGGTGAAGTACCGGCCATCCTCGCTGTAGGCCGCGGTGAGATTATCCACGTCTTCCGCTTGAGCCGATTGCGCGATGAGCGCTGTGAGGCCGACGACAACGAACTTCCCTGCACGTTTCATGTTTGCTCACCTGCTCCTTGGCAAAAGTTGGCACGGGCGATGCCCGTGCCAACAGTTGGTTTTGCGTCGTACAGCCTTGTTAGTTCGGCAGTGCGAACACAGTCAGTTGACCACCCAGAGCTGTGTAGTCGCTGAGCGCAGCATAGCCGCCCACGGCGCCAAGACCGTCATTCGGGTTGGTCAGACCAGCCGCGAGGCCGATACCGGCCCAACCGCCGACGCCGGAAAGAATGCCGACGTATTGCTTGCCGTCATGCTCGTAGGTCATCACGTTGCCGATGATGCCCGAAGGCGTCTTGAAGCTATAGAGCTCCTCACCGGTTTCCGCGTGAACGGCCTTCAGATGACCTTCAAGCGTGCCGTAGAAGACAATGTCGCCAGCAGTCGCCATAGCGCCCGACCAGACCGAGAACTTCTCAGGGATCGACCACTCGATCTCGCCCGTGAGGTTGTTCCAGGCGATGAAGTTGCCCATGCCGCCATGGCTGTCCGGTGCCGGGTACATCGACAGGGTCGCGCCGACATAGGGCTGACCTGCGGTGTAGCTAACACGGAACGGCTCATAGTCCATGCAGACATGGTTGGTCGGAACGTAGAACAGCTCGGTCTTCGGGCTGTAAGCTGCAGGCTGCTGATCCTTGGTTCCAAGCGCCGCCGGGCAGACGCCGGTGGTATTCACGTCTTCGCCGTTCTGCGCGGTCGAATACTGCGCCACCACGGCCGGACGGCCATAGGTGTCGCTATTCGGGTCCATGTCGACGCCCGTGGTCCAATTCACGACCGGATCAAACTTATCGGCGACGAGAAGCTCGCCGGTAACGCGATCCATCGTGTAGCCAAGACCATTGCGGTCGAAGTGGGTGAGCAGCTTCCGCATCTCGCCGTCAATTTCCTGGTCCGACAGGATCATTTCGTTGACGCCGTCATAGTCCCACTCGTCATGCGGGGTCATCTGGTAGACCCACTTGGCGATGCCGGTGTCGATGTCGCGAGCGAACACGGTCATCGACCAGCGATTGTCGCCAGGGCGCTGAGCCGGGTTCCAGGTCGACGGGTTGCCGGTGCCGTAGTAGACGAGGTTTTCCTCGAGATCGGCCGAGTACCAGCCCCAGGTGGTGCCGCCGCCGATCTTCCACTGGTCGCCTTCCCAGGTGTTGATGCCCGAGTCGACGCCAACCGGCTCGCCTAGATGGGTGGTCAACTCGGGATCCATCAGGGTGTCGGAATCCGGTCCCATCGAGTAGCCGCGCCAGGCAACCTCGCCGGTATTCATGTCATAGGCGGTCACCGAACCGCGGACACCGAATTCGCCGCCGGAGATGCCGACAATGACCTTATCCTTGATCGGCAGAACCGTCGCGGTGTTGGTCTCACCTATCGCCGGGTCGCCATTCTGCACTTCCCAGATGACCTCACCCGAATTCGCATCGAGCGCGACCACCTTGGTGTCGGCCTGGTGCAGGAAGATCTTGCCTTCCGCATAGGCAACACCACGGTTCACCGTGTCACAACACATCACTGGAATGACGTCTGGGTCCTGCTTCGGCTCATACTTCCAGACGATCTTGCCTTCATTGGCCAGATCGAGCGCGTAGACGATGTTCGGAAACGGCGTATGAACATACATCATGTTTCCGATAACCAGCGGCGAACCTTCATGGCCGCGCAGCACGCCGGTCGAGAAGGTCCATGCAACCTGAAGATCGCCGACATTGCCGGCATTGATCTGATCAAGTTCGCTGTAACGCTGATTCTCGTAGTCACCCGTCTGGATGGCCCATTGCGCTGGGTTCTCCATCTGGGTGATGAGATCGTCATTTGCGACCGCCGAACCGGCGGCGCAAAGCGCGATCCCAGAGGCAATAAGCAAAGGCTTCTTCATCTTGCTCTCCCTAGTTGGCGGCCTGCCAGCCGCGCTGTCGTGCAATGGGTTTGCGATGGGTCCCATTGCTATCTTTGCTGTCTTACCGAGCCATTGCCCGGCCTCGGTGCATCAGCAAAATCTTGTTCTAAAATCCGTCGTTAGTGCTTCGTTTCGCGACGGATGTAACAAAGTGCGAGATGATGTGCAGTCTGCGTTCATGCATCACCCCGGTCGGCCCTTCTAGTGCTCCCCGCTATGCAGTCGCTCGGCGTGCCATTCGACATGATCACGCGCAAACGAACTCACGAAAAAATAGGAATGGTCATAGCCGGTTTGCATGCGGATGATCCCTGACTGCCGACAGCTTGCCATCATGCCGGCCAGAGCTTCCGGCTTCAGGAGTTCCAGGAACTGATCATCCGCCCCTTGATCGATCAGGATGTCGCCCTTCCAGCCGCGGTCCTCCAGAAGCATGGTCGCGTCGTGCTCAGCCCATGTGGACTCGTCGTCGCCGAGATAGGCGCTCAACTGTTTTCGTCCCCAATCCGATTGCGTCGGATTGGTTATCGGCGCAAAGGCCGACAACGATTCGAACAGGTCGCAGTTCCGCATGGCAATGGTCAGGGCGCCGTGACCGCCCATGGAATGTCCGGTGATGCCGTGACGGTCACAGACTGGGAAGCCATCTGACACCAGATCGCGAAGCTCGCTCACGATATAGTCGTACATCCGATAGTTCGACTTCCAAGGATCCTGCATGGCGTTCAGGTAAAAGCCGGCGCCCTGTCCAAGGTCATAGGACTCGTCATCGCTAACCTCTTCGCCGCGCGGCGATGTGTCGGGGAACACCAAGGCAATCCCAGAAGCTGCGGCGTGACCTTGAAAGCCCCCCTTGGTCATCACGTTCTCATGCGTACAGGTCAATCCTGAGAGATACCAAAGCGTCGGCACGGGGCGGGTCTTCGCCTGCGGCGGCAGATAAATTGCGAACGTCATGTCGCACTTGCACACCGCGGATTTGTGCTTGTAGACGAACTGCCTGCCGCCGAAGCACTGACTTTGCGATACCAGTTCCATCCGGTGTCAGTACTCCACGACCGCGCGAATGCTCTCGCCCTTATGCATCAAGTCGAAGCCCTCATTGATCTGATCCAGCGAGAGCTTATGGGTGATCATGGGGTCGATCTCGATCTTGCCGTCCATGTACCAGTCGACGATCCTCGGCACGTCGGTCCGCCCCTTGGCGCCGCCGAACGCCGTGCCCCGCCATGTCCTGCCGGTGACGAGCTGAAACGGCCGCGTCGAAATCTCCGCCCCTGCGGGCGCAACACCGATGATGACCGACTCACCCCACCCCTTATGCGCGCATTCGAGCGCCGTACGCATGACGTTCACATTGCCCGTCGCGTCGAATGTGTAATCGGCCCCACCGCCTGTGAGTTCGACCAAGTGCGCAACCATGTCGCCATCGACGTTGGTTGGGTTCACGAAATCGGTCATGCCGAAATGATGGCCCATCTCGGCTTTGCCGTCATTGAGGTCCACCCCAACGATCTGGTTGGCGCCGGCTAGGCGCAGGCCCTGAATGACATTGAGCCCGATGCCTCCCAATCCGAAGACGACACAGCGGCTCCCGATCTCCACTTTGGCAGTGTTGATGACGGCACCAATTCCCGTCGTTACTCCGCAGCCGATGTAGCAGATCTTGTCAAACGGCGCGTCGCTTCGAACCTTGGCCAGAGCGATCTCGGGGACCACGGTATGATTAGCGAAGGTCGAGCAGCCCATGTAATGATGAACAGGTGTGCCGTCGGGCATCCGGAATCGTGTCGTTCCGTCAGGCAAGAGGCCTTGGCCCTGCGTCGCCCGGATTGACTGGCAGAGGTTCGTCTTAGGATTCAGGCAGTACTCGCACTCCCGACACTCCGGCGTGTAGAGCGGAATCACATGATCGCCGACGCTAAGGCTTTTCACTCCCTCGCCCAGCTCTACAACGACACCGGCGCCCTCATGCCCCAAAATCGCTGGGAAGATACCCTCTGGATCGTCGCCAGAGCGCGTGAACTCGTCGGTATGACAAAGACCCGTCGCCTTGATCTCGACAAGGACCTCACCGGCCCTCGGCCCGTCGAGCTCTACGTCCGTGATTTCCAGCGGCCTTCCCGCCTCCAAGGCGACGGCCGCACGAGTCCTCATGCAGATCTTCCTCCCGATCACGGAATCAATTTAGTACTTTTTGTACGCCGGAGTATGACACCGAGTGTGTCGCTTGATCAACTAAGACAATAGTTTGTATTGAAACCGCCATAGAAGGCGTGGTGACCATTCCATTCAGCAGGCCATGAACTCAGAATCTAGGAGAACGCCTATGCCGCTCACGAAGCTTCTGGTTGGCACGCTCGTGCTGATTGGATTGGCAATTCCGGCCATGGCTGCGGACTTCTCCGATCCTACCTGGCCCTGCGTGCAGCGGAAGGTGGACAAGCTTTCGCTTGGCCTGATGTGGCCGCTTCCCGTCGATCCCGATTTCTCTCCTGAAGACGACGTCATCGAGCAGAACATCGCAGCGCTCGTTGAAACGCTCGCATTGCGGCGGATCGAACTTGACGACGCCAAGCCCTCCGTGGACGCGTTCGCCGAGCTTCACGACGGCGACGCGACACTTCTCAGTCAAGTATTTGCAGAAGTCTTCAAGAAACTTTCCCAGCGCCGCACGGAGATCATCGAGGGCATCGGGAGTTTTTCGCTTGGCCAGATCGCGCTCGCCGAAAAAATCGATGGTACGCGCCTTGAAATGAACGGTCTCATGGAAGCCAAAGAGCCCGATTTCGATCGCGTCGACGCCTTGGAGGAGCAGCTTGACTGGGATCAGACAATCTATTCGGATCGTCAGCGCTCGATCACCTATCTCTGCGAGACGCCAGTCTTGCTGGAGCAACGGCTCTATGGTGTCGCTCAAATCCTGCAGGCGGCCGTCCGGGACGAGTAGCGATCATCGCCCAAGATCTATTCCCACTCGAGTTCCGTAAAGGCGACAGTAGCGTTTCTCTTGTTGTAGGCCTGGAAGAGCTCCCAGGCGGTTTGTTCGGAGCGGGCAATATGCTCGACCGCCTCGCCCAACCGCTCACCATCGGCGATCGCTTGGCGCGTATCCGTTTCAAGGGTCGTCAGATAGCGCGTCATGGCGGCCAGTCCCTCCGGCCAATCCAGCACCGGACCTCCATGCCCCGGCACGATTTGTGAAACGCCCATCGACTCCATCTCGGCCAGGACCTGCCGCCAGCCGGTCAAGCGCCCGTCAAGCGTGGGAATATGCCGGTGAAACACCA
>JBCCIN010000161.1:0-10893 GCA_039028235.1 Pseudomonadota bacterium
CTCGGTGCTCTGGCTCCGGCGTTGGACAACTTGAATGGGTGGGATGAGGCGTCGATCGAAGAGCTCTTACGCGCGGCGGCCGAAAAGGCGGATCTGAAGCTCGGCAAGCTCGCCCAACCACTGCGCGCCGCTCTCACCGGCTCGACGGCGTCCCCGGGACTGTTCGAAGTGATGGCCGTGCTCGGCAGGGAGGAGACGATACTTCGCCTGCAGGATGCCGCAACCTCTACTGATGCTGCGTTGCATCAAAAGGATTGATGTTCCGCGTCCAAAGCCTTATGGTTGCATTCGGAGAAATCCATCAACCGTGAGAGTTCATCTCCGGTTCAGCGCATCGGTGCTTCTTTGCCCTGGTCGAAGACCCGGATCGATGCGCCTAGAGAGGGTGTTCAATGACAGATCAAGATGAAAAATTCGTAGCGCTCACGGACCGCCAGGGCGGTAATGCCAATGCCGAGTTTCCCGTGCTCGAAGGCAGTATCGGTCCGGAAGTCATCGACATACGAAAGTTGTATGCCGAAACTGGCAGGTTCACCTACGATCCCGGCTTTACCTCTACGGCAAGCTGTTCGTCGAAGATCACCTATATCGACGGTGAGGAAGGCGTTCTTCTCCATCGCGGCTACTCGATTGAGGACCTCGCGACCAAGAGTGATTTTCTCGAGGTCGCCTATCTGATCCTGTTCGGCGAGTTGCCGACCGCCTCGGAGCGATCGAAATTCGTGCACGGTGTCACCTATCACACCATGCTGCACGAGCAGATCAACTTCCTGTTTCGCGGCTTTCGACGAGATGCCCATCCGATGGCGGTGATGGTCGCCGTGGTCGGTGCGCTGTCCGCGTTCTATCACGAAGATCTGGACATCAACGATCCGCATAATCGGCTGATCGCCAGCTATCGCCTCGTGGCCAAGGTGCCAACCATCGCCGCCTGGGCGTACAAATTCTCGGTCGGCCAGCCCTTCGTCTATCCGAAGAACAGCCTCTCCTATTCGGAGAACTTCCTGCACATGATGTTTTCGGTGCCCGCCGAGGACTACAAGATCAACCCGATTCTGGCAAAAGCGCTGGACCGAATCTTCATCCTGCATGCGGATCACGAGCAGAACGCCTCGACCTCGACGGTGCGCCTGGTCGGCTCATCCGGTGCCAGCCCCTACGCCGCGATCTCCGCCGGCATTGCGTCCCTCTGGGGGCCTGCCCATGGCGGCGCCAACGAGGCGGTGGTGAACATGCTCTCCGAGATCGGCAATGTCGAGAACATCCCGGAGTTCATCGAACGCGCCAAGGACAAGAACGATCCCTTCCGCCTGATGGGCTTCGGCCATCGGGTCTACAAGAACTACGACCCCAGAGCCTCGGTGCTGCGCGAGAGTGCCCATGAGGTGCTGGCTGATCTCGGCAAGGGCGACGATCCACTTTTGCCTATCGCCATGGAGCTGGAGAAGATCGCCCTCGAGGACGAGTACTTCGTCGCAAGGAAGCTCTTCCCGAATGTCGACTTCTATTCCGGCATCATCCTCAAGGCGATGGGTATCCCGACCTCGATGTTCACCGCGATCTTCGCGCTCGCCCGCACCGTCGGCTGGATCGCTCAGTGGAACGAGATGGTCGAGGATCCCGAACAGAAGATCGGCCGTCCGCGCCAGCTCTATACCGGTCCCGAGAAACGGGAATTCGTGCCGCTTGAGGATCGGGGCTAGACGCTAGCTACCCTGGACACCTCTCTGCCAAGCAAGGCTGCCGTTCAGGCAGCGTTCAGATGTTAGCCCGCATGCTCAAAGCCTAGGCGGGAAGTGCTGTCCATCGTGGCTGGTGCGCTCTTGCCGAACATGGCGTTTGGGGCAAGAGATGTGGGGTGCCAGGCCGTTGGCCGCCGTTTTGATCCTGTCGATGCTGTCGGCCTGCGCCGGTCGCGTGCATCATCAGCAGGTGGCGGACGCACCGATCAAGCCGGCATCCGAGACCTATGCCGATGCAGTCGAGACCATCACCGAAGACGAAAACGAGCGGCGAAGGGTAGAAGCCGAGCACGATGTCGTGTCGGTCGCTCATCATGCCGGTCACCATCGTCACCATGATCCGCGCGGGCATGAGCACCGCGAACCGAGCCCGGAAGCACAGGCGGCAGCGGAGACCGTCCTCATTCTGATGGGGTCGGCCTTCCTCTGCACCTTCGTGGTCGTGGTCCTCGACGGCGCCTGTGAATTCGGCGCCCACGCCGGCTATTACTACTGAGGGGTAACGCCCTGCTCAGCTTGCCGCTTCAAGATGATAGCCGGGCGTGGAGTGTGAGACCTCAAGCTCCGCCTCATTCATATCAGCCTCGATGTGACCGAAAAGCGGTGTGCTCAGATAGCGCTCACCGGTATCCGGTAGCATGCAAAGCACGGTCGAACCCTTGGGCGCCCGTTTGCAGACGTCGAGGGCCGCCGCGAAGGTGCCACCGCAGCTTACGCCGACGAAAATCCCCTCCTGCGTCGCCAGATCGCGGGCGCATTTCATGGCGTCTTCGTTGCTCACCGTGAGCAACTCGTCCATCAGGTCCATATCGACGGCATCGCCAGTAATCTTCGGGATGAAGTCGGGGCTCCAGCCCTGGATTGGATGCGGTGTGAAGGCGGGATGGCTGCTGACGGCGGAGCCGTCCGGGTTGCGATTCTGTGCCTCGCCACTGGTCAGCATCGGGGCAGCTGCGGGCTCACAGAGGACGATCTTGGTGTCGGGCCGCTCCTTTCGGAGGACCTTGGCCACGCCCTGGAACGTCCCGCCGGTGCCGAATCCGGTGACCCAGTAGTCGAGCCTTTCGCCCTCGAAGTCCGCCATGATCTCACGCGCCGTAGTGCGCTCATGCATATCGGGATTGGCCGGATTTTCGAACTGCCGCGTCAGGAACCAACCATGAGTCTCGGCGAGTTCCTTCGCCTTCTTGACCATGCCGGTGCCCTTTTGTTTGGCGGGGGTGAGCACGACCTTGGCGCCGAGAAAGCGCATCAACTTACGCCGCTCGACACTGAAACTTTCGGCCATGGTAACCACCAGCGGATAACCGCGCTGGGCGCAGACCATGGCAAGTCCGATGCCGGTATTGCCGCTGGTTGCCTCGACCACGGTCTGACCGGGCTTGAGGTCGCCTGACTCTTCCGCGGCCTCTATCACACCCAACGCTAGGCGGTCCTTGACCGAACCGAGCGGGTTGAATGCCTCGACCTTGACGTAGAGGTCGATGCCCTCAGGCGCCAGGCGGTTGATCTTGACCACCGGCGTGTTGCCGACTGTTTCCGTGATGTTTGCGTACCGTTTCGCCATCGCGCTTATCCCCGTATCGCGTTGCCGCCAATGCTGAGGGCGGCTGTCTGCCAAATTGCCGGCTGAATTAGAGACGGATTACAAAGCCTTGTCGAGAAGGCTCTGATCAAGACGCTGTTGAGACCGCAGACGTCGTGATCCCGATCATCGCGTCTAGAAGCATGCGTGTTCTGCCGTTCTCAAGAATGCGCGAACTGGCTTCTCAAGACGTTGGTTCTTCTGCAAACAGTTTCTCGGAACGCGGTTTTCACAGCGGCCCGAAAAATATCGGCCTTCTCAACCTAGACACGGTAGAAATCCCGATACCATTCGACGAATCGGCGAACGCCGACCTCCACCGTCGTCTGCGGGCGGAAATCCAAATAGTCGGAGAGATCGGCGATGTCGGCACAAGTTTCGGGCACGTCGCCCGGCTGCATCGGCAAAAGCTCGCGCTCCGCCTTCATGCCAAGGCAATCTTCCAGTACCTCGATATAACGACCGAGAGCCACCGGGCGACCATTGCCGATATTGAACAGGCGATAAGGCGCGAAGCTGGTGGCGCTGTCCGGATGATCGCCGGACCAGTCGCCATCGGGCTCGGCGATCTTGTCGAGGGTGCGAACGACACCTTCGACGATATCGTCGATATAGGTGAAGTCCCGTTTGTGATGACCGCGATTGAAAACCTTGATCGGCTTGCCTTCGACAATGTTCTTGGTGAACTGAGACAGGGCCATATCCGGTCGACCCCAGGGACCGTAGACCGTGAAAAAGCGGAGCCCCGTGGTCGGCAGCTTGAACAGACTACTGTAGGTGTGCGCCATCAGCTCATTCGCTTTCTTTGTCGCGGCGTAGAGCGAGAGTGGATGGTCGACATTGTGATGCACGGAGAACGGCATGGTTGTGTTGGCACCGTAGACCGAGCTGGTGGATGCGTAGACCAGATGGTCGACAGCGTGATGGCGGCAGCCTTCGAGGATGTTGATGAAGCCGGCGACGTTGCTGTCGGTATAGGCGCGCGGGTTTTCCAGGGAGTAGCGTACGCCTGCCTGGGCTGCGAGATGCACGACACGGTCGGGATCGAAGCCGCGAAAAGCGCCCTCGATGCCGTCTCGGTCTTCGAGATGCCGGCGCTGATCGGTGAAACCATCATAGCCGAGCAGGCGCTCGAGACGTGCGCGCTTAAGCGAGACATCGTAGTAGTCGTTCAGATTGTCGATCCCGAGCACCTCATCGCCCCGCTCGAGCAGGCGCATAGCCACGGCCGAACCGACGAAGCCGGCGGTGCCTGTCACCATAACTTTCATCGAGGCAACTCCTTCAAATTGCGAGGATATGGCCGCTCTATCGGCGGGGATCCGGCCCTCATGAAGATGGTCCTACCTCTAGAGACGACCGTCCGACACCTCAAGCTGAAAGAGGGACTTGACGTCGAACAGGACTGATCCGGCGCGACCGTAACGGCGGAGACCATCTGCCCCGACCCGCTTGAAGGCATCATGGCCAACCGCCAGGATCACCGCGTCATAGCGGCTCTCTTCCGGCCGATCGATCAGGCGAAGGCCGTACTCCGCCCTTGCCTCCTCACCGGAGACCAGCGGATCGTGAACGTCGACCCGGGCATTATAGCTTTGCAGCTCTTCGATGATATCCACCACCCCGGTATTGCGTATGTCCGGGCAGTTCTCCTTGAAGGCTAGGCCGAGCACCAGAATGTTGGCACCGACGACGTTGAGGCCCTTCTGTGCCATCAGCTTGATGACCCGCTCAGCGACATAGACACCCATACTGTCATTGATCCGCCGCCCGGCGAGGATGACCTCGGGATGATAGCCGACATGCTGCGCCTTGTGCGTGAGATAGTAGGGATCGACGCTGATGCAATGCCCGCCCACCAAGCCCGGGCGAAAGGGCAGGAAGTTCCACTTGGTGCCGGCCGCATTTAGCACCTCCTCGGTATCGATGCCGAGGAGGTGGAAGATCAGGGAGAGCTCGTTGATGAGGGCAATGTTGAGGTCGCGCTGGGTGTTTTCGATCACCTTGGCCGCTTCGGCGACGCGAATTGAGCTGGTCGGGTAGGTGCCGGCGTCGATGATCGATGCGTACAGCCCGTCGATGAACGCCGCAGCTTCCGGCGTCGAGCCCGACGTGACCTTGGTGATGTCAGGCAGACGGTGCTTCGTGTCACCGGGATTGATGCGTTCCGGGCTGTAGCCGACGTAGAATCCGTTATTGAACCCGAGGCCGGAGACCTCTTCCAGGATCGGCACGCAGACTTCTTCGGTGGCACCTGGAAAGACGGTGCTCTCGTAGATCACCACATCGCCCTCCTCGAGGCAGGCGCCGACCGTGCGGCTCGCCGCTTCGAGAGGGCGGAGATCCGGGCGCTTGTAGTCGTCGATCGGCGTGGGCACGGTGACGATATACACGCTGCACGCGCGGAGGGCCATGGGATCGGCTGTGAAATCAAGGCGCGAGGCGTCCGCAAGCATGTCTGAGGTCACTTCATGGGTAGAGTCCACGCCTTTCTGGAGTGCCGATATACGCTTTTCATTGACGTCGAAGCCAACGACATCGAACGCTCTCGTGAATTCGACCGCAAGCGGCAGGCCAACATAGCCGAGCCCAACAACCCCGATCCGCACATCCTCTAGTAGCTGGATCATTAATCTCTCGTCCTTCGAATGGTCTGGTCTTGTGCCGAGGCTCTACTACCGCCCGCCCGGTTCCGCTGTCCAGCCACCTGATATCAGTTTTCCGACTTGGAGATGGCTCGAAAATAAATCCTGAATGGGAAAGAAGTTCTTAAGGTTTCGGCTTTAACGTTGGCTTAACAGGCACGGATTCGGAGCGAACGAACAAGCCATGATAAGGGACGGTCTCAAGGGACTCCTGACGGTGCTGATCGCACTGCTGGCGGCTTCGACGTCACCAGCAGCATCGGCCGCCGGATTTCCATCGCTGTTCGATACCGTCGAATATCGCGGTGGTTCAATGGGCGTCCTCCCTGAATGGCAGCGGGTTCTTGGCGACATCGAGCGGGAAACCCCGCTCTATCGGCAATGCGACCATGCCGACGGCCCTTGCGAGCCGCAGGCGCTGCTGGCTTGGCAGGCAATGCTGAAGAGCCAGGAGGGCGGCGAGCCGATGGTGCAGCTTCGCGCGGTCAACCGTTTCGTCAATCGCTGGCAGGCGCGATCTGATCTGGAAACGCATGAGAGAGACGACCACTGGGCATCGCCTCTGACTTTTCTCCGGCATTCGGGGGACTGCGAGGACTTCGCCATCATGAAATATGTGAGCCTTCGTCAGCTCGGCTTCACATCAGAGACGTTGCGCGTGGTGGTGGTCCAGGACGTGCTGCGCGACATGTCGCATGCGGTGCTTGCCGTTCATGTCGAGGGGCAGGTGCTCATTCTCGACAATCTGTTCCAGGCGGTGCTGCCGCAGGCGATGGTCAGCCAGTATCTCCCCTATTATTCCGTAAACGAAACCGCCCGTTTCGCCCATCTGCCGCCAAGCGGTGTCCTCATGGCAACGTCTCCCTGGGACATCGCACCGAGCATGGTGGCGCTTCCTTAAGGCCGCATCCCGGTCCCGCTGTTCTCGGCGACAACACCGATGAAACCTTCTCTCGAACACCTGAAGCGATTTTCTCCCAGGCCCCCAGGTCGCGTTAGCTAAATCGCACTAAGGTCATACCGTCTCTCTGGTCCATACGATCCTCGGAGTCCGAGCCTCGTCCCTCACCTTTTCGACAGGCGACAGATTCCCAGGATCGCATGGACCAGAGAGACGGCACTTTTATGACAAAGATGGTTAAGAAAGCGTAAAGCCAACAGGAAATTGTCCGAGCGATGGTTGATCGAAGAGATCGGTCAGCACCTCCTACGGCTGGGAGACTTGAGCCGCCAAGAGCATGCCCCGCAGACCATCTCGACCAGAGCCACATACCCGCAACCCAGGTGACGGCCGATCGGAAGTCGATGCGGTGACCTCGCCACCCGACATTTAGATAAGGTGCTTGGCCCTGAAGCTCAGAAAGTCGTTGCGGCCGACGATAACGTGGTCATGCACGGTGATGTCGACGGAATCGAGCGCACGGATGACCTGTTTGGTCATATCGATGTCCGCTTTGGACGGTGTCGGATCGCCGCTCGGATGGTTGTGCACCAGGATCACCGCCGATGCGGCGAGCTCCAGGGCACGCTTCACGATCTCGCGCGGGTAAAGCGGCGTGTGATCCACCGTGCCGTGCTGCTGGACCTCGTCCCGAATCAGCCGGTTCTTGCGATCGAGATAGAGGACGAGCAGATGCTCCTTGGTCTTATGCCTGAGCGTCACCTTCAGGAAATCAGTCAGTGACGTCCAGGAGCCGATGATCGGGTTTTCCTTGATCGGCTCGTGCAGAATGCGCTCGAGGGCGAGTTGCACCGCTTTGAGACGGCCGACCATGCGCTCGGTAACGCCGGCAAGTCCACCGAGCCGCAGTTTTTCGGCAGCGAACACACCGCCGAGACTGCCGAACTGGTCTAGAAGATCGCGGCTGATCGCACGCTGATCATCGAGCGCGCTGTCTCCCGTCGAGATCAGGAGTTCGAGCAGTTCCTCGTCGCTGATCACATGGGGACCGACATCGAGGAGCCTGGTCAGCAGCGGATCCCGGGCGGCAAAGCCGGCGAAGGTGCTGCTCGCCTCATTGAGGCCCGGGCCTGTGGCGATGATGTTGGCCGCTTCGATCTGGGCAAGTAGCTTTTGTAGCGCCTGCTTGCCATCGAACAGCCAGGCCTCCCGCTCCTGATCCCAACGGCCGCCCGCCGCCTCGAGGCAGTCGTTCAGAGGATAGGTGTTGCCACGGATGACATACCCGGGAACACCGTCCTTCTCCCCGCGATAGGCGATTTCGAGGCCGAGTCGCGCCAGGCGATCTGCCGGGTGAGACAGTTCGCCTTCGACGGCGACCGTCGCGTCCAGATCATCTTCGGGCGTAACCGAAGAGTGGCCATTTGCAAAATGCATGATGATGATCTTCTCGATGATCGCCTATGTGGCGATATTTTTCGGATGATTTTTCAACTATAAATTAATATCTCTTGATAGGAAAATCCAGAGTCTTCGAAGACGACCATTGCTAAATCCGCGCGCAGCCAAAAGGGCGGCGTTCGTAGGAGGCGATCCCTAAAAGACGTGCCGAATGCGCGTGACATCGGTTGCCCCGTCCAGGTTGGCCGCCTATAGCTGATAACACGTTGGTTTCTCCCGTAATTTGCATCGGAACTGCGTTGCGATTCTGGATTGTCGTTGCCCTGCTTCTCGGTCTTGTCGCTCTCGGCTTGGCAGTAGGACCGCGTGCGGTCGACTGGGATGCCTATCGTGACGATATCGAATCTGTGGCCACCAGGCTTTCCGGCTATGACGTGACCATCGGCGGACCGATCGAAGTGACGCTCCTGCCGCGTCCCGTGCTGATCGCGAGGGATGTCTCCTTGACCGCGAACGCGGCCGATGCGGACGGTTTCGAGCTTTCCGCCAGTCAGGCCGAGGTCGTGATGGAGATCGGGCCGCTGCTCGCCGGCCGGGCGGTGATGCGCGATCTGCGATTGGCGCGACCGGTTCTCACGGTCGACGACAAGTCCAGCCAGCGGCTGCGCGCCTGGCCGCCGAGATGGCGGGACTGGCTGGCGCCGTTCCTTGGTCTCGATCTCAAGGCAATCGCCATCGCCGATGGCAAGATTGCGTTGGCAGGCGGGCCGCCCGACGAGGGCTTCGCGCTCAACGACCTGTCGATGGATGTTCGCATCGGTGGCTCCAACGGGCCGGTGGAGGCCGTTGGTCTGTTCACCACCGAGCGCCATCGTTTCACGATCACCGCCGCGTTCGGCCGCCCCGACAATGTCGGCATCAGCGCCACCAGGATCACGATCGAGGCGCAAAACGGCATCGACGAGACCACGGACCTTCGCTTCAGCGGTCGCCTGGATCTCGACGGCGAGGACCAAGGTCTCAGTGGCCGTCTGACCCTGGCTGGACCGGATCTGCAGCATGGCCTCGCCGCCATCGCCGCGGCCACCGGCTATCCTTCGACCTTCGCGTCGATTGCTGAATCGCAGCCCTTCGCGATCGAAGGACGGATCGAGGCCGACCGGCATGGTCTTCGCACGGACGAAATGCAGCTAAGGCTCGCGGAGAAGCTCGGCAAGGGGCAAGTCGAACTCCTCCTGCATCCGCAGACCAAGCTGACATTGGAGGCCGAGCTTCCGACCCTTCGTCTCGCCGACAATGCAGGTCTCACCGATTTCCTGCCGCTCGATCTTCTTACCAAGCTCCAAGTGCCGCCCGGGGGCATCGATCTTCGGCTGCGCGAGCTCGTCTATCGCGGCAGGGCGGCGCGCCGGGCGGATTTGCAACTTGAGACTGGTGCGGACGGCGTCACCGCGATCAAGCGTGCAAAAGTGCTGCTGCCTGGATTGGTCGATGTGGCGTTCGAAGGTGGCCTTTACGCCGGCCAGATCGGGCCGCGCCTTCGAGGCAAGCTTGCGGCCGTCGGCGACGATCTGGGAAGCAGCCTTGCCTGGCTCGACCTCATCGACGCGGAGGCGCAAAATGGCGGCTGGCGCGGGTTCAGTCTGGAGAGCGACGTTGATGTCTCCAGCGTCGAGATCGCCTTATCCGCCATCGATCTGCGCCTGGATTCATCTAGGATTGGCGGCAAGGCAAGCCTTCGCTACAGCGAGCGCCGGCGCCTCACCGTCGACGTCGATGTCGCCCGTCCGAACCTGGATCTCTATCTTGCAGGCCTGACCGCCGGCGAGGCGGCAAGCGGTCTCGCGGCACAGCTGGAAAATCTCGACGCCGACATCGATGCTCGCCTTGAGCGCCTGACCTGGAAAGGCGTGCATCTCGATGAGGGCGTGATCTCCGTAAGTGCCGAGGATGGACGGCTGACACTTCAGGAAATCGCCGCGAAGACCATCGGCGACACCGCGCTTGCCGTGAACGGCGAGATCGATCTCGAAAGCCAAGCCGCCGATCTTGCCATGACGATCGAAAGCGAGCATCCGGTCCGCGCACTCCGGCATCTGAAGGCGGGCCTGCCGCTCCCGTCGAGCCGCCCGCGACCACTGGCGCTTACCGGTATGATCAAGGGGACCTTCGAGCGTTTCGACCTCGACATCAAGGCTGATTATGATGGCGGCAATGCGTCGATCGAAGGTGTCGCGGGCTTGGTCGAGCAAGTCCCCTGGCATGACTTGAATGTCCGCGCACAGCATCCGGATCATCAGGTCCTGCTCAGCCAGTTTGGGCTCGCGCCACTGGTGGCTGCGGGCGATGCCGAAGGAGCGTTCGAGTTGGACGGCAAGCTTCGCCATGATGCGGGCACCTCTTGGATCGCCTCCGGCAGCGCCAAACTCGGGCCGACGTCGTTCACCGGCAGCCTCAGCTTCGATGATGGCGTGTTCGCCAGCCCCTTCGACGCCAAGCTGAGTGTCGGTTCACCCAGGAAGGACAGCCTGGCGCCTTTGCTCATCCTGACCGGGCTTCGGCTCGCCGGAGACTGGACGCCTGCGCGCTGGCTTGGCCGATTGCCGTCGACCGGCTTGC
>JBCCIN010000162.1:0-10871 GCA_039028235.1 Pseudomonadota bacterium
CGCATCGACACCCAGATGATCGAGACGATCACCGCCCATGAGGATGTCTCGGCCGACGCTGCTAGGGAACGTGCGCGGGCTGCGCTTGCCCAGGTCGGCATCGCGTCGCCGGACGAGCGTCTGAAAGCTTATCCCCATCAGTTCTCCGGCGGCATGCGCCAGCGCGTGGCGATCGCGATCGCGCTTCTGCATGAGCCCGACCTGATCATCGCGGACGAGCCGACCACCGCCCTCGACGTCACCATCCAGGCGCAGATCCTCCACGAGGTGCAAAAGCTGTGTTCGAATAGCGGCACCGCCCTTCTCTGGATCACCCACGATCTCGCCGTGATCGCCGGCCTCGCCGACCGCATCCTCGTGATGTATGCCGGCCGGATCGTCGAGCAGGGCCGGGTGGATGACGTGCTCGACCAGCCCATACACCCCTACACACAAGGCCTGATCGGCTCGGTGCCGAGCCAAAACCGGCGCGGCCAACCGCTCGCCCAGATACCCGGCATGACCCCATCGCTCCTACACCTGGGCTCGGGCTGCGCCTTCGCTTCGCGCTGTCAGCGCGGGGATTCACGCTGTCGCGGAGAGGCACCGCCGTTGACGCTTCACGGTGATGATCGGGCGTTCCGCTGCCACCACCCCAACCTACCCGTGGCGGAGGCTTCCGCCTCATGACCGATCCCATCATCGCCCTTGAACGCATTGACAAGAAATTCGTGAAGCGCCTGGACGTCGCCGAGAAGTTGGTCAACGCCATGGGCGGCAATCGGCGTGAAGAAATCGTCCACGCGGTCGACGGCGTCAGCCTTGAAGTCGGCGAGGGCGAGGTCGTCGGCCTGGTCGGCGAATCCGGTTGCGGCAAGTCGACCCTCGGCCGCGTCGTCGCCGGCATCCACCCGCCGAGCGGCGGGACGCTGCACTATCGCGGCCGACAAGTCAGCGAACTTCAGGGTGACGAGGCGAAGGCGTTCGCGACCAAAGTGCAGATGATTTTTCAAGACCCCATGTCGTCGTTGAATCCAAGGTTCAGGGTACGTGAGATCATCGGCGAAGCGCCGCGCGTGCATGGGCAAGTCAGCGCTGCTGACCTCGATGACTATGTCGACCAGCTCCTCCTCCGCGTCGGCCTCGATCCCACTTACAAGCGCCGCTATCCCCACCAGTTCTCCGGCGGCCAGCGCCAGCGCATCGGCATTGCCCGAGCCCTCGCGGTCAAGCCCGATTTCTTGGTGTGCGACGAGGCCGTGGCCGCTCTCGACGTCTCAATCCAGGCTCAGGTCCTCAACTTGTTCATGGAGCTTAGAAAAGACCTCGGGCTCACCTATCTCTTCATCAGCCACGATCTCGGCGTTGTCGAGCACCTCGCCGACCGCGTCGCCGTCATGTATCTCGGCCGCATCGTAGAGATGTCCCCAACCGAAGAGCTTTTCGAAAAGCCAAACCACCCTTACACCCAGGCCCTCCTCGCCGAGATCCCGCGGATCGACTCCAGAAAACGACGCTTCCAGCCGATCAAGGGCGAAATCCCCTCCCCTCTCGACCCGCCAAACGGCTGCCACTTCCACCCCCGCTGCCCCCAGGCGATCGACCGATGCCGAACCGAACGCCCGGCCCTCAAAACCATCAGCCCCAACCACCTCTCCGCCTGCCATTTGAACAATGTGGCGTGATGTGGTGTGACCACCTCACGGACTCGGACCGCCTCTGCCTTGGTCGAAGGTTTGCCGGCAGGTTTTCAGTTTGCGGACCTTTGCTGAGAACGCCGGCGGAGTCCTTCGCGCCAGATGATCCCGTTGGTCGCCAGCAGAAAACCGATCTCACCGGATATTTCGAAAGGATCTGGTAACCCACGGCCTCTACAATCGTCTTCCTGGTCCATGCGACCCTGGGAATCCAAGCCTAGCCCCACTTTTTTCCCTGCGGGCGGGCGGGCGGATTCCCAGGATCGCGTGGACCAGGTCACCGACTTTAGTCGCTGGACGTAAAGGCTTCGTTAACGCGGGGAAGGACAACAACGGATGACTCTTGGTCAGAGCCTGGCGCCGACGTCGATCCCGGGCATTCTCGATGTGTCGGACGCTATCGGCCAGCTGGCCCCGTTGCTGATGGACTCGCCTCATTCGGGCGAAGCGGCGCCCGACGACTTCCGCCCGGCCGTGTCCAAGTCCGCCTGGCTGCACGCCGCCGATCGCTTCGTCGATCAGCTCTTTGAAGACGCGCCGTCAATCGGCGTGCCGCTGTTGCGGGCGCAGTTCCCGCGCATCTATCTCGACGTCAATCGCGCGCTCGACGATCTCGATCCCGAAAGCGTCGCCGATGGCTGGGATGCGGATCTCTCGCCGAGCGCCAAGGCGCGGCTGGGCAAAGGCCTCGTCTGGACCAACGTGCCGCCGAACGCCCTGCCCCTTTACGACGCACCGCTCTCCCGCGACGCCATCAAACGCCGGATCGAGTGCTGCTATCACCCCTATCATCAGGTGCTGGCAGCACTGATTGATCGCGCCCATGAATACCACGGTTACGCGCTGCATCTCGATTGCCATTCCATGCAGTCGGTCTCGCACCGGATGCATGAGGAGGGTGCCGGCGTGGCGCGTCCCGATTTTATTCTGAGCGATCGCGAGGGAACGACGTGTTCGCGGACGATGGTCGACACCGCGCAAAGCTTTCTCGAGAGCAATGGCTACCGGGTCGAGGTCAACACGCTGTTCAAGGGCGCTGAGATTGTCCGCCGTCACGGACGGCCCGCAGAGGGCAGGCACTCGCTCCAGATCGAGATCAACCGCGCGCGCTATATGGACGAGACGACGCTTTTGAAGACCAACGGTTTCTCGATCCTGAAGTCTTCTCTAAACGGCCTCGTCGAACGGCTCACGACGCTGCAAGTAGAAGAATAGGCAAGTGGAAAAAGGAGAGAGGTGATGCAGCAGCGATCCGTCCACTGGTCCGAACTTCGCTTGCCAGAGTTGAAGGAACTGGCGACGCCCGGGACCATCGTCATCGTCCCCGTCGCGTCGATTGAACAGCACGGGCCGCATCTGCCCGTGGTCACGGACACCATGCTGGCGCGCGAGGTGGCGGCGCGCAGTGCGGCGATCGTCGCCGAAACCACGCCCTGCCTCGTAACGGAGTGCATCTGGACGGGCCTCTCCGAGCATCACATGCGGCTCGGCGGCACCTTCACCCTCGACTTTGCAAGCTTTCTCGCCGTGATCGGCGGCGTGGTGCACTCCCTGCATCGTCACGGCTTCGACAAGGTATTCCTGATGAACGCGCACGGCGGCAACATCGCCGCTCTTCAGACCGTGGTCGAGGAACTCACGCGCGAGCTCGGGATGAAGCTTGTTACCGCCACCTACTGGACCTTGGGCGCGAAGGAACTGGGCGCGCATCTGGAGCGGCAAAGGGGCATTCGCCATGCCTGCGAAGCCGAAACCTCGATGATGATGGCGATCGCTCCGGATCTGGTCGATCCCAGCCGCTTCGACGAAGCCGCCTGTCCGGATCCTCGGGATGAGAAAGGCGCGATCGACGATCGATCCTATCGCTGGCGAAGCTTTGCTGACCGCACACCGTCAGGCGTCCTAGGCGATCCAAGAGCGGCAAGTGCCGAGAAGGGAGAGAAGCTGCTCGCCATGGCAGCCCAGTGCGTCGCCGCCAAGCTTGTGGACGAAGGCTTCTGGTAGGGCGACCTTGCACACCGATGTCGCCATGTCACGCACCACCACCGCGTGACCTATAGATGCCAAGAGTCCGTTTAGTCGCCAGTGAGCTTTCGGCGGGCGGCGCATCAGAATTGACCTCGGTGAGAAGATTGTTGGAAAATTGCAATCTGGCATATGCAATCGACGACATGGCTGCCGTCCGGTGCTCGCTCGTTGGTGTCCGAAATTGGCACAATCCAGTATCGCCAGCCGCCAGCGCCGAACGACCACTGCTGCAGAGAAGATCGTAGCCGATCCAAGGATGGCGTTAGATGAAGCCTTTGGCGCAGCAGAAGCCCGGCGAAACGTTGAGGTCACCGTTTAGAGTACGAAGACGGTTCCCCCGCGATGTAGGACTCTGAGAAGAATGGGTCAGCAATGCGTCAGAGAGCATTCGAAAGCTGCCGGCTGCACAATTGAATGCGAATGCCCGAGACGCAGCCTGCCCTTCGAAGATATCTCCGAGAGGTTTGGCAAGACTTACCACCTGTCTGCTTCAGCCGAGACAAATAGCTGAAATTGGCAGAGGATGTGAGCAGGTCCCGAGTTTGGCTGGCGGCACAAAGTCGGTATCGGTGAGCCCACACTGATCTGGCAAAACGCTTCCGGCAGTTGCGCGTCGGATCCCTATCCTTCATCCGCGCAGCATGCGTCAATACTCTGCAGGCTGCAGCAGCTCATGTCGTGACAGCTATCGCCGCGCTCTTGGCAACCGCATGCTTTTGTCTTGATCGGAGCCCAATGCGTATAGGCCATCAGGTCGAGGGTTTTTCGCGCCATATCGGGATCATCGCTGATGATCACGAGCTCCGCCGCACGCGGGCATTTTTCCGCCGCCTTGTAGCGGATGAGCAGGTTGAGGCAGCTGCCGGGATGAAGTCTGGCCGGGAAGGGATTGTTGACCAGGCTCCACACATCGCTCGGCCGCTTAAGCGCAACGCTCGACACCGTCAGCGTGCAGTCGCCGGTGTTGCAGATCGATATCGTTCGTTCACCGACGCAACCTGCCGTGACGCCGCCGATGCAGGTCGAGCCGGTAATCGTGAGCCGCCCCGAGGGCGCCCGACCCGAGACCGTCACAGTCTTCGGACCTGAGGGATCGTCGCTCACTACGGTGATGACGCCCGATTTCGGACCGAAACTCGTCGGCGCAAATCGGATCGGCACCTGGATGAACGTGCCGGGCGCAATCGTCAGGGGGAAGGCCTGAACGTCAGCCGCTCGGAATTCGGGCGACGAGGATGAGATACTCGTCACGGTGAGGGGACAGGGGCCGCTGTTCAGAAGCCCGAGCGGCTTGTCGATACCGTCGCCGACGCAGACATCGCCGAACGCCCCGGCATTGACGATGATGAGGTCGAGTTCCGGCGGATGCGAGACGCCCGAGACATCGATTCTCCTGGATGAGTAGGGCGCCGCCTCGACCGTGATTGTCGCCTGCTTCTGCCCAAAGCCGACCGGCTGGAAACGTATCGGCAGGTTGAGCGCGTTCCCGGGTTCAATGGTGAGCGGGAAGGCGAGCACGTTCGGGACCACGAAATCCGCCGAGGAGGATGATATCCCGGTGATCGGAATGGTGTTCACGCCGCTATTGCTGAGCGTCAGAGACATATCCCTGAAGCTGTCGACGCAGACATTCCCATAATCGCCGGCATCGGCGATGATCAGCGACAGGCGCCAGCCGGCGAGCTCGACGGCTGCGGCGACGTCTAGGCGCCCAAAACCGTAAAACTGGGAGAAATCGGGACCAAGATAGGCGGGACTCGTTGAGATCTGTCCGTTGACGTCACGCCAGCGGCCCGTCGCATTAGTATTGTTCGGATCAATCTTGACGGCAGTGTCACGCAGGATGTCGCGGACCTCTTCGCGCCGCAGGACCGGGTTCGCCGACAGAACGAGCGCCGCGGCAGCCGCCACTGTGGGCGCTGCGGCAGAGGTCCCGGAGAAATTCTGCTCGCCGCCGGTGGCATTAAGCGACGGCGCTCCAGCACCCTGGGCGCAGATATCGATCTCCGGCCCGAAATTCGACGAGGCCACCTTGGTTTCGACGCCATTGCCGTCGGGTTGGCTGGAATTGGCGACGGCGATCGTGTCCGGATGGGCGGCCCAAGTACGGAGGCCTGTGATGAGACTGTTATCGTTCCCGGCCGAGTAGATCACGATGGTGCCGAGGCCGCCGCGTCCGCTACCAGCGAGCATCTGGAACGTGTCGTCCATGATACCGGACAACATGAGCCCGTTTCGGCCGTGGGAGCAGCTTATGATGTCGGCGCCTTCCGCCAGCGGTTCCGCCGGCCAGCCAGCGCTTGGATTGCCGGTCATGAAGCCAGCGGCCCAAAGCAGAACGTCCGAATAGTTCGCACTGGTCAGCTCGGGTCGTTCCATCACGATCTGACGGGTATTCGGGGCGATGCCGGCGACATCCTCGCCATTGTTCGTCAGTGCTGCGATGATCCCGTAGACGCCCATCCCGTGTGACGTGTCCGGCATATAGCCTGGGACCGTGCATTCGCGAAGGTCGGAGAAGTCGTAGCAGCGGAAGACCTGGGCGGACCCATCGCTCAGATTGCCGCCGATATCGGGATGATCCGTGTCGAGTCCGCGATCAAGGGAAGCGACGATGACATCGGGGTCGCCCAGCGTCCGAAGCGGGTCGGTGGCATCCAGCATGCGCCAGGCGAGATCGACGTTCTGGAGTGTGAGATTAGCCTGGTTGCCAAACGTCGGATCGTCCGGCACGTCGTCCGGAAAGGCGTCATCGGTGAGCTCGGCCATGATGTCGGGCTCGCCATAGACGAGAAGCCCGGCCTGATGCAGCTGCTCCACCGCCTCCAGATGTTGCGTGACGTCACCGGGCGGGAATTCTACGAGCCGCAGGTTTCGAGCTTGGATGAGCCGGCGCAACGTAGTGGCTTTCGATGCTGCGAGATGCCGTTCGACCTCGTCGTCTTCCAGGTCGTCGCGAAAGCGCAGCACATAGCGATTGTCGATGACGGCCGGACCGGAGTCCAACTCGACTGGTACACCGACGCGTCCTCTCTCACCGACGATGTGACGGATTTTTCGATGAAGCTCGGCGCGAAGCCGCGGCGTGTCCTTCCTGGTTATGCGATAGATCCAGATCGCCCCCTCGTCACGCCTATGGCTGCCCCCCTCCCCGTTAGGCGACGAGTAGTCCTGCTTGGCCGGCTCAAGCGGAAGCTCCTTGGCCAAGCGCGCGGCCAGGTCCCTCGCTTCATCCTCGCCAGGGGCCTGGTCCGGAAATGCGACCGCAAGAAGAGGGCCCGGCGGCGGAAAGGGAACTGCGTTCTCGCCGAGGCGGTAGAATGGCCAGTCCTTTTCTCCAACGGAGGCAACGATGTTCTTTGGCTCTGCGCCAACCGAAACAGTGCGTGGTGGCGAAACATAGGGACCGGCGGATATGTCGAGGTCGTACCTGCCTGCAGGGAGTCGGCCGATATAGGCGCCAGTCGCAACGTCTTTGACAAGTTCGATTTGTTCCCGACCGGATCTAAGAACCACCTTTGCTTGCGTCTCGACGGGATGCCCGCGCCAGTCGCAAACGGTCACTCTGACGGTGGTTGCGTCTCGTGTGCCGGATGGATCTTCATTCTGGTCGGACTGGTTCATCGTAAATTCCTCGAGCTAAGCAAGGCGACGGCGTTGATCGCCCGGCTCCCAAACGTGAAAATTTCTTTTTCCGCTAAGATTGAATCTCATTGCACATGTCAGATACAGACGATGTGAATTAGTTCACAATTTGACTGTATCTTCTTTTTTCTTATGGCAGCGAGATGTTAACCCCTATCAACTCTCCCTGTGCTGTCAGTCGGTATATCGGTTCCTTATCCGGTCACTACAGGTCTCATGATTGAAAGCGATGGCTGAGGTCGACCTTTGGCACTCAGCCGAAGAAATGTTTGTTCCTGCAAACCGCCGCCGAGCGGTCACTGGGTGAGACCACTCAGCGAGGCATTCCTGAAGCGATGAGGTTTGGTAATACCGGAGGCGCTTGATCCCGAGCGGCCGGCTCTCCTTGCGGTCTCAAGACAATGCAGCGCTCGCCATACCAGCCTGCTGACGCTAAGAGTGCTCTTGCTTGGAATCAGTCGAAAGCACGATCAATGGTAAAGCTTCACTACTTTAAGGGCCGGGGACGTGCCGAGACGACGCGATGGATGCTCGCCGTCAACCGAATTGCCTTCGAGAATATCGCCATCGAAACGCCCGAAGAACTCACTGCTCTACGAGCCTCCGGCAAGCTACCGTTCGATCAAATGCCCCTTCTGGAACTGGATGGCCTGAACCTCAGCCAGTCGAGCGCGATGATCAGATATCTAGCGCGGCGTGGCGATTTCTACGGTCAAGATGATACCGAAGCACTTTGGTGCGACATGATCGCCGGCGCTGTCGCAGATTTCGCGGAGACAGCAATTCAAGCCGCTTTTCAGCCTTCGGTCGGGATCGCCCTGACCGGCATGCAAGCCCGTTTTGCGAAGTTCGGGCCTCGTTTCGAAGCACGTCTGGCGTCCAACGGTGGTGACTTCTGCGTCGGTAACCGCCTCAGCTTTGCTGATGTCGTCTTGGCCGAAGCTTTGACCTCCTACTTGGAATGGCTTCCTGATCTTCTGTCGGACACTCCACATCTAAAGAGCCTCCAAAGCCGCGTGTTCAATCAAGACGGTATCGCATCCTATCTTAAGTCTGAGCAGCGCTACCCGAAAGCTGATGACGACTACGTGATCGCCGCAGCCAGGGTCCTGCAACGAGCGCTACCGCCACATATGTCCGATGCTAATCGCTTCGTTGTAGAGGGATAGTTGACTGGATGATCAGGCAAGATCCTTTCTATGGTCTCGAAGGAAACCAGCGGAAGTCAGCCTCCGCGCGAGATTTCCTGTCGGCCCGGCCCTAGGGTCGTATTGGAGATGGATGCTTATTGGCTCTCTCCAATTTGAGAAAATGGCTCTATTCATGATGCCAATATGCTGACTAGAAGACACGGATGGCGCCTAACAAGCACCGCTGGATCAACATGCCGACGAATGCTCTAGACCAACCGATCGGCGAAGCCGTTTTGAGCTGGGAGCCGGCTTCGCCGCCGCCGCGCACATCCATTAAAGGGCGGTTCTGCCGAGTCGAGCCTGTGAAAATCGATCATCATGGGCATCAGCTGTTCGCAGCGTTTCACATGGATGAGGCGAGCAGAAATTGGACCTATTTGCCCTATGGCCCCTTTTCGACCGAGGGCGAGTTCCTTGATTGGATGGCAACGACCTGCCTGGGCGATGATCCGCTTTTCTACGCGGTCGTTGATGAGAGATCAGGAATTGCCGTCGGCCTCGCCAGCTACCTTCGGATCGAGCCGACCGTCGGTGTCATCGAGACCGGGCATATTCATTTTTCGCCCCTTTTACAGCAGCGGCCCGCAGCAACCGAAGCCATGTTCTTGATGATGCGACGGGTGTTTTCCGAACTCGGCTATCGTCGCTATGAGTGGAAATGCGATGCGCTCAATGCGCCGTCTCGACAGGCAGCTGAACGGCTTGGCTTTCACTTCGAAGGCATTTTTCGCCAGGCGACGATATACAAAGGCCGCAATCGGGATACCGCTTGGTATTCGATCCTCGATCGGGAATGGCCAGCGCTTGAGACAGCTTTTTCCCGATGGCTCGATCCGAGCAACTTCGATGAACATGGCCAACAGAAGATCGCACTTGGCGTCTTGATCGAGGCGGCGCGAGACCCTTTGGGGTCCACCCGTTGAGAGATCAGGCCAATGTCATGTCGGTTCTCATGATCGTCTTCATCGGCGTCCTCTGGGGACTGAACTGGCCCGCCGTAAAATTGATGCTCGCCGAGATCCCGCCCCTGACGATCCGGGCGGTTGCCTTTCCAATGGCGGCCTTGATGCTTGCTCTGATCGCCCGGGTCTTGGGTCACAGCCTCCGCCCATCGCGCGGCGATCGACTTCCCATCATCATCACAGGCCTTTTCCTGGTCTTCGGCTTCAATGTCCTGACGACATTCGGTCAGCTGATCACGGAAACCTCTAGGGCAGCGATCATCGCCTACACCATGCCAGCGCTGACGGCGGTGCTGGCCGTTGTTTATCTTCGGGAGCGGCCCGATTGGCGGGTGACGATCGCTCTCGCCGTGGGGATGGCAGCACTCGGCGTCTTGTTATCGGAAGACGGTACGATCTTGGCGTCCGGGTTGGCGGGGCCGATGATCATGCTGGCAGCGGCCCTGTCCTGGGCCCTCGGCAATGTCGCCTTGAAAGCGCGTGCCTGGAGCTTGTCGTCGCTCGCTCTGACGGTCTGGTTCTTCGCCGTTTCGAGCCTTGCCTGCTGGCCCCTGGTGCTGGCGTTCGAGCCGCCATGGACGCAGACATGGCCGTCAATCCCGGTTCTCCTGACCATGGTGTACCATGTGCTCGGGCCAATGGTGGTCTGCTATGCGCTTTGGACGCTCGCACTCGGCAGGCTTTCTGCGACGACCGCGGCGGTTTCGACGCTCACGGCACCGATTGTCGGCGTTGGATCGGCCGTGTTCATTCTTGGCGACGAGGTGACCTGGCAAAAAATTCTATCACTCCTGATGGTCGTGACCTCGATCATTCTGACGTTGTTGCCGCGCGCCGATCGGCAGCGATCCGTTCCCTGTCGATAGCCATGCCCATCGAACAAAAGCCGATTCCCGCGCGCCTGTTTTCTTGGAGCCCTCTTCATGACCATAACCATTCGTCCGCTAGCCGAAAACGACCGTGCCAACTGGGAGCGGATGTTTCAGGCCTATGCCGAGTTCTACAAGACCTCGATACCGGATAGTGGGTTCGATCGGGTTTGGGCTTGGATCTTCGATCCGGCCAATGACTTCTGGTGCGATGTTGCCGAGCGTGACAACGGGGATTTGATCGGGTTCACACAATATCAACTCATGCACCGCTCGCTAGGCGGCAGCATGGTCTGCTATTTGAGCGATCTCTATGTCGATCCTGACGTCCGGGGGTCGGGTGTAGGACGCACCTTGATCGATCATGTGCTCGCCTTCGCTAAAGACCGAGGCCTGCCCGGCGTTCGATGGCTGACCCAGGAGTTCAACTATCCGGCGCGGACACTTTACGACACCTACAGCCCGAAGACGGATTTCATCCTCTACAACGTTCCTGTC
>JBCCIN010000163.1:0-10840 GCA_039028235.1 Pseudomonadota bacterium
AGTCCGTGGGTGTTGTGGCCCATCAGGTCGGCTTCGACCAAGAAGGCGCCGACTGTCATGGCGCGGTCGGCGCTGAGACCGGCCGCCTGGAACAGGCTGGCGGCGAATGTGCTGAGGTCGGCAGCTTGATAGACGGCCGAAGTTCCACTAGTCATGCGAAGATCCGAAAAAGTGACGAATGCCAGTCAGAATAGGAGAGGATGTCCGAAGAGGATAGGAGCCGGCAGATGGGCGCAAATGATGGATAGTCGATAAGGAGCCAAATCGACGTTGCTGATCAGCCAAAATCTTATCGTGCCATTTGACGAACTGGGCCGTGTCCTTTCTTGACTTTCCGGCGTAAATCGCGCCTTTATTCGGTGTTCTGCATCAAGGCTAATGAAAGAAAGACAGTCACGGGAAGAAGCGAATTGTTGAGGTCGGGTAAGTGGTGGCCGAAGCCAGCTACGCAATAGAACAGCTGCGTCCGCCGCCAAGGTCCAGGGTCGAATTGTTCGGCGTGTCTATTGACGCCGTCTGCATGGATGACGCCGTTCGGCAGGTGCTGAGTTGGATCGACGAACCCTATCGGGAATGTCGATATATCGTCACGCCCAATGCCGATCACACCGTGATGCTTCAGGAACAGGCGGGGCTGCGCAACGCCTATCAGGACGCCGCCATGGTGCTCGCCGATGGCTTTCCGGTCATTTTGGCATCGCGCCTGCTCGGGCGGCGACTGCCGGAGCGGGTCGCAGGATCCGATCTGGTGCCGGCGCTGTTTACGGCTGCCGATCCCGCCCGGCCGCTTCGCACCTTCCTTCTGGGTGCTGCCCCCGGTGTTGCCGATCGCGCCGCCGAGCGCATCGGGGCGGAGGAGGCATGGCAGGGTGTCGAGATCGTCGGGACCTACAGCCCACCGTTTGGCTTCGAGCATGACGACGTCGAGCAGGAGCGGATTCTTGCGAGGGTGCGCGAGGCCAGGCCGGACTTACTGGTGATCGGCTTGGGGGCGCCGAAGCAGGAACTTTGGATGCATAAGCATCGGAGCAAGATCAAGGCGCCCGTTGCCCTTTGTGTCGGTGCGACGATCGATTTCCTGGCGGGCGAGCGGACGCGGGCCCCGAAATGGCTGCAGCGCATCCACCTTGAGTGGTTTTACCGCATGATGGGCGAACCGCGGCGGCTGTTCTGGCGCTACGCCAGGGATGCCTGGATCTTTCCGCAGCTGGTCTGGCGCGAGTGGCGATCGTCGCTCATGAACACGCAAAAGCCGACGGACTAAGGACTTCGAGCTTCAGGACAAGAGTTGGTGGGGCCGCTGGACGAGTATGACTGACGCCGCATCTAACCTATGGTTTGTCGAACAGGCTGCCGACGCGAGGAAGCGTTGGACAAGGACTGTCCTTTAGAGCACCGCCGGCCTGCTGCGCCGCTCTCGATCAAAGCTTCGTCCTTACTCAGTGTAGTAGGCCGCCGTGTCCTGATAATACTCCATCGGCGCCTTGAAACCGTGAGCCGCGGCGCCCTTGAGATCGACGTCGGTCAGGACGAGCTCGACCCTGGGCGTGCGTTCCATGAGCGGCACGATCAGATCGCGCACATAGGCGATCTTGGTGTGCTGCCATCGTGTGACGAACAGCACCATCGAACTTTCCGCCGCCACGAGAAAGGGATCGGCAAGGGCGGCAACCGGTGGCGTGTCCAGGATCACCGTATCGAAGCGCCCTCTGAGCGTGTCGAGCAGTTCGCGAATGGTTTGGGTATTCCAGCGGTCGGGATGGGTGAGTTCACCCGAACCGGCGGTGATCGTATAGAACTCGCTACCTTCGGGGCGCTTGCAGCGCAGCGGCTCCGTGCCTTCGAGCCAATCGGAAAGACCGGCGATCCGACCGAGGCCGGTGTGCACATGGATCTTCGGCCGGCGGAAGTCGGTGTCGACCAGCACGACCGAGCGGCCGGTATTGGCCACGACTTCGGCAAAGCAAAGCGACATGGTGGTCTTGCCGTCGCCTGGCTGGGCCGAGGTCAGCATCACCGTATGCTGCTCGTCTGGAATGGTAGCAACCGTCTGCCGGTAGGCATTTCGCACGCTGGCCGAGAAATGGGCGTAGGGAGTCGCCGTGATCAGGTGATGCAGATTCGCGACCTCGGCGCCACGCGAACCCTCGCGGCGCGGAATCACCCAGACGCCGGAATTGGGTGCGATCGCTTTCAGATCATCCGGCTCGCGAATGACGCGCCTGGATGCCTCGCGGAACATCGCCGCCGAACTCGACACCAGGAAGCCGCCGACCAAAAATACCAGGCCGAGCAGCGTGCGCGGCGGCCCGGATGGCTCGGAAGGGATCTCCGCTCTCGAGACAACTCGCAGCTCCAAGGGCTGAACGCGCGCATCTTCGCGGGCAGCGACCTGCTGAAGGCGGCCGAGAAAGCCCTCAAGCACCTCGTTGCCGATGCGCGCTTCCTTTTCCAGATCGCGCAATTCGACACCGCGCAGATTGGCATCCGCCAGTTCCCGCTCCTGCGTCTGCAGGACCTGTCTCAGCGCTGTGACCCGTTGCGTTGCGCTACGGGCCTGGTTACGGAAGCCAGCGACGATGTTCTCGATCTCGTTGTCGAGAGAGCGCCGGGTCAGCGCGATCTGTTCCTTCTTGGCGACCAGGAGTGGGTGGTTCTGACCGTAGGTGGCTTCGAGATCGGCAAGCTCTGCCTGGAAAAGACTGATCTGCGTCCGCAGTTCACGCACCGATTCCGCGTCCGCGATTTCGGTCACGGCAAAGGGATTATTGCGCTGAAGGGCAACTTCGACCGACTCGACCTTTGAGCCAAGCGCAATGCTGTCGAGTTCCGCCGCGGTCAGCTGGGTCTGGGTCTCTGTGATCTTCTGCTCGATCAGGCGGGTGCCGCCGCTTTGCAGAAGGCCAGAATCGCGCCTGAAGTTCTCGACCGCCTGGTCGGCCGCCGACGACTTCTCACGAAGCGATGCCGCCTGCTCGACCATCCATTGAACGGCCTCATTGCCGATGGCCACCTGCTCTTCACGCTTCAGATTGACATAAGCGTCGGCAATCGCGTTCGCACCGGCCGCAGCCCGCTCCGGTTCCGAGTGGCTGAAAGCGACCTGGATCAGGCGTGATCTTCCGAGAGCCGTGACATCGGCATTACGCGAGAATGAAAGAAGCTCGGGCGAGAGGCGGGTGGCGAGCGCATTCTCTCCGCCCGCGGCATCGCCGGCATCATCCGGCCACAGATTGGACGGAATCGCTGCGGCGACCGAGGAAAGGAGGCCGCCGGTGGCGTCCGTGGCATCGTAAAGCTCGACACCTTTGTCTCTCAAGTCCGAGGAGGCGCGGCGCAGGACATCGGCGCTCTTGATCAGCTCGACATGGCTGAGGAGCGACTCGGTATCAACCGTACCATCTTCGAGGATCGCTTCCGCTTCGGGAACGTTCAGGCCTCGATCGTCAACGAGGATCATGGCGGAGGCTGAGTATTCGTCCTCCTTCATGCTCAAGAGCCCAAAGCCCAGCAATGATAAAATGATCGTTCCGATCAGCACGAAATATCGCTGCGCTAAGACAGCCCGCGCCAGCTGGCCGACATCGAGTTTCCAGTCATTGATCATGAATAGAGCTTTCTCCGGCCTAGAGGCATTGCCGTCGTCGACAAACATTCGCCTGGATCGCTAGGTTCAATATCGGTTCCCCGTCTTGCGAACAGGTTGCGGGGCTATGCCATACCTTTTTTTTGAACCAACGCTCCTATACCGACATCTCCTCCTGGCTGTCACAGCATCGCCAGTTTTGGACGATCTCGTCCGTCGTCCCGACAGGTGATACGGTCACATGAAAACCGGCGAAATTCTCGCCGCTACCCAGTCACCTGCGCCGACCGTTCGAGCGCATCGCGATTTTTAAGCACGTCTACGATGCCTCGTCGCTGATCTACACGAGGCAACAACAGTGAGAGAGGTGGTACTTGATGTCGCTTCATGAGGCAAGATCAGCCAAGCAAGAACAAAACCAATACAGAAATCTCCTTTGGGTTATATTTCTCATGTATTGTTCTCCTTTAAGGAAAGATACGATATCTCGGCAGACATTTGTTGTCGTTGTCTCGACAGCAAAAAGCCATCAAATCGCCCTCAAAAATACTGTTTTCCACCATGCACAGCCGCTTCGAACATGGCCGCAGCGCTTTCGACCGCGCGGCTTCATTCACCAAGGTAAGCGTTGCGAATCAGCAACGCCCTGCGAGGTAACAGCCCAATAACCTACTTCGCGGCACCGGGTTATGCACGATAGCACCTATCAGTCGTCAGACGGCTTGGTTTGCCGGTTTACCGACGACACCAAAGTCGGCCATGACTGATCGGTAGATGTCCTCGATGCGTCGGCTTACGACAGCCGACTCGTACTGACCCCAGGCTTTGTCGATATTGCGCTCCGATGTGGCGCGAAGATAGGCGGCGTCGTTCAGCATGGTCCGGAGCTTATCGGCGATATCGTCGGCTGTGACCTCGTCGAGGAAACGGCCGTTTTCGGGATCGCTCATTACCTCGGGAACGCCGGCGATCGGATTGGCGAGAATCGGAAGGCCGGCCCCCATGGCTTCGAGAACGGCGTTTGGCAGGCCTTCCCAAAAATAGCTGGGAAAGACGAAGATCGTCGCCTCATCGAAGACGTGCGCTTTTTGATCCCGACGAACGTAGCCGGGAAATCGAACACGGTCGGCGATACCGAGCTTTCGAGCTCTTGTCTGCAAGCCTTCCATCTCCGGACCGTCGCCACCCATGACCAGGGTCAGGTCCGGAAAGTCCGTCTTCAGCAGGTCGACGGCTTCGAGCAGCTGATACACACCTTTTTGTTCGACGAAGCGCGCCATGAACAGAAGGTTCGGCGCCTCCTTCGACAGTCGCTCGGACCGGTTACGGCCCTTGACCAGGCGGCCATCGAACATCGTGGTCATGACCACAAGCTGACTTTCCCGCAGGCCGTTTTCGATCAGCGCCTGACGAAAGCTTTCGGACAGAACAACGACCCGGTTAGCCCTCTTCAGCACGAAATAGACATAGCGGCTGATCAAGTGACCCGCGTTGATCTGCTGAAACTCTTTCCAGTTCCAGCCTCGAAAGAACACGATGAAATTGCGTTTGCCGAGGAGGATCAGGATCAGCATGAACAAGCTTTCCCGAGGGAAAGATCGCAGATCCATCTCGGGATTGAAATGAAAGACGTCGAAACGCTGCCGCAGCACCAGCCAGGTGAATCGGAAGTAGTCGCGGGCCATGCGCAGCAGCGCCGTAAGTCGACCACTCTCGCCGGCGCGGCGGCCATTGATGAAGCGCCGGATCGTCGTGGTCGGCCGGAGCCTTTGCTTCAGTATGCGGATAAAGTTGCCGACGCCGCCAAGATCTCTTGCATCATGGCTCAAGACAAGCGCCTTGATCGTTTCGGCCTGACCACTGGCCATAGCGTTTCCACTTCGTTCCTTGGCCTGCCATGCCCTTGGCATGATTTCGCGGCCGGATTTTCATGCGCTCGTTTGCGGCGCCCCGATCCATTGGTCTTGGATGAGATTGCTCATCGTCCGCTCGAGTGCTTGTTGCGAGTACTCACGCTCGAAGCGCTTGAGCGCCGCTCGCTGAACTGGTGCGAAACGATCTGGGTGCCGCTCGATCTCGTCGATCACCGACACGAGCTCGTCCGTCATGTTCTTCACGAGCACGCCATCGACACCGTCGTCAACGTAGTCGTGAATGATGCGAAAGTCATTGGCGACGATGATCTTGCCATTGCGCATGCTGCGCACGAGCACGCTGTGCCCAGCTGCACCGGCGTCGCGCTTGAGTGGAATGATGACTGCTTTTGACGCCTGAATAAGCAGCTCGAAATCGGCGAACGGGATGTCACGATAGGCCTGAACATTCTCCGGAAGCTCGTCGTCGATGACATCCTCATTGGTCTGTGAGCAGACGATGATCAGCCGATGGCCAAGTTTCTCGAAGCTCTCGATGATCGGACGGTAGTCCCGATTCGTAAATCCACCCGCGAAGTAGAAGGGAATCGTCAGATCGAACGCTGGATCAGGCCTGAACACATCGGGCACATCGATCGGCTGGGGCCAGTCCCCATGGGCTACGAACAAAAGGCGCGACGGGTCGATACCAAAGCTCGTCGAATATTCTTCGATCTCCTGCTCGGTGAACACGACGAACCAGGTATGGTCTCGATCGAGCTTGGCGATCTGCCGGTAGATGCGCCCCCAGAACGGGCTATGTACGGAAAACCCGAACCAGAGAAGCTTGTCGTAGTCGATGATGCCGAGACGGCGCAACAGCATGAAGGCAAGGCCGGAATGCCATAGAGCCAGAATGTGATCGTAGCTCTTGATCAGGCTGCGGCGCTTTAAGAGATAGATCAGATCCCGGAGTGTTTCGGTGAAGAAAAAGAATTTCGTGCGCTTGGTTTCAGGATCACGCGACTCGCGATACAGCACATCGAAGCCATGGGCCTCAGCGAGAAACCGCGCCATGTCCTTCTTCTGATACTGAAACTCTCTATAGAAGAGCTTTTTCGATTTGCTCTCGAACAATGCGCGGTCACGCTTCCAGCTTCGCGCGGGATTCATCCACACGATTTGTTGAAAAAGAGCCCCACGCATATACATGCAGACCGCGTTGATCACAATAAGCTCCGTAGGGGCTTGACGGAGCATGATGGATTTTGGCTCTATTCCAGCGATGCGATTCGACACGCCTGGATGATCGCTCTAAAAACTATTCGCCTTTAAAGCTTCCGAACCACTTCCACGATGTCCCGTCGTCACCGGGCCTGAATTAGGCCATCGGCTAAAGGCGACACCCTGGGAGGAAAGAACCAAGACATGACCTGCCGCCGTTTCCCTGACTTCTACATTCTGGGAGCACCCAAGGCAGGTACGTCGTCGCTCGCCCAATATCTTGACGACCATCCCGGCATTTTCGTCTCGAAGCCGAAAGAGCCCCGTTACTTTGCTGACGATTTCGCCGATCGTCCGATCATCGACGAGGCGAGCTATCTGGATCTCTTCGAGGCGGCGCCGGACGGTGCTATTTTAGGCGAGGCGACCACCGACTATCTGGTCTCCGACGTCGCGGTCGACCGCATCCTTGCCGTGCGTCCCGACGCCCGCTTCGTGGTCATGCTACGCAATCCGATTCAAATGGTGCCCGCCATGCACGCGCAGGAGCGCAAGAACGGCTATGAGACCATCGCCGAACCTGCAAAAGCCTGGGCGGCGATCGCGGATCGACGGGAAGGCCGCAACATTCCGGCTCTGTGCAACGAGCGAAAGCGGCTTTTTTATGACGATCGTTGCCGATTGGGCGATCAGATGCAGCGCCTGACGGCCAAGGTGGCGCCGGATCGGCTGAAGGTGATCTTCATGGAGGACTTCGCCGCCGAAACCGAACGTATCTATCGCGAGGCCCAGGCGTTCGTCGGCATCGAGAGCTACGAGCCACGTGACTTTCCGATCGTCAACCAGCGCCACCACATCAAGCGTCCCGCCGTCATTCAGCTTTGGAAACTCGGCAAGACCGCGAAGGACAAGCTCGGTCTCAAGACCAATTTCGGTGTCTTGAACAGAGTGCAGGCGCTCGGCATGTCCAGCGAGGCAAGCGAGTCGGCGGCCGACAAGTTCGCCTTTCAGCGACAGCTGCGTGACTATTTCGAGAAGGACATCGAGCGCCTTGCAAGGCTCACCGGCCGTGATCTCACCCACTGGCTCGAGCTTGCCGAACCCGTTCGCGAGACATCGGTTGCCGCCGCCTCTCGTTAGCATCGTCATTCCCGTCTACAACCGGGCCAGTTTGATCAGAGAGACAATTGATAGTTGCTTGAGGCAAAGTCATTGTCCCTTTGAAATCATTCTTGTCGACGACTGTTCCACCGATGATCTTGCCTCGGCACTCCTGCCTTTCGAGGAGGACATACGGGTAAGGCTGGTTCGGCATGAACGCAATCAAGGGGTATCGGCGGCGCGCAACAGCGGTGTCTGCGCTGCCCGCGGCGCCTATGTCGCCTTTCTCGACTCCGACGATGCCTGGCGCTCGGACAAGCTGGAAAAGCAGGTGGCGCATGTTAGTGCGCAATCATCCGCCAACATCATCTGCGGCACGCTGACCGAGGTGCGCTCCGAGGGGAACGCGACGAGAATGCGCCCGAAGCGACGAAAGCCAACCGATGTCGCGCTCGGCGATTATCTCTTTGTCGACAAGGTCCAGCGCAGTCTCCCGGCGGTGGACTGGCAAGATGCATTGATGATGGGCGGGTGCTTTGCCCAGACCAGCTCGCTCCTTCTGCCGACAGCTCTCGCCGCGGCAACGCCGTTTCGCGCCGAGCTCAATCAATATGAAGACATGGCGTTCCTCCTGGATCTCGATCGAAAGGGCGTCGAGTTTCTTCTGGTCGAGGAACCCCTCACCCTACAGAATGACGACGATCGCCCAGGCCGTCTCGGCGCTCGGGACGATATCGAGCGCGGCATGCGGTTTCTCGATGCCGTCGGACATCAGCTGTCGCCGGACGCGCGCCTGGCGTTCGAGGTGACGCATCTCGCGCATCTCTATGGGAAGGCCAGGCCGATCAAAATGCTGGGGCTTGTGTTCAAGGCGTTTCTTCGTGGTGCCATCGCACCGAAGTCGGTGCTCGGCGTTCTGTCCAGAAGCTTCTTGGGGCAGGCTGGCCAAAAGGCGCTGCGTGATCGGCTCGCCGCAGGGCGCTGGCGCTCCCGTGATCAGGAGCCTGCTTAGACCATGCCTATCTTGTCTGCCCGCCTGCAATCCAGGCCTAATGGGTGCTGCCATTTGGCACTTTTGCCGATCGATGATCGATATGTTCTGCCGCTGACGACGCTATTTGCTCTTTCGCTTTGTGCTGACTTTATCTGGTAGATCTGATGTCCTCATTTGATCAAGCTGACTACTATTCGATCAGCCGTCTCCGATGGAACACGCTGATCTTTACTGGCGGCAAGGGGGTCAATGCCGTTCTGAGCCTGTCGATTTTCGCGCTGGTCGCGTCCACCCTCTCGAAGGCCGACTTTGCGATCTATGCCTGGCTCATCGCCTTTGTCGAATTGTCGAACAACCTGTCGCGCTTCGGGATCAACTGGGCCGTCGACCGCTATGTGCCGCAGCTCCGCTCCACATTGAATTCGCTGGCGCTTCGCCGCTTTCTCTTCATCATGACCGGCCTTCGCCTTGGTCTCGTGCTGCTCATAGCTGGGGTCTTCTTCCGGGGAGGCGAAGCGCTGCTGATCTGGTCCGGCAAGGAGGACTGGATTCCGGCGTTCGATAGCTACATCGTCATCCTCATTCCATTTGCGCTGATGACGTTTTTCCGCGATGTCGTTTTCCAATCACTTCTGCAGCAAGCGCACAGCCAGGCCAACACAACCATTCGCCATCTGATTTTTCTAAGCGTGCTCCTCGTCTCTCTGCTCCTTGCCGACGAACTCACGCTATATCACGTGATCTACGGCGATATTGCAGCTGCCGTCATTGCGGCAACGATTGCGGTGTTTCAGCTGCGATATCTCGTTAGTCAACTGCCCTACGATGCAACACCCACGTCGAATGCTCTGCCCTCATGGCGGGCGATTGCCAGGTTCGCTGCAAACAGCTACGTCAATGAAGCGCTGCGCATGTCGGGAAGCGGCTATGCCGTGATGACCGCCGCACCCCATCTTCTCAGCACGATCGTGCTGGCTCCCTACGGTTTCTGTCAGACGCTGTTCAGCCAGCTCAATCGCTTCTTGCCAGCGCATCTCTTTTCCGGTCTCTATCGGCCGCGGCTGATTTCGCAATATACCAAGACCGGCCGCTTCGATTACCTGAACTGGCAGCTCATCGTCATCCTCAAGGTTTCGAACTACATTCTTGCCGCCGGCATTACCGTCTTCTTCATTTATGGCAGCGATATCCTCGGATTTCTGTCAAGCGGCAAATATGCCGACGCCCACACATTGATGCTGCTGTTCCTCTTCCTGATGCTGATCGACAATCATCGACAGGTCCTGATGGCGTTGTGCAACACCATCGAGCGGGTGGAGTTCCTGAGCCGCTCCTCACTGTTCCTTCCTTTGGTCGTGCCGATCGCGATCGTTCTCGTTTATGCCGGCCTCGGGGCCTACGGCCTGGCCCTCGCCCTGATCACGGCGGATCTTCTCTGCGTCGGCGCGATCGTCTATCAGCTGCGATCGAACGGCTATGAGCTCGAGGTCGATCTCCTCGGTCAGGCGCGTATCGCAGGGTCAGCGCTGATCACTTTGGCAATCGGGATGCTGATTCACAGCAGCCATCCCGACACTTGGTTCTGGAACGTCATCGGGATGGGTCTGACGGGGCTGACTTTCATCATCGTTGCCCGAATCCTTCGCCCGATGGTCGCCCATGAGCGCGAGATGATCGAGCGCATGGCCGGACGACGGATTTTTGTGATCTAGTGCGCGCCGCTATGCTCGGGCCCGATTCGGGATCTGCTATTCAGGTGGGATAGCCGCGAAGGACCCCTTCCGGCAAGCGTCGCTTCGGTCCGTCGTCGACGATGCCTGCGGTGGTCTGCTGTTCATTTCCGAGATTGGCCGTCAAGGCGCGCGCTGCCCCGGCGACGGCGACGAGCAGCATCCAATCGAAGGTGTGCTTCTCCAGGAAGACCGGCTCCGACATGCCGATCGTCAGCATGGAGAAGCAGACCAGAGCGATCATCAGCGCAGGGGCGGTCGACGGATAGTAGCGTGCCAGGATGACGGCGCGTCCAAGCGTGGTCAGAATGATGCCCAACATCAAAAGGACGGCGGGCACGCCGAGGGCGAC
>JBCCIN010000164.1:0-10838 GCA_039028235.1 Pseudomonadota bacterium
GCCTGCACCGAGGCTGCGAGGTCCATCTCGCGCTGGGTCACCAGCTCTTCCGGCGTGCGCGGCGCGCCGCCGAACAGCTCGTCGAAGCGCGCGTTGGTCATGGTGAGACCGGTGCAGTAGTCGAAATAGCTCTGATCCAGGCGGAAGGTGCCGTCTTCTTTGAGATCGATCAGATGCTCGAAGATCGTCTTCGCATATTTCGGCTCACCGTAAGGAGCGAGGCCCATGATCTTGTATTCGCCGGAATTCACCTTGAATCCGGTGTAATAGGTGAAGGCCGAGTACAGAAGACCGAGCGAGTGCGGAAAGTGAATCTCTTTGAGCATCGTCAGGTCGTGGCCCTGGCCAAGGCCGAGCGACGTGGTCGCCCATTCACCGACGCCGTCGATGGTCAGAACCGCCGCCTCTTCGAAGGGAGACGGGTAAAACGCGCTAGCAGCATGGCTCTGATGATGCTCGGAAAAGAGCAATCTGCTCTCGAGATCCTTCGCCTTGATATCGGCATCGGGATCGACTGCCCTAGCGGCCTTCTCCAATTCCTGGCGAAGGAGGCGTTTCTGGAAGAGCTTTTCCTTCATCCAGACCGGCATTGCGGTTCTGAACGACTTGAAGCCTCTCGGCGCGAAGGTGAGGTACGTCTCGAGGAGCCGCTCGAACTTCAAAAACGGCTTGTCGTAGAACGCCACATGGTCGATCTCGGCGAGCGAAAGCCCGCCTTCCGCCAGGCAATAGCGCACGGCCTCATGCGGAAAGCCGCTGTCATGCTTGACCCTGGTGAAGCGTTCCTCCTGCGCTGCGGCGACAATCCTGCCGTCCACCACCAGAGCGGCCGCGCTGTCGTGATAAAAAGCCGACACACCGAGAATGCGCATTTTTCTTCCCGTTTTTTTGACTTGCCAGGAGACATCGACCTGCCGCCCGGCCCAGGCGGACGGGAGTCAGCGTCGCCGACATCCCGACCGCTCAGGCAAGTCGAGCTGGCAGGCGCCGCCTGCTAGAAGACGGTGTAGATGAACGGCGCCACCGCCGTACCCTGGGTGAGCACGATCAGACCGCCGAACAGCGTCATCATCAAGATGATCGGCAACAGCCAGTATTTCTTGCGCGCTCGCATGAAGTGCCAGAGTTCCGCAAAAATCGACATTTTGTCCTCGTTCTCTGTTGTGAGGGACCGCGGGCCTTGCTCACCAGCGTCCCCGCTTCGGTCTCAACCTCTCTCCAGAACCACACCGCCTGCGGTGGCCATATCAACCGTCAATAAGGTAGCCATGCCACTAGAATTGTTGAGGCATGCTGTCGGGGGCGGGACCCGGCGGGTCGCGCTCGATCCAGTAGCTTTTGGCGTCGGGCTCGAAGGAGAGCCTGAGCGGGTCCTTACCGAACAGCCGGAGAAGCAGCCCGATCGGCACGATGGTCACGAGGAAGATCAGCCCCAAAACGATCGGGTTTACCACCTTGAACAGCAACAGCCCGAGCTTGGTCCAGCCACGGTTCAGCGGAGCCAGGATGGCGGGCGCGATCAGGCCCAGGATCACCAAGGGCAGGCCGATCCCGCCGAGCGTGTAATCGAACCAACCCGGAGTCACCGCGTCGGCGCGCCACCATTCCAGCCCAAGGCGAATCAGCAGGATCGCCAGCAAAATGCCACCGACCGTCAGACCAAACCCGCGATCCGAACTGCCTTCGATCGCTTCCTCGCGCGAATAATCCTCATGCGTCGCCATCGAAACCGCACCTCAACCAATCAACCCAAAGCCCAAAAAACCGCCCAAACCCGCAAACAGCCGACACATGCCTTAGAGACTTTCAACAATCCGATCAATACAATTTAACACGAATCCAAAGAGTACTTCCTACCCTGTGTTTTTGGGCAGTCGCCAATGGAAACATCTATTTTTGATTGAAAATTATCCTTTCACCTCCCCGACATCCGCCGGGTGACATTCGGCCTCGGGCTTTATAGATCAAATTTCTGGCGCTTTGGGCGCGAATCTTTAAAAAGTCATACTGGCTTGCTGAATGGTTAATTTGCAGTCACCGTTCCGACGAAATTCTGCTATCGAGCAAGAGTCTCCTGCAGGATGGGGGGATCAGCCAGGTTCACCCGAGTCAGATCATGGCCAAATCGCGGCGACGTCATGGCGCAATGTGGTCTCTGACGATGTGGCGACGGGTGAGCACGGAGGACATCCCACGCTTGGATGAAGAAGAAGGCTGGTATGATGCGGTTACTCGGTATTCTCATTTGTCTCATGGCGCTGGCGCTCACCGGCTATTCCGCCCTCACCTACAAAGCCCCGGCGATCGAGGCCGATATCGCACAGCGGACGGCTGAGGCCTTGTCGGCAGCAGCGCTGGATGATGTGAAAGCCCTTGTCGATGGACGTCATGTCACGCTCCAGGGACGTCTCGCTGATCCCGATCAGCGGCAGCAGATCCTGCGCCTTGCGGCGTCAGTGCCGGGCGCACTCGGACCGATCGACCGCCTTGACCAGGCCGTCAAGCCATCGTTCTTTCGCTTTGTTGCTATCAAGGACGACGCTGGCCTCGTAAACGTCGAGGCCGAAGCACCGGATGCTCGTTCGAAAGACGCGATCGAAACCAATGCTCGAGCCCTCTTCGGCCAAGACGCCGGCATCGATATCACGATCGCAGACGGCACGCCGGCCGATGGCTGGCTGGCAGCGACGGCAGCGGCCCTGGACGCTCTCGCCACGCTTCGCCGAGGTCGCGTTTCCCTGACCGAAACCGAGGTGATCCTCGAAGGTGACGTGGCCGCGGACGTCGATATCGAGGCCATCGACATCTTCGCCGCGGCCGTGCCGGACAACTATGTCTGGCGTCAGGACGTCGCCGTCCGGCGGAGCGAGGCCGAGCCTTTCACGTTCACCGTGGTCAAAGATCCCGACGGCACGCTCAGACTTGAGGGCTTCGCGCCGGACGAGGCGACACGGGCAGAGCTGATCGCAGCGAGCGAGGCGATCGCCGGCGACAAGGCGGTGGTTCCGGATATTCAAATCGCCGACGGCATGCCTGATGAGGAATGGCCCTCCCTGGTGCAGGCGGGCATCAGCGCCATGAAGGATATGGAGGCCGGGCGGTTCGATGTCGTCGATAGCGACGTGTCCTTTTCAAGCGATCCCGCCGTCACGGGCGACGAAGCGACAGCCGCGACCTTGGCCGAGACGGACGACGTCGCGTCGACGCAGACTGACGCTTCGGTCGATGCCGCGGCGACACCGGGCACCGAGGTGCTTGAAGAAACGATCCCAACACTCACGATCGACAAGGTCGAGACAGGCCTTTGGTCGATCCGCGGAGTCGTACCGGATGAGGCGGCGGAAGAGACGCTGGTAGCGACATTGCAGGATCAAGCCGGTGACGATGAGGTAGACGTCGAGCTTGATGTCGCCGGCACGGAGCCAGATGATGACTGGCTGCGCTACGCTGCCAATCACATCCGAACGCTCGATCAGGTCAGCGCCGGCCGGCTAAGCCTCGAGGGTCGTGGTGCTCATCTGATTGGCGTCGTGGAAACGCCGGAGGATATCGAGCCGGTCCAGGCAGCGCTCGCAGCGATCGACCAGAGCATGACCGTCGATCTGCAGCCCATCGATCCTAGACCCCTCGCGTCCCTCGATCTGCAGCTCTCTCTGGATGAGGGCATCGCCCTGTCCGGTGCTCTGCCAGGTGGTCTGACCGAGGGGGAAGCCCTGCTGGCGCTCGGTATCCAGCGCTACGATGGCAAGCTCGACGAGGATGCACGTGGATCGGCCGACGCCTGGCGTCAGGATCTGGCTGATCTCGGTGCGGTTCTGCCTGCCTTCGAGGCGATCGATCTGTCCCTTGGCGGCGAGCGGCCGAAAATCAAAGGCGTCGTCCATACCCATGCCGATGCCGACAGCATCGCGCGCGCGCTGGTTCTGACACTCGGTGAGGATCGGCAGCCGCTGGTCGATGTCGCCACCACGACCACAATCATCGACGACGGCGTCACCAGAACGAGCCCGCTTACCGGACAAGCGGAGATCCATCGGCGCGGATATTGGCTTCCGGTTATCGAAATCGCTGCCGAGAGGGAAGCATGCTACGATCATGCCTCATCCATGCTGGAAAGCAGCAAGATCACATTCCTGCGCGGCGAGGAGACTTTGGACACACGCGCCGAACCGACGCTGAACGCGCTCGCCAGCCTAGCGCTCACTTGTCTTGAGAACACCGATCTCGTGTTGGAGATCGGCGGCCATACGGACTCGAGAGGTGGCGCGCAACTAAACCAGGAGCTCAGCCAGGCTCGGGCCGATGCCGTGCTCAACGCGCTGGTGGCCCGCGGTGTCGATGCCGATGCGATGATCGCAGTCGGCTATGGCGACACGCAGCCGATCGCGGATAATGCCACCGACGAGGGGCGTGCTGCGAACCGGCGAACGACTTTTGAATGGAGAACGTCGGACGATGCCGGCCGCACTAGCGGCGAAGGCTGACCACGACGGCAAAGAAAGGGATATGTCGTGACCTATCTTGCGACGGAAATGCTCTTCTACCTGGCGGCGGCCGCGGTCATCGGCTTCGTCATGGGCTGGCTGATCTGGGGCCTCGGCCAGCGTCGAAAACTGCAAGCTTTGCGCAGTGATCTCACGGTCATGGTCGACGCGGAAAGGGAGGCGCACCAACAGACCCGGCTTTCACTCGATCAAGCCGATGCCCAGGCCAAAGTGGCCATCCAGGCTGCCAAGGCGGAAGCTGAGCGCGACGCCGCCCGTCAGGCCAAGGCCGCGATCGATCGAGCTGAAGCGGAGATCGCCAACGCTGTGGAGCGAGGGCGCGCAGCCAACCAAGACGTCGTCGATGAGGCACTGAAAACGGCGAATGCGGAAAAGGCCGCAGCATCGGAGGCTTTGGCACGAGAGGCGCAGTCGCGCGCTCAGATCGAGGAATTGCGTTTGCTGATCGGCGCGGAAAAGCTGGCGGCGGAAAGTGCGCGTGCAGAGCTTGAGGAAGCGCGTTCGACGATGCAGGGCTCGTTGGATGCGGAGCGGGCCGCCCATCAGCAGGCGAAGACGGCGCTGGATGACATTCGATCGACGCTTGCCAAGACACTGGGCTCCGCCGCCCTCGGACTCGCTGGCGACAGCGGTCAGGCAACCGTCCCGTCGACCGGCAATGCCGGCGGGATCGACGGCTTCAAGCCAACCCAGGAACCGAAAGCGGCGTTCGGCATGATGACCGACATCGCCGCAGCCGGCGAGGCCCTGAACAATCCGGATCTGGACGAGGCCGATATCGAAGATCGCGAAGATCTAAGCCTTGATCTGTCATCGCCGATCGATGTCGAACCGGACGTCGAGATGGGCGACAACGTCGAACCCCTTCCCTCGACGGCAAACGATCGCATCGAGCTTCGCCCCCAGGCCAACGGGCAAGAGCAAACCGATCGCCCCACGGTATTCCTCGATCAGCGCCCAGACGACGTGGATGACCTCCAAGCCATCGACGGCATCGACCCTGACGTTGAGCGTCGTCTGCATGAGAACGGCTGCTATCACTACCACCAACTCGCCGGTCTCATGCCGACAGACATTGATTGGCTGGCGTCGAAGATCGGCCTCTCATCGGACAGGATCGCTGCCGAGGCATGGGTCGATCAGGCGAAAAAGCTTGGGCAGAAGGCCGAGTCCGACAAGGGGGCCATCTTTTTCAGCTCGGAAGACCGTCGTAACGCGGCCAGCTGACGATCCTACCGGCGCATCAGCCGCCTAACCTCCTGCAGTTCGAAGGCTCCAAGCAAGCCAGCGGTCGCAAAAAAGACGGCGGCGCCAAAACCGATGTTCAAGGCCAGCGCCAGCACCTCCGGCAGCAGCCCCGCCGCCCACTCCATGGCGAGCCAGATAACGAGCGCCATCGCAACACCGGCGATAACGATGCGTGGCAGACGACGCATCAGCCGTTCATCCAGACGAAACAGGCCACGGCGATAGAGCAACCAGCCGAGCAGCAGTGCATTCAGCCAGGAGGACAGTACGGTTGCGAGCGCGATGCCGACATGCTGCAGCGGTCCGATCAGAAGAAGGACGAAGAGGACGTTGGCCGCAAGGCAGACGACCGCAATCTGCACTGGCGTCTTGGTGTCCTCGCGCGCGAAGAACCCTGGCACCAGCACCTTGATCAGGACATAGGCGGGCAAGCCCAGCGCATAGGCCGAGAGAGCGGCGCTGGTGGCGAGGCTTTCGATCTCGCCAAAGGCGCCACGCTGAAACAAGACCGTGACGATCGGCAGGCTGAGGACCGCAATGCCGATAGCCGCGGGAATGGTGAGCAGGAGCGCCAGCTCGATCCCGCGGTTCTGGCTGTGGGCAGCCGCCTCGGTCTCGCCGGCGCGAAGCTGACGTGCCATCAGCGGCAGCAGGGCCGTGCCCACAGCGACACCGATGACACCGAGCGGCAGCTGGCCGACCCGGTCGGCATAGTAGAGGTAGGAGATCGAGCCTTCCTTCAGAAAGGACGCAAAGAAAACATCGGCGAGCAGACTGATCTGCGCCACGCTTGCGCCGAACACGCCCGGCAGGATCAGAGCGAACAGATGCTTGATCTCAGGCGTGATGCGCGGACGGCGAAAGGCGGGCGCCATGCCCTGGCGGCTGGCAGCGGCACGCAACCAGAGGAACTGACATATGCCGGCGATTGCCACGGCCCAGGCGAGCGCCGTCGCCGGAACCTCCAGCCAGACATAGCTCAGGACCATGCCGCCGATCATGCAGAGATTGAGGATGATGGGGGCTGCCGCCGGCACGGCGAACAGACCGAGCGAATTCAGGATGCCGCTGTAGAGCGCCACCAGGGAGATGAAGGCGATGTAGCAAAAGGTGATCCTGGAGAGATCGACCGCCGCCTCGAAGCGTTCGCTGCCGACCTCGAATCCGTGCACCATGACGCCGATGATCCAGGGCATGGCGATGATGCCGACGATCACCAGCGGCACCAGAACCGCCAACAGGACCGCCTGGGCCTGCGCGGCGAACTCCCGGGCGACGTCTTTGCCCTCGCCTTCGAGCGTGCGTGCGAACAGCGGCACGAAGCCTGCATTGAATGCACCTTCCGCGAACAGACGACGCAGAAAGTTCGGCAGCTTGAAGGCGACGAAAAAGGCATCGGCGATCGGTCCGGCACCGAGCAGGGCCGCCATCATCATGTCTCGGAGAAAGCCGAGCACGCGCGAGATCATGGTGTAGGAGCCGACGGTCGCGATCGAGCCGATCAGGCTGGATCGGCGAGACGATTGAGCCTCGGCGGCCTCTTCAGCGGCGGGGCCTGAGGTCATGACCCTTCGCCGTCACCACGCTCGGTCATCGTCTCGCCACGGACCTCTTTTTCGCGCTCGGTCAGCGCCGTCACCAAATTTCGGCGAATCTGATCGATCTTCGCAGGCTGCCTGATCTTCAGACCGAACACATCCTTCACATAGAAGACATCGACCACGCGCTCACCGTAGGTCGCGATATGTGCGCTCGAAATCACGAGGCCGAGATCCTTCAGCACCTTGGTGACATCGTAGAGCAGGCCGGGACGGTCGCGGCCGTTGACTTCGAGCACGGTATGGGTGCGACTTGCCTGATTGTTGATGAGCACCCGCGGCTCGACCGCGAACACCTCGGTGCGCGTCGGCAGTGACTTCCGTTTAGCGAGATGGCGGTCCGGCCAGACCTCACCGGCCATCGCCCTTCGAACCTGCTTTCGAATGCGTTCCAGCCTTGCCTCATCCTCGACCGCCGTGCGCTCTTCGGCGTTCTGGATGCCGAAGCTGTCAAGCGCCATGCCATCAGCCGTGGTGAAGATGCGGGCATCGACAATACTGGCACCGGCGAGGGCGAGAGCACCGGCGATCTTCATGAACAGGCCTGGATGATCGGCAGCATAGATCACCAACTCCGTACGGGCGCGGAAGCGGTCGATGTAAAAGTCCAGGCCAAAAGACGGATCGTGTTTCTCAGCTTCGGCAACGATCTTCGCATGGCGAAGATGGGCTGGCGTATCGAAGCTCGTCCAGTAGCGCGGATCGTGACGGTCCATATAGACGACGACCTCGTCCGGCGTCCACTCGGTGCATTCCTGGCTGAACAGATCGCGCGCAGCCTGCACTCTTGCCGCCCGCTGGCTGCCGATCTCCGTACCTTCGAGCGTCGCCAGCGTCTCGTGGTAGAGCGTGCGTAGGAGCTGCCCTTTCCAACCGTTCCAGACAGTTGGACCAACCGCCCGGATGTCCGCCGCCGTCAGCAGAAGAAGAAGGCGGAGGCGCTCTGGGGATTGCACCACAGCGGCAAAGTCGGCGACGGTCTGTGCGTCATCCAGATCGCGGCGAAAGGCCGTCGTGCTGAACAGAAGATGATGGCGCACCAGCCAGGCGATGGTCTCGATCTGATCTTCCCGAAGGCCCAGCCTCGGTCCCGCCTGCATGACCAGATCGGCGCCAACCTCGCTGTGGTGCCCCTCCCTGCCCTTGCCGAGGTCGTGAAAAAAGAGGGCGAGGTACAGCTCCGTCCTCGACAGAACCTCGGGAATCAGCCCGGTGGACAGCGGCAGCTCATCGCCGAGCTCGCCCGCCTCGATCTGGTGCAGAATGCCGATCGCTTGGATCGTGTGCTCGTCCACGGTGTAGGTGTGATAGAGGCTGTGCTCCATCAGGGCGATCACACGGCCGAACTCCGGAATGAAACGCCCGAGCAGACCAGCCTCGTTCATGCGCCGAAGCGCCTTCGCCGGGTCCTTGGTACTGGTGAGGATCGCCAGAAAAACCCGGTTCGCTTCAGGATTGCCGCGCACCTCGCGCCCGATGCGATGCAGGTTCTGGGTAACCGCACGCAGCGCTTCCGGGTGGATATTGACTTCCCGCTCCTGGGCCAAGTGAAACAGGCGGAGCATGGCGACCGGATCGCGCTCGAACAGGTCCGTCTCTTCGGGCGCGATGCGGCCGCTCTGGATCACCATGTCGCCGACCCGCCGGCGTCCGAAGCCGAAGCGATCGAGGCGAAACAGGAAGCGCTGGCGATGCCTCTCTTCGAGGGCAGCGCAGAAAATAAGCGTCAGCGCACCGACTTCCTTCGCAAACAGATAGTAGTGCTTCATGAAGCGCTCGACCGCGATCGCGGACTTGCGGTCACGATAGCCCATGCGCCGCGCGACCTCCGGCTGCAGATCGTAGGTCAGGCGCTCCTCCGGCCGCCCTGTCAGATAGTGAATGTGGCAGCGCACGGTCCAAAGAAAACGCCGCGCTCTCAAGAATTTTTCGAGCGCCTTCTCGGTCAGCACCTCATGTCGGACGAAATCCTCCACATCGTCGATGCGGTAGAGAAAGCGGCCAAGCCAGAAGAGAGTGTGAAGATCGCGAAGTCCGCCTTTGCCCTCCTTGACGTTCGGCTCCAGCATGTAGCGGCTGTCGCCGGTGCGCTGATGGCGATCGTCCCGCTCCTTGAGCTTGGCCTCGACAAAGCCTACGCCTTTGTTGCCGCGCACATCGTGATCGAAGCGCTCGCCAAGTTCGGTCATCAGATCCCGGTTGCCCCAGAGAAAACGGGCTTCAAGAAGGCTGGTGAGCACGGCGCCGTCGTCCTGCGCCAACCTTATGCAATCGTCGATCGAACGGGTCGCCTGGCCGACCTTCAATCCCAGGTCCCAGAGCCGGTAGAGCAGGAATTCGACGACTTTCTCGCTATGCGGCGTGATCTTGTAGGGGTGGAGAAACAAGAGATCGACATCGGAATGGGGCGCCAGCTCGGCTCGGCCATAGCCGCCGACCGCCAGCAAGGCGAGGCGCTCGCCCGATGTCGGATTAGGTAGCGGGAACAGCTTCTGCGTCGCGAGGTCGAGCAGGCCGGTGATCAAGGCGTCGATCAGCCGGCAGCGATCGTAGACGACGGCCTCTCCGTCGTTCGACGCGAGAAAACGTCGTTCGAGGGCCTGTTGATGCCCCTCCAGCCAGGAACGAAGCCGATCCAGCATCGCGCCCGAGTCCTTCGGGTCAATGGATTCGAGCGCGTCCTTCAGCGTCGGAAGAAAGCTGTCGACATCCACAAAAAGCGTCGCGAGCGCGTCGTCGGTAGTTTCTGCGAGGATTGATGTCATAGGCGAACGTTAGGCGCTTCATCACTCGGAAATCAAGAAAATGGCGCAGCAGTCGGCTTCGGCAACCAACGCCATATTACCAGCAGACGTCGTAAAATTACCAAATCGCGGCCGTAAATTAAAAAGGGAGAATTTAAAGAACTTATTAACTTTAAAGTGCCATTCATCACAAATCCCTAATCGGTCCACATCACCCTATTTGATGCTGTTACTCCGATATCTGCTGCCGCCTTCCGACATCAGGGATGCATACTGTTGACCAATTGCTCTAAATGGTTGAAGTTTTGGTGATAACTCTGTCGAATGAAAGAAGTTTGCCGGGAGTCCTCAATGGGTTTGGGTGATGGCGATGGAGGCTACGGCTTCGCTCGCCGGGGCAATCCGGTCCGTAGAAAGATCGGCCGTCGCAGTGCCGTTCCCGGAAGGTCACCATCATCGCAACACGCTGACTACGGATACCCATCCACCTATGCCGGCGATAGCGCCGCCGAGCACAGGCCACCATGGATCTGGCTGCTGATCGGCTTTCTTCTCGGGACGGGCAGCACCCTGCTGACAGCCTCGTTTTGGCTACCGGAAAACACGAGTCGGCACATCGTAGAGCTCGATGACGGCGAGCCATCGCCTGCTAGTGACCAGAAGGTTGCCGAGGTCGCGCAACCGCGCCTGGACCAGACGGAAGTCGCCGCCCTCGATGTCGATGAGCCGGCAGAAACACATGA
>JBCCIN010000165.1:0-10816 GCA_039028235.1 Pseudomonadota bacterium
GGCCAGACGGTGGCTCAGAACGACCTTCTCAGCTTCTCGCGCGGTCAGGAGCAGGCCGCCGATCAGGCCGGTGTCAGCTATCTTCGTGCGGTAGGCGTCTCCAGCGCCGGGCTCGGCGAGTTCTTCCGTATTCTGGATGAACAGAACCTCCTAGCCGCATCCAGAGGGAATGCTTATCTCCGAACTCATCCTCTGACCCGCGATCGCATCCGCTTTGTCGAAAGCCAGGTGACGCCGCTTGAAAGCGGTGATCCCGGCTATCCGCAGGCGTGGGCGCCAAGGCACGAGCGCATGGTTGCGAAGCTGGAAGCTTTTCTCAGTGATCCCAGCCGCGTGCTGCAAAAGGCGACGGGTGACAGTCTGACAGACCGCTACCGGCGAGCGATCGCGCTTTATCGTCTGCCTGATTTGGACAACGCCGTCGCCGAGATCGACGGGCTGATCGAGGACCATCCGGACGATCCCTATTTCCACGAACTCAAGGGCCAGATGCTGTTCGAGAACGGCAGGATTGAGCGGGCCATAGCGCCTTATCGTGACGCCGTTCGCCTGAAGCCGGCACCGCTCCTTAAGATCGGGCTTGCCCGGGCGCTGATTGAAAGCGGGGATCGGGAGGCGGGTCTCGAAGCGATCGAGCATCTTAAGGCGTCGGTTCGCGCGGAGCCTCGCAATGCGGGGGCCTGGCGCATGCTCGGTATCGCGCAAGGGCGCGCCGGTGAAGAGGGCGAGGCGTCTCTATCCTTGGCGGAATGGGCGCTGCTCACCGGCAAGGAGGATGATGCCAAGCTGCATGCGCGGCGTGCTGAAAACAGAATCGGCCCGAGCGATCCCGGCTGGCTGCAGCTGCAGGATATTCTCCGGGCGATCGAAGAAAGCTGAGCGTGCAGCGGCCCGTAAGCGGCGGACTCCTTACCAGATTGTGAGTGGCTGAACGCAAGCAACACAGCTAGGATGCCGGTCACGCTGCATCGATTTCGTCGAGATGCGGCACGATAACCTTGCCGAGGAGCGCAGATTGATGATGCAGAGGAAACAGAGGATCGGCCGAACGTGCCCTAACCGATGGAAGATGGCCGGCCTTGCGCTCCTGCTCACTCCGATCGCCCTCGAGCCGGTGCGCGCCGACGAGGCCAGCCCCGCCGCTGAATTGCCGGTCGAGCAGGTCGAAGAGATCGTTCGCGACTATCTGATGCGCGAGCCGGAGATCATCTATCAGGCCTTGGAGGAGCTGCAGCGCCGGCAGGCGGCCGAGCAGGCCGAGCGGCAAAAGGAAATGCTGGTGAGCCGGCAGGATGAACTCCTGAACGACCCTGCGACCCCTGTTGCCGGCAATCCCGACGGAGATGTGGCGCTGGTCGAGTTCTTCGACTACCGCTGCGGTTTTTGCCGGCGCGTCTTGTCCTCGATGCAGGCCTTGATGGAAGAGGACACCAATCTGAAGGTGGTTTTCAAGGAATTGCCGGTGCTCGGTGAGGACTCGGTCAGGGCCGCACGCGCCGCCCTTGCGAGCCACCAGCAGGACGCGGATCTCTATCTCGACTTTCACTTTGCCCTGATGTCGGCGGACGATCTGTCGGTGGAAGGCATTCGCACGATTGCCGCCGAGGTCGGTCTCGATCCCGATCTGCTCGAGCAGGATATGAACAGCGACGACGTGACCGAGGCGATCGACGCCAACTACCAGCTAGCAAGCGCGCTCGGTATCGAAGGCACGCCTGCCTTCGTCGTTGGTGAGACGCTGGTGCCGGGCGCGGTCGACAAGGCGCGTCTCGCAGCACTCATCGAGGAAGCGCGTACGGCGACGAACTAGAGCGTCGGTCCGACTATTCCGATCATCCAATAGCGCACCGGCCTCGTAAAGAAAAAAGAGTTCCTCTTTTCATGGAGCCTTTGAGCGTGATGACGATTACGCCGGTCTACGCTGGAATTGTCGCCCTTCTCTTCGTTCTTCTAAGCTTCAGGGTGATTGGTGCCCGGCGGCATGTGAAGGTGCCGCTTGGCGATGGCGGTGACCGGTTGCTGCTCCGGCGACTCCGTGTCCATGGCAACTTCGCTGAATATGCGCCCATGGCCATCGTGCTGATGGCTCTTGGTGAGCTGCAGGGCATTTCTGTTCTCGTTCTTCATGCGATCGGCCTTTGCCTTCTTGGCGGTCGCCTCGTTCATGCCTACGGTGTCAGCCAGGAGCCGGAGAACTATCGGCTTCGGGTGACGGGTATGGCCCTGACCTTCTCTGCCCTCATCATGGGCGCACTCGCCAATTTGGGTTTGGGTCTTTTGGTGTTCAGCGGATCATAAGCGCCATCGTCGGACGGTCGAATCGACCTTTTAGCTTCGCCCTCGCTATCTTGATTGGACCAGCGAAGACTTCGATTCTTTTGTCATGATGTTGTCATGTCCAAGCTTGGGTGATTGCGCCTCGTCGCGTGTCGCTTCTATGCTGATTCCTCACGAAGCAATCAAAGGTGGGTTATGGGAAAGAGGCGTTCGGAATCGGAGGTCGAGCGTTCGATACCCGCCGAGGTGGAGCTTCGCCTCGCCGGAGAACCTGAGGTCCTAAAGGCGATTTTTGCGTCGCCGCACCTGGCGCCTCAGTCCGAAGCCGATGAGAAGCTCGCCGATCTCGAAAGTCGCTACTTCGATACACCCAATCTGGATCTTCGTGCTTCCGGTCTTGCTTTTCGCGTTCGCGCCAATGGCCGAGGCTATCGGCAGACCTTGAAAGCCGGCGACGATTCAAAGGCGGCGATCTTGAAGCGCGGTGAGTGGGAAACCAAGCTCGACGACTGGCATCCACAGCCGGAAGCCTTGCCCAAGGGAGCTCGTGGGCAGCTGCCGAAAGCGGCTTTCGACGATGAGCTTCGCGAGGCCTTCGCGACGAGAGTGCGGCGCCGGACACGGAAGGTTTCGATCCCCGGCGAGGGTTTGATCGAGGCGGCTCTCGATCTCGGCGAGATTGAAACGGGCGATGCCAGCCTGCCGATTGCCGAAATTGAGCTTGAGCTGCTCGAAGGTCAGCCCGAGGTGCTCTATGATCTGGCCCTCAAGATTCAGGACGTCGGTCCGCTTTGGCTGGAAACCCGCTCGAAATCGACCCGCGCCTTCGATCAGCTTGCCGACCGGCCGCCTGACTGGCATCGGGCGACCAACCCGCCGCTTGGCCGCGAGGATAGTGTCGACGAGGCCATGGTCGCCATTTTCGAGAATTGCTTCGCACAGTGGCTCGCGAACCAGGCGGCCGCGATTGACGGCCGTGATGCTGAAGGTGTTCATCAAATGCGGGTGGCGCTGCGCCGTCTGCGTTCAGCCCTTTCCGTGTTTCGAAAGATGGTCCCGCCGGAACAGCTCGAATGGCTGCAAGCAGGTGCAAAGGGGGCGATCGGCGCGCTTGGACCTGCGCGTGACTGGGACGTCTTCCAGGCTGATCTGCTGGCTCCGGTGATCGAAGCGAGGCCTGATGACAGGGAACTAGAAGCCCTTCGCCAGCGTGCGGCAGCGCGCGTCCGTGCAGGCTACCGGCGGGCGCGAAAGCATCTCGAGAGTCCCGACTATACACGCTTCGTCCTGCGGTTCGGCCACTGGCTGGAACGGCGCGACTGGCGTCATGGCGATGACGGCAGGCGCGCCGCATTGCTTGGCCAACCGATCACCGACTTTGCCGGGCAGCTCTTGGCGAAGCGTTACAAGCAGGTCCTGGCCAGGGGCCAGCATTTTGCCAGGCTCGCGACCGAGCAACGTCACGAGCTTAGGATCGCGCTGAAGAAACTCCGTTACAGCATCGAGTTCTTCAAGCCACTGTTCGACAAGAAGGCCGTCAAAGCCGTTCATGGGCGGGTTAAAGCTCTTCAGGAGGATCTCGGCCACTTGAACGATGTCGCCGTTGCCGAAGACCTCGTCGCCGACCTCCTGGCACGCCCCGGCAAGCGGGATATCCGGAAAGCGGCTGGACTGGTGAGGGGCTGGCACGCTCGCGGTGTTGCAGATGTCGAGCCTAAGCTTCGACAGGATTGGACGATGTTCCGGGCAGCAGCGCCATTCTGGCAGTGAGGCGCGGGCGATCTGATCAATAGACCTCGACGGCGATATCGATTTCCGTGTTGAGGGCGCATTTTATGGTAGAATTTCTAAAGATTTTTTATTAAAAAGCGGTTGCTGGCATTTCGATCAGTTTCGTGACTTCTGGATGAAATCCTTTCCCCAGCCGTTTTCATAAAGTTCGTCATCGTTGGGCATGCTAGACAATGACTGGATTTTGTCGGCCTTTCGGTGATTCACATCGATGAACGCGGCCGGTCGTCAGCAAGCTTTTTGTGGATCAGTCACTTCTCGAAAGAATGAAACGCCTGTTTGACAATTGAGAATGATCGCCCCGCATCCACTCACCGGATGCTGACGATCACGAAGAACAGTGAGAAACGTCTGATGCACCGCTTACCTGGAGCTGGCCCCAGGGGCTCTTTCGCCGCTTTGGCCTTGATGCTGACCTTCTTCAGCACAGTAACTCTCGCCGACGAGGTCACCTTCTCGACCACCGATGGCCAGAAGATCACCGGGAAGGTGATCTCGGCTACCCTCAACACGCTCAACGTCCATGAGACAGATGGTGGCTATAGCGTGCTGCCCCGCGAAGAGATCGTTGGCGTCGTCATGGACGTCGATGGCGGGGCGGTCATGGGCAGCTTCATCAACTGGCAGGACGGCCGTTTCACGCTCAGGGTTGAAGATCGCGTCGTCACCGTTCGTGATGGCATCGTCGAAGGCGAGCTGAGTGAGGTCGTGCAGCCGGCCAGTCGCGACGTGGCGCCGCCGTCCGAAGAGGTCGAGCCGATCGAGCCGGCGGCCGAGGGGGACGAAGCGTTGTCGCCCTCCGTGCCGATCGAACATCCGACGATGTAGCGCCTAGACGGACGGAGCGCTGCCGCATGAGCGTGCTGCTTCCTGAGATTTCATCGTCCTCATTGAGAAGAGCGCAGGATCGAGTCGGTTTGCCGACAGTGTTTAGGAAAACCTAGGAGGAATTGCTGATGTTGAGAGCAAGTGTCATCGCCGCCGGAGCCGTTCTGGCTCTGGCCGGCTGGACGGGGTCTGCCTTGGCGCAAGACGCCGTCAATCAGTTTCGCGATAAGGTCAACCAGCACGTGGTCGGCATCATGGCCGGGCGTCCGGGGTCCACGGATCTCGATCTTGCCTACGATCTCGATGTGGCGCTGTCGGACGGCTACAACCTTCGCGTTGTGCCGATGGTCTCTCAGGGCTCGGCCAAAGAGTTCGAGGATCTGCTCTATCTCCGCGGTGTCGACATGGCAGTCGTTCAGCATGACGTGATTCAGTTCATGGATCAGAACGCAATTTATCCCGGCATCAAGGACGCCGTGCGTCTGATCACACCCGTCGGCACCGATCAGTTTCATATCCTTGCAAGCACCGATATCCAGTCGATCTACGATCTCGCCGGCAAGAAGGTGAACTTCGGGCGCACCGGATCCGGCACGTCCATGACGGCGAGTGTGGTGTTCGATGCCTTAGGCATTGAGGTCGACGTGACACTTCACGAGCACAAAGCGGCACTTGAGATGCTGCGCAGCGGTGAGATCGCGGCGATGACCAGGGCGACGGGCGCGCCGAGTTCGCTGTTCGAGGAGATCGATACAGGCGAGAACCTGCATTTCATCGAGGTTCCGGCGACCCCTTCCGTGACCCAGTCCTATGCCCCGGTAGCGATTACATCAGAGCATTATCCGAAGCTGATCGCACCAGGTGCTTCGGTGAGTTCCGTAGGTGTTGCGACGGTGCTGATCAGCTACAACTGGCCGAAGGGGCACCCGCGTGGCGAGACGCTCGCCTCGTTCACCGAAGCGTTCTTTACCCAGTTCGACAAGCTCCTGGAGCCCGGTCACCACGAGACCTGGAGCACGATCGACATCTCTGATGAGATCCCAGGCCTACCTCGGCACTGGTCGGCGGAGGAATCGCTCCAGCGCGTCAAGGGACGCTCGTCCTAAAGGAAGTCAATTGCGGCGCTCGGACGGGCTGAGCGCCGCAATTGACAAGCATATTTGGCGATCACGCTCGTCGTTACAGCCTGTTCATGAGGTGGTCACACCACCGCTAGGCCTGCTCCATCGATGAGCGGATATGGTCCGCGAGGCGAAGCGCAAGGGCCACGATCGTCAATGTCGGGTTCGAGCCGCCGATCGTCGGGAACACGCTGCTGCCGGCGACATAGAGATTGTCGGTGCCGAACAGCCGGCAGTCGGCATCGACCACGCCTTTACTCGGATCCGAGGCCATGCGCGTGGTGCCGCTGTGGTGATGGCCGCCGAAATTCTCGTCCGGCCAGCTTTTGTCATCTGCTGCGAGCCAGGGCTCCATCTCGACGCGGCCGACGCCGAGACGCCCGACCTCCTCGCCTATCAGCTGCACGAGACCGTCGATCGAACGGCGATCGATCTCGCTGAGACGCCAGTCGAACAGCACCCGGTGTAGGCCGAGGGCGTCGACGTCATCGCTTAAGGAGATGCGGCTGTCGGGGTTGGGCGCCTGCTCCGCCTCGATCTCGATATAAACGGTGTCATCGACGAAATACTCGACCAGCCCGTCCCAGATGCCGTCCAGGTCGGTTGCGATGGCGACGACGTTGGAGCCGAGATCTTCGACGTAGTCGCCCTTTTTGACGTTGTCCCTGATGCGGCGAAGCGCCTTGTAGCCAGGCGACGTGTCGCGCGCCGTGGGCTTCTGGCCGAGCTGGGCAGCGCCATTCAGGAGGCCGCGTTCGGCCTGGGCTATCGGGCTGGCGTGCACCTTGGTTCTGATCCGGATGTCACCGGTTTTGACGAAGTTGTAGGCTCTGGCCCAGTCGGTCTCGACGCCGGCGACGCGGCCGACCACGCCGTTCATGTGATCGGTGAAATAGCGCCCGACCAGATCCCGATCATTGCCGAGGCCGTTCGGGTTGGCGGCGGTCGAATTCAATAGGAGACGCGGGTTCTCCATGCCGCCGAGCGCCAGTACGTAACGACTCGCGCGCACTGTCGTTGTCCGGCCGTCCAGGGTCGCGATCTTGAAGCCGCTGACGCGCGCCACAGTCTGCTCGGTTTCGATCTCCACCAGATTGGCGTGCAGCCAGACATTGATGTTGGCAGCCGCTTCGAGTTCGGCGCGATAGGCCTCTCCGAAGCGTGTCGGCGGATCGTTGAAGCGCCAGACCTTGTGCCTGAGCTTGTCGTCGAGGAAATCGAGGAAGGGAGCCCCCTCGGGTGACAGCGCCACGTGATCATAGTCGTAGGGGCCGATACCGATCACATCCTGGGCCTTGGCGTACCAGGGATCGAGGGATGCACGATCGATCGGCCATCCACTGTCCGGCACCCAGGCACGTGCTTCCATGTCGATCGGTTCGAGGGGACTGCACTGGCCGGCCCAGTGATTGGTGCTGCCGCCGAAATAGCGAAGGCGGGTGACATCCAGGTCGTAATAGGGCTGACCGATGATCTCACCCTCATAGATGGCTTGCGAGTTCTCCTCGTAATCGAAGCCGCCCGCCTCGAGGAGCACCACCTTGAGGGATGAGCCGATCAGGCTGCGCGCGATGGAAATGCCGGCTGCGCCCGAGCCTGCGATGCAGATGTCACACTCGATCGGCTGGTCGGAGTCGTAGCTCAGAAAATCGTTGAACATAGAGCCTCGGCATCATGTCAGGCTTCTTCGACTGAGGACGAAGAATGCCTGGTGTTCAGCGGGGAGAAGGCAGCACCTGGCCCGAAAACGCGACTTAAGGCGGCAGCTTTCTTCTTGTTCGGGCGCTATCTCTAAAGCAGGAGGATGAGTGGTCAAGGTTGACCGCTGGCTTTTGTCTGGCGTTTCCAAAGCGAGATGCTGCGCATACGGAAACGCGGCACCTTTCGCAAGATGCCGCGTTGTCCTACCTAGAAGGAAAGCTTCAGGAGTGCGCGTCAGGCGCCGCGTACTTCGAGGCTGTCATGCAGCTGCTTCACCAGCGTCGACGGCAGGCCGAGGCGGTTTGCAAGCTGGCTCATATATTGCTGCTCGCCTCGAGTGTCGACATCGATCGCGAATAGGGACGCCGTGTAGACCTCGGTCGCCATGTGCGGTGAGTCGACTTCAGAGGCGAGGCCTTCGATGTCGATCGGCTTTTGCAGCTCCGCTTGGATGAACTGCCTCATCTCCTGGCTGGCGCCGGCGTCGTTGAGCTTGCCGAGGATCCGCTGCTGCTCGCCGGCGTCGATCTGGCCGTCGGCCTTGGCGGCCGAGAGCATGGCGCGGATCATCACTAGCGCCCGATCGTCGTCGTTGCGCTGGCTCTCGACTTGGCCTGTCGCATAGCGCGAGAGGTCGAAGCCGGAGCCGGCCGACTGGTCGGCTGAGCCACCGCCTGCCATCTGCGACATGGCGGCCTTGGCAAGGCTGGCGATTAGACCGCCGGCAAGGCCGCCGCCGGCCGCGCGTCCTCCGCCGCCGCCTCCGAGAAGCGAGCCCAGGACATCACCAAGACCGCCGCCTGCGCCGGAACCGCCGCTGGCGCCTCCGCCAAGCACTTGAGAGAGCATGCCGCCAAGCGCACCACCGCTGCCGCCACTGCCGCCGAGCATCGAGCTCGCTGCCTCCAGCAGGGGATTGCTGCCGCGAGCCGTCCTTTCCAGCCGCTGCTGGCTCTTGCCCATCCCACTCTGCATCAAAACGTCGAGAATAGCCTTGGCATCCATTACCGCACCCTCTCTCAAAGAATTTTTCCTTAATTGAACAGTAGCGGCTCCAGCCGACATTAGAAACAGCTCCCGACCTGAAAAAGTCGGTCTGTTTCGGGCTTGCCCGCACTCCAGCAAGTTCGCGGGTCAAGCGCCGCACGCTTGGCTTGGGGGTTGAATTGGGTGAACGTCTGGTTCAGGTTTCGTTCATTGCCGGGTCAGTAGAAGAACCGTCATGAAAGTCCTCACTACAGTCCTGTCGCTGGTGGCCGGTTTGGCCGTCGCAGGCGGCGCTCGTGCTGACGACGGATTCCGTCTGCCCGGTCTCGGGAATTTCGGGATCGCGCCGGCGCCCTCGATGCTGGTTGACGATCAGCCGAAGGCGGTCGAGCGGACCAAGCCGCTCGAGTCGGTGCTCGAGGCCATCAGGAAGCGGCTTCCAGGTCGGGCGCTCGGTGCGCGGCTGGTCGAGTGGCGGGGCCGCGAAGCTTATGCGATTCGCTGGATGGGCGAGAATGGCGTGGTTTCCGACATCACGGCGGATGCGGTCAGCGGGGACATTCTGGACGAGCGTTAAGCCGTGCGATGACAGCGTCGACTTTGGGTCGACCGCATGGCTCTGCATTTGTTGTTTGAGGGAAGGCGACGCATGAGAGTCCTTTTGGTGGAAGATGAAGAGGATCTGGCGAGGCAGCTTCGAGACTCGCTGGTGGATGCGGGCTATGCGGTCGACGTCGCCCATGACGGCGAAGAAGGGCACTATCTCGGAGAGCAGGAGCCCTACGATGCCATCGTCCTCGATCTCGGCCTGCCGGTCATGGATGGGATCACGGTCTTGGAGCGCTGGCGACGGAACGGGCTGGCCACGCCTGTCCTTATCCTGACCGCGCGCGATCGCTGGAGCGAGAAAGTCGCGGGCTTCGATGCCGGTGCGGATGACTACGTCGCCAAGCCCTTTCATATGGAGGAGGTGCTGGCGCGGCTTCGTGCGTTGGTGCGCCGGGCGGCGGGCCACGCGTCGGCCGAGATGAGCTGCGGCCCGGTGCATCTCGATACGCGTTCAGCCAAAGTGTCGGTGGACGGTCAGCCGATCAAGCTGACGGCACAGGAATACCGTCTGCTCGCCTATCTCATGCATCACCAGGACAAGATCGTGTCACGCACCGAGTTGACCGAGCATCTCTACGACCAGGATTTCGACAGGGATTCCAACACGATTGAAGTGTTCGTCGGTCGCCTCAGGAAAAAGCTCGGGGTCGATGTGATTCAGACGGCGCGTGGTCTCGGCTATCGCTTGGCGCCGCCGGGGGGCGCCGATTAAATCCCTCGCATCCCGCCTCGTCTTAAGCGCCGCCATTTGGTGTGCGCTCCTTTTGAGTGCCAGCGGCTTCGCGTTGTCAGCGCTCTTTGGCGATGCCGTCAGAAACAGCTTTGACGCTCGGCTCGCCGTCCTTCTGGAGGGGGTGGTCGCCGGCACCACGGTGGCCGAAGATGGTCGTCTCGATCTCAGCCTGCAATTAGGCGAGCCGCGTTTTGATCAACCCTTCTCCGGCTGGTACTGGCAGATCAGCGACGGCGAGCAGCCGCTGCGCCGCTCGTCCTCACTATGGGCGCAGGCTCTGGTCCTGCCGCATCCGGAGAGCGAGGAGGTCGTGCTTGCCGAGGTGCCGGGGCCGAGTGAGCAGACCTTGCGCGTTCTGGTGAGGCCGATCCTTCTGCCGGGACAGGACAAGCCCTACTGGTATGCCGTCGCCGGCGATGAGAGCGAGCTTAGCAGGCCGAAGAACCGCTTCGATCGCCTGCTCGCTCTGACCCTGGCGATGCTGTTCGCGGGCGTGCTCGCGGCGATCCTCATCCAGGTGCGCTTCGGCCTGCAGCCGCTGTTTCGCATTCAGCGTGCTCTTTCCGCGATCCGGTCCGGTGAGAGCCGGCGGCTCGAAGGCGCCTACCCCAGCGAGATCCAGCCACTGGCCCGCGAGCTCAACGCGCTGATCGACCATAGCGAGACCCTGATCGAGCGCGCGCAGACCCATGTCGGCAATCTTGCCCATGGCCTGAAGACGCCGCTTTCCGTCCTCGCGAACGAGGCGCGGGACGATGGGTCATCATTA
>JBCCIN010000166.1:0-10752 GCA_039028235.1 Pseudomonadota bacterium
CTCGTCACCTTGACGAGGCGTTGGTGAGCTATCGGCGCCGTTCGGTAGCGGCCGCGAAAGCGTTGGTCATTACAGCCATTTCATGATGTGATCGTCTGGTCGGAATAAACCGATCAGGGAGAACGACATGTCAGGGAAGTATTGGACAGCCGGCGCTGCTATCGGTCTTGCGGCAGTCATAGGGATGACCGTTGTCAGCGACGCCGATGCGAAGACCCGCTGGAAGATGCATTCCGCCTTCGGACAGAACGTCGCGGTGATCGGCCCCGTCGGCTATCGCATCGCCGATTGGGTCGACAGGGCAACCTTGGGCGAGTTTGAGATCAAGGTGTTCGAGCCCGGCGCGATCGTCGGCGGCTTTGCCTATTACGACGCTGTTTCCGAAGGTGCGCTCGACGCCGCCTACGGCACGCCTGGCGCTAATCAGGGAAAGAACTCCGCCTACAACTTCTTCTCGACCTGGCCGTTTGGCCCGCCCGCGCCTGAATTCCTTGCCTGGATGCTCTACGGCGGAGGCATCGAGCTCGCTGAGGAGATGTACTCCAAGGACAGCATCAAGTTCCACATGTGCGGCATGATCCCACCGGAAACTTCCGGCTGGTTCCGCGAGGAGATCAAGACCCTGGATGATCTGCAAGGCCTGAAGATGCGTTTCTTCGGCCTCGGCGCCAAGGTCATGCAGAAGTTCGGCGTCTCGACCCAGCTTCTCGCGGGCGGCGACATCTATCCAGCCCTGGAGCTCGGCACCATCGACGCCACAGAGTTCTCCATGCCGGCGATCGATCGCTCCTACGGCTTCTACCAGATCGCCAAATACAACTACTTCCCCGGCTGGCATCAGCAGTCCACCTCCAACGAGATCATCGTCAATATGGAGAAGTGGGACGCGCTGACTGAGCAGGAGCAACTCATCTTCGAGCTTGCCTGCAAGGCCAACATCACCCAGGAGATCGCCGAAGGCGAGTTCCTCCAGGCCGACGCCATGGCCGCCAACGTCGAGGATGGCGTGACCAACATCTCGTGGTCGGACGAGATCTTGGCCGAGTTCGAAAACGCCTGGGGCGAGGTGATCGCTGAAGAGGTCGAGACCAACCCCGACAGCAAGCGCATCTGGGAGTCGATCACGGCGTTCCGAGAAAAGTTCAAGATCTGGGGCGATATGGGCTATCTGAAGTAGTTTTCTCGTACCGAAGCCAGCCGTGATCCAGCGCCACGGCTGGCTTTTTTCCGCAGGTTGCTATGTTAGCGATAGGACAATGCGGCAGGCGACGCACCCTATCGCTGAGGCTTGGCGCGACTGGCATAGGACCACTCTCCTACGCTTGCCTTCTTAGCTTGCTATGACTTGGCCAAAAACCCAGGTCGCTGGCATCCAGGCCGTGAATCAATTGACATAATCACATCAATAGTTTTCAGCGAGCGCCGGACGTTTCAGATTGGGCAACAAGAATTCACCGATCGCTTCTGCCTTGAGCCGCCGGCCGCTCTCGCTCAAATGGGCAAGATCGGTGAAATGATCATCGAGGTCACCCTCCATGGTCTTGGCGAGATCCAGGAACTGAAGTGAGAGCTGGTAGCGCCTCGCCAGCTCACGCGTGACGTCGTTGAATTGATCCAGGCATCGATGATCCTGGAACGAAACTTTCGTCGCATCGAACGTTCTCGGCAGTGTGGTCAGAATGACCTCGATATTGTTCATCTGCGCGAGATGAATGATCTGCTCGATATTGCGTTCGAAGGTTCCAAGCTCCTGCGTACTCATCGGACGGTCAGGAGTCTCCCGCGGCAGCTGTGCGGCGGCTTCGATGAAAGCCCATTCCGGCGGGCCAAGCTTGAACTTCAGAATACGATAGATGGTGCTTGTTCTCAGGATGTAGCGATCCGCAACAAACCGCGGCGGCTCGTAGGCTTTCAGGTGGTGGCTGTAATCGCTTCTGAACACATCGGATTCGGCGCGGACATGACAGTCATTCCAACCGTGATGAACGATGATGTAGTCCGGGGTGAAATCGACAACGTTCAGGGCAAAATTGACCAGGGTGTTGGCCGTCGTATAGAAGCCGAGGCCAAAATTCATCACCTCGACCTGCTTCGACGACTCGGCGAGCTTGTCATCCAGAAAATCGGCCAGCATGGCAGGATAGCCGCTGCCTGTGGTCGAGGCGCCGAGGGCTGCTATGCGAATCGTGTCCGCCGGCTTGTCATAAACAAAGTCCTCGCCGACAAAGCCGAAATTGTTGAATTCGGACAGATCGCCAAGGGCCTGGTTACCGATCAACTGGCTCGATGGTACGCCTGTGAACTGTGCGAAAGGATGCGCCCGATAAACGCGCAAGTGATCATAGCTCATATTACCCCATTGGCTGATCCTGACCTCCTTATCGGGGGCGAAGATCTTGATCGCAACGCGCGCGGACAATTCGATCGACGTCAAGAACAGCAGATTGAACAGCACGAACGAAGCGCCGACGGCGTAGCGGCCTCCGATAAGGCAGTAGAGACCAACGGCGGGTATGAGAATGGCCGCGATCCATAGATAGAGCTTCTCGACCTCAAGCAGATGGACCATCGAGAAGATGCGGTCAAAAACAGGTGGCGAAAGCAGCACACCCACCAAGACGGCGAGACCGAAGACGAGTAATCTGAATGCTTTCAGCGGATCAACTCCATCAAATGATTGCTGCATCGCGCAAAACCGGTAAATTCGGCGTCCGGTGCTTTTGACATCTACCGATTGGGCAATCGGGAATGTCCACCTGGAAAGCTTGAAAAGCAAGATCTGCTTCCAGGAAAGCTCAAACCAGCGCAACTGGGTGGTGACCGTTTCAGCGTCCGACCGCTAATGGAATGTCCGCAACATTGAGCCCGGCCGCCATGGTGACATTCTGGTCCGAGCGATCCTGGGAGTCTGAGCCATGCGCCCCTTTTTGCGGGCGACCGGTTTCCCAGGATCGCATGAACCGCGAAGAGGCTTAGCAGAACGACGTTAAGACCCGGGGAAGAGAATCAGGTCGATCACGCGACAAGAACCAACAGCTTCCGGTTCGGCTGATAAAAGGAGATGGAATTGTATCAATTCATACAGTGTCGCGTCTTCGACCTATAATTTGTTCTACGACCTTCAAAAGCTGACCGCGTACTTATAATCTTGACGCAACAGGCAGGAGCCGAATGCTGCGATCACATCACTCACACCACTAGAGCGGCAAAAGTGCTTGCGCGCCATCGCTGCCAGCGACCCGGCGCTCGTGATCGAGCAGGAAACGCTTGATCTCGAGGCCGCCGCCAAAGCCGGTGAGCGAACGGTCGGCGCCGATGACCCGGTGGCAAGGTGCAATGATCGGCAGTGGATTGGCGCCGTTTGCAGCACCCACGGCGCGCGACGCGGTCGGTCGACCGATCGCTCTGGCAATGGCACCGTAAGATGTCGTCTCGCCATAGGGAATGTCGATCAAGGCCTGCCAGACCGTCTTTTGGAACGCCGTCCCGGTAAAGTGAAGTGGCAGATCGAACGCCGTCAGCTCGCCCCGAAAATATCCGCTAAGCTGGGCAAAGGCCTCCTTAAAGAACGCGTCATCCCGCCGCCAGACATCTCCCGGTCCGACCGCTCTGCTGCCGCGCGGGAAGCTGATGCAATGCAAACCGATATCGTCACCGGCAACGAGAAGCGCGCCGATCGGGCTCTCCAGATAGCCGTAAGCGAGTGTCTCTGGAAGGGTGGATGGGGGCTTGATGCGTCAATCCTCGACGAAGACGGAGACAATCCACCGGGACCGAAGCAGCCCCGGTGTTATGAGGTCCAGGTCAGGCAGGTGTCGCCGACACCACGTTTTGACGCTGTTCGCCGAGACCGTCGATGCCAAGGCGCATGACGTTGCCAGCCTTCAGGAAGACGGGGTCCGGCTTGATCCCCATGCCGACGCCGGGTGGGGTACCGGTGGAGACAACGTCGCCTGGGAGAAGCGTCAGGTGCTGGCTCAGGTGGCTGATCACGGTTTGAACATCGAAAATAAACTGATTGGTCGAGCTATCCTGATACATCTTGCCATCGACCTCGAGCCAGATGCGCAGATCATTGGGATTGGCGATCTCGTCCTTGGTCACCAGCCAGGGGCCGATCGGTGCGTAGGTCTCCGGGCTCTTGCCCTTGACCCACTGCTTGGCACCTCCGTTCATCTGCACATGCCGCTCAGAGACATCGTTCACGATCGTATAGCCGGCGATGTAGTTCATTGCCTCGGCCTTGCTCACGCGGGAACAGCGCTCGCCGATGACGATGGCGAGTTCGACCTCCCAGTCGCTCTCGGTCGAACCGGCAGGGAGCTGCACGTCATCGTTCGGACCGATGATCGAACCGGTGTGCTTCATGAACAGGACCGGCTGATCCGGGATCGGCGATCCGGTCTCGGCGGCGTGATCCGCATAGTTCAAGCCGACGCATAGGAGATTGGGCACGATGGCGACCGGCACGCCGAGCCGTGGTTCACCATCCACTAGCGGCAATGAGGCTGGATCGATCGCCGCGAGCGCGGCCAGGCGCGCGCTGCCGAGCTGATCAGGCGTCAGATCGGCGATATGGCCGGAGAGATCCCGAACCTTGCCGTCAGAGTCCACAAGTCCGGGCTTTTCCGAGCCTGGATCACCATATCGCAACAAACGCATCACGCCTTCTCCCTGGTACGATCGGATCATATCAAGCCGTTGAACATCAACACATCGCCAAAGCGATCACTATCGGCCCGACGGAAGCCACACTAGGCAAGAAGCGAGGCAACGCCAATCACACGCTCGAAAAAAAGCTTCCACTTGTTAACCATATCTTAGAGTATGCGCCTTTAAAAACGGGGCAGTGGACCAACCATGGCCGAAGGCGCTTTGTCAAACAGCTATCGTCACATCGTTCTCAACTCCCATCCGCGCAGTGGCGGCCAAAAGCCGCCGGCGATCGTGTGGGGTGCTGCGGACCCTGAAAGACGGGGTCCGGTGGTGGGCACGGTCACCGATTCCGCCAGGCGCAATGCGATTGGCGCCCATGCCGGCGGCTACGCGCTTTATCGCGCTCTCGCCGTTGCCTCAGGCAGTCTGAGCACCCTGCATAAGCCGGATTTGACCAACACGGCACCGGCCATCGGCATCGGCCCTCACCCGCAATGGTCGGATCCTGGCAGGATCGTTTCGCTCGATCCCTATGGCCACATCATCGGCGAGGCGTTCGCGCGCGAACTCGGCGATGGTATCGATATCCGGCCGACCATCGCCGTGACCAAGGCGCGCCTCACGGTGCCGGAGCTGCATGGCCTGCCGTCGGATAGCGGGCTGAGACCCGATGGGCGTGTGCTTCTGGAAAGCGGCGAAGCTAACTGCATCAAGATCGCGGTCGAGCCCGTCTGGTATCTGCCTGGCATCGCCGAGCGCTTTCAGATCAGCGAACAGGATCTCCGTCGCCATTTGTTCGAGCAGACCGGCGGCATGTACCCGGATCTGGTGACCCGACCCGATCTGAAGGTCTTCCTGCCGCCGATCGGTGGCCACACCGTCTACATCTTCGGCGATTTTGAAGCCCTTACCGACCCAACGCGGCAGGTCGCCTGCCGTGTCCACGACGAATGCAACGGCTCCGATGTGTTCGGCTCCGACATCTGCACATGTCGCCCCTATCTGGTGCACGGTATCGAGGTCTGCATCGAGACAGCGCAAGCCGGAGGTGCCGGGCTGATCGTCTACAACAGAAAGGAAGGCCGGGCGCTCGGTGAAGTCACCAAGTTCCTTGTCTATAACGCCAGAAAACGCCAAGAGGGCGGCGATCGGGCCGACACCTATTTCACACGCACCGAGTGCGTCGCCGGCGTGCAGGACGTTCGCTTTCAGGAATTGATGCCGGATGTCCTCAATTGGCTCGGCATCACCCGGATCGACCGTCTGGTCTCGATGAGCGACATGAAGTATGACGCCATCGTTCGCCAGGGGATCGATGTCGGTGAACGCGTGGCGATTCCCGACGACCGCATCCCCGACGACGCCAAAGTTGAGATGGACGCAAAGAAGGCAGCAGGCTATTTCACCGACGCGGTGCCCTCGGCTGATGAATTGACCCATGCCAAGGGCCGAACGCTCGGTGACTATGAAACGGGCTGACTCCTTGACGCAAATCGAATCAAGAAGGCTGCGCGATGCGCCGTCGGCGATCGCCTGGCTCCGATCCCCAGAGGCGATTCGTGAGCGCGCCGAGCTGATCATGGCGGCAGCCGAGCGTGACGATCTCGAGCATTTTCGTCTCGATCTCGACCGGCTCGATGCGACCGCCGACTACGTTATCGACACCATCCGCGCCAGCTATCCTTCCCTCGATATCCCGTATCACAGTCGCTGGCGCCATTTTGCCGTCGGCGGACGCGATCGCTGGCAGGAGCTTTCGCGCGAGCTCGACCATGTCGCGCGTCTCGAGCGCGCGCGTATCCGCATCGATCTCGCCGTGATCAGCGTGCTCCTTGATGCCGGCGCTGGTGAGCGCTGGCGTTATATCGAGCCATCCTGCGGACAGGTGTTCAGCCGGTCGGAAGGTTTGGCGGTCGCCAGTTTCGATTTCTTCAAGTCTGGTCTCTGCTCAGCGGACCCGTCAAATCCCCTGCGCGGCGATGCCGATGCGCTGGTTGGCCTGGACGTCACCTTATTGGAACGCCACTTCCAGGTGGCTGACGATAACCCGCTGGTCGGGACCGTCGGTCGCGCGCGCCTGATGAACGCGCTTGGACATGCCCTCCAGTCCAGCCCAGCGCTCTTTGGCGGTGACCGGCCGCGAATTGGGAATCTGGTCGACCATTTCATGGAAGAAAGCGCCGACGGCACGCTGCCGGCTAGCTCGATCCTGGCGGCGCTGCTGAGGGGACTGTCGTCGATATGGCCGGGCAGGATCGAACTGGACGGCGTCAATCTCGGCGATGTCGGGCGTCACCCTGCTGCCGCCGCGGACGATCTGACCGACGGGCTGGTGCCCTTTCACAAGCTGTCCCAATGGCTGGCCTATTCGTTGATCGAGCCCTTGGAGGAGCTTGGGATCGATGTCGTCGGCCTCGATGCACTGACACCGCTTGCCGAATATCGAAATGGCGGCCTGCTGATCGATCTTGGCCTGATCAGACCGAGGCAGGACGTCGTGCTGCAGGAGGCCCACGCCGGGACGTCGGAGCTGATCACGGAATGGCGGGCGCTTACGGTAGCGATGATCGAACGACTCGCGGTGCTCATCCGAGAGACATTGGATCTGTCGCCTTTAGATCTGCCGCTCGCGAAAATCCTGGAAGGCGGCACCTGGAGCGCCGGCCGCCGGATCGCCAGGGAGCGTCGCCGGGATGGCCGACCGCCACTAACGCTCCTGAGCGACGGAACCCTTTTCTGAAAGCGAAAAGCCGCCCTGTCTCCGACCCCCAGGTTTTCGTTCGATTTACCGCTGCAACAGGCAACTTGGCTGATGCAGATCGCAGAGCCAGGTTATGGTTAGGCAATATCGAGCGTTTCGGAGGCTGGTCCGTCGCTCGTGACCTGCTGACAATCGCCTGTCGCCTCCCTATTAAATGGGGCATGCGGCATATGGATGAGGACACGCCTTCTTTCCCGTGTTTCCTCGATGTCATCTCCGAAAGGAACAGGCGTGGCGGACTTTGATCTCTTTGTCATCGGTGGTGGCTCAGGCGGCGTCGCCTGTGCTAGGCGAGCGGCCAGCTACGGCGCTCGCGTCGGACTTTGCGAAGACAGCCGGCTCGGCGGCACCTGCGTGATCCGCGGCTGCGTGCCGAAGAAGCTGATGCGCTACGGCGCCCATTTTTCCGAGCATTTCAAGGCAGCGCGCGCCTATGGCTGGGAAGTCGGCGACCCCAGGCTCGACTGGAAACATCTGATTACCGCGCGGAACACGGAGATTGCCCGGCTGAACGGCATTTACCGCAGCATGCTGGAAAAGGCTGGTGTTCAGGTTATCGAGGGCCGGGGCAAGGTGACGGGACCGAATAGCGCCGAGATCGACGGACGAAGCGTCTCTGCCGAGCGTATCCTGGTGGCAGTCGGCGCGCGCCCGAGCCTCATCGACGTGCCTGGCATCGAGCATGTGATCACCTCGAACGAGGCGCTGGAAGGCATGACGAAGCAGCCGCAGCGCCTCGCGGTCATGGGGGCCGGCTATATCGGCGTCGAGCTTGCCAGCATCTTCAATGGGCTGGGCGTCGATACGTCCCTCTTCTTTCGAAAGCCGCTACCGCTCGCCGGCTTCGACCAGGATCTCCGCGACATGCTGGTCGAGCAGTACAAAATTCGTGGCCTCGATATCCGCGCCGGCACCACGATCGAAGAGATCGAGCCTGAGGGTGACGACCTCAAGGTCAGCACCACAGCAGGCGACATGCGCTTCGACACGGTGCTCTACGCCACCGGCCGAAAGCCGATCCCCAATACCAGAGATCTCGGCCTTGCCGAACTCGGCGTCTCCATGGACGACACGGGCGCCGTCCATGTCGATCGCAGCTATAAGAGCAGCCTCCCGAGCATCTATTCGGTCGGTGACTGCTCGGATCACGCCGGCGTCGGCCTGGACTCGGGCGCCCACGATCTCACTCCGGTCGCCATCGCCGAGGGACGCGCGATTGCCGAGGCCCTCTTCAACGACAACCCGCATGAGGTCCGCTACGACACGATTCCGACAGCGGTCTTCGGCCTGCCTGAGGCGGGTGCTGTCGGCCTGACCGAAGAGCAGGCCCGCGCCGCGGGTCATGATGTCACCATCTTCAAGACCAGCTTTCGTCCGATGCTGCACACGTTGACCGATGAGCCAGTCAGGATCATGATGAAGCTGGTGGTGGATGCCTCATCCGACCGTGTGCTAGGAGCGCATATGGTCGGTGACGATGCCGGCGAGATCATGCAGGGGCTGGCCGTGGCGATGACCGCAAGCGCCACCAAGGCAGATTTTGACGCAACAGTCGGCCTCCACCCCTCGGCAGCAGAGGAATTCGTTACCATGTATCAGGCTTCGGCTTGAAGCGGATGCTTGCGGCCGGCTGTTGATCGATCTTTGGAAGGATGGTCTTGATGGCGAAAGATTGGACGCCCGAAAGCTGGCGCGGCTATCCGGCGGCGCAGATGCCGGATTATCCGGATGCCGAGGCGCTGGCGTCGGTGGAGGCAAAGCTCGCAGGCTATCCACCTCTGGTGTTCGCCGGCGAGGCGCGGCGGCTGCGCAAGCGGCTCGCCGATGTCTGCGAAGGCAGGGCTTTCATGCTGCAGGGCGGCGACTGCGCGGAGGCCTTCGCAGACTTCAATCCGAACTCCATTCGGGACACGCTTCGCGTGCTGCTGCAGATGTCGGTGGTCTTGACCTATGGTGCCGCCATGCCCGTGGTCAAAGTCGGCCGCCTTGCCGGACAGTTCGCCAAGCCTCGATCATCGGATGTCGAGGTGCAGAACGGCGTCGAGCTGCCGAGCTATCGCGGCGATATCGTAAACGGCATGGCCTTTGACGCTGAAGCTCGGGCACCGGATCCCGAGCGTCAGCTCCAGGCCTATGCGCAGGCCGCCGCCAGCCTCAATCTTCTGCGTGCCTTCACCCAGGGTGGTTTTGCGGCGTTGACCCGGGTGCACAGCTGGAATCTCGATTTCGTCGAGAACTCGCCGGCGAGCGAGCGCTACCAGGATCTTGCCGACCGCATCACTGAGGCCGTGGCATTTATGGAAGCCTGCGGCGTCTCGGATGTCTCGACACCGGATATCCGACGGACAACCCTTTACACCTCCCACGAAGCACTGCTGCTCGGCTTTGAGCAGGCGATGACCAGAATCGATTCGACGTCCGGCCGCTGGTACGATACCTCGGCCCATCTGGTCTGGGTCGGCGAGCGTACCCGCGATCTCGACGGCGCCCATGTCGAGTTCTGCCGCGGCATCGCCAACCCCGTCGGCGTCAAGGCCGGACCCAATATGAGCGGTGACGACCTTCTCCGGCTTTGCGACGTCCTCAATCCCACGAACAAGCCCGGTAAGCTGACCGTGATCACGCGGATGGGCGTCGACAAGCTGAGGGATGGGCTGCCGCCGTTGATCCGCGCGATCGAGCGGGAGGGACGAAAGGTGGTGTGGACCTGCGATCCGATGCACGGCAACACGATCAAATCGAACGGGGGATACAAAACGCGCCCGTTCGACCACATCGTCGGTGAGGTCGATGCCTTCCTGCAGATTCACCGGTCGGAAGGTTCTCATGCCGGCGGCCTGCATATCGAGATGACCGGTCAGGACGTCACCGAGTGCACCGGCGGCGCCCAGGAAATCACCGCCGAGGATCTGCAGAACCGCTACCATACCCAGTGCGATCCGCGCTTGAATGCGTCTCAGAGTCTGGAGCTCGCCTTCCTGATCGCCAATTCGCTGAAAGAGGCACGCGTGGCTGAACGCGTCGCAGCGCAATGACGATAGACATGGGCGATAGCGAGCATCAGTCTGCCGTGGCTCAGGATCTCTCAAGCGTTGAGGACGCGATCACCGCGATTGCCGAAGGCGATATGGTGATCGTCATCGACGATGACGATCGCGAGAATGAAGGTGACCTGGTGATGGCCGCGGCGAAGTCCACGCCGTCGCAGATGGCTTTCATCATCCGCAACACCTGCGGCATCGTCTGCGCGCCGATGTCATCGGAAGACGCCAAGCGCCTGCATCTCGATCCAATGGTCGCCGCCAACGACGCGCCGCTTGGCACAGCGTTCACCA
>JBCCIN010000167.1:0-10720 GCA_039028235.1 Pseudomonadota bacterium
CGCGGCCGCCTCTCCTGGTTCCTGCCGATCCCCGTCACCATCGGCATCGTCACCTTTCTGATCGGCTATTTCCTTTTGAAGCGCACCCATTTCGGTCGCTATTCGATCGCGATCGGCTCCAATCCGGAAGCTGCCGAGATGACTGGCATCGCCGTCGATCGCTATAAGATCTACGCCTATGTGCTGATGGGGGCCGCGGCCGGCCTAGCGGGCGTGATGCTGACCGGCAAGCTCAATGCCATCCAGGCGACGTCCGCCCCCTATTTCAATCTCCATGTGATCGCTGCCGTCGTGGTCGGTGGCACGTCGCTTTTTGGCGGCCGGGCTTCGATGCTCGGCTCGTTTGCAGGCGTGCTGCTGCTCTCGATGATGATCAATGCGCTGGTGACCCTTCGGATCGAGTTCTTCTGGCAGTCGGTCGCGTCAGGCGTCGTGATCATCACCTCGGTCGCCTTCTACACCTGGCTGCAGAAAAAGGACCGCGACGGCGCAAAGGGTATCATGGCGGCGCTTTCGACGCCTGAGACCACGAAGCTTCTTCGCCTCGCCGGCCTGCTTTTGGCCGCGCTCTTTTTGCTCTTCGCCGTCGGTTATGGGTTTTCCGGAGAAACCGTGCCCAGCGGCTGATCGCCGGGCCAAACAGCGGTGACGCCAGTCACCGAATTCAGGGAGAAGATGATATGAACGACACTGTCAGCCTGACCATCCGAACAGGAATCGCCGCCCTTGCGGGCTCGGCCTTGATGTCGACGGCGCTGGTCGCTGCCGACCTGCCGCTCAAGACCCTGCCGGATGATGCGGATCGTGATCACTGGCTGCCACAGCAGGTCAATGCCGATGGCGCGCTCGAAGCTCTGCAAGATGCGACCGGCAGCGAAGCGGTGCCGTTTTCCGGAACCCAGGACGATCCCATCCAGATCGCCCTGATCTATCCTTCCGCCGACGTCTCCGACTTCTGGGCCAGAAACTACCTCGCCTTGACCAAGCGCCTGGAGCAGCTCGGCATCCAGTTCGAGACCACCGAGTTCGCGTCTCGCCAGATCGAGCATGAGCTGCAGTCCACCTACGCGACCCAAGTGGAGCAGGACGCCGATCTCTACGACTACGTTATCTTCGGCCCCTCCGAGCTCGCGACCCAGGCGGACAATATCGACAAGCTCGCCGGCAATGACGGTTTTTCGACCTATGTCTGGGCCTTCCATACGCCGCTCAAGGATCTCGAAAACCAGCCGGACGCCTGGTTTGACTTTTCGTCGGCTGCGGGCGCTCTGGTAATTTGCGACTATCTCTTGGAACGTCTTGGCAATGATGTGACCTATGCGCTGAACCGCGGCATTCCCGGCGTGACCGACAATCAGCGTTCCGGCGACTTCATGAATTGCGTGGCCGAGAAGGGCAACTGGAATCCGGTTTACGAGCATTACGGCGAGTACCAGCGGGAAGGCGGTTTCGACGGTACCAACCTGATCCTCCAGGCCTATCCCGAGGCCACACTGATCCACAACGCCAACACCGCGATGGCCATGGGCTCGGTTGAAGCCCAGGTCGCAGCAGGCGTGCACGGTGACATCTTCTCCACCGGCTGGGGCGGCACGGGCCTTGAGCTCGACGCCATCCGCCGCGGCGAACTCGACGCCACGCCGATGCGCATGGGCGATGACGTGGGGGCGGCGACCGCGGAAGCGATCAAGGCCGACATGGAAGGCCGCGCCGACGAGCTGCCGCTGGTCTTCCTCGGCCGGATCACGGTTGCCCATGACGAGCTGAGCAATGAAGAGATCGACGCGCTCGAACAGGAAGCCTTCCGCTTTTCCGGCGTCGGCGCGCTGGAGCGCTAAAGCGTCCAGCAGCCCGGCATTCGCCGCATAGGGCGACAGGGGCATCAACGTCAGGCACCCAGCCCTTCGGGGCTGGGTCAGCCTGATCTCAGCTAATCATCCAACGATTGTCGACGTGTGGGAGGGGTCGCAAAGCAATAGCACTAGTAATGTTATCGATAACATTAGAAGAGCTTTCCGCACGATCGGAACGACAAGACCTGACGAACTGCATGGACCTGCTTGAAACCTAATGGAGGCATCAGATGATCCGCAGAACGACCGTCCTTTTGACCTTTGTCGCTTGCCTAGTGAGCGCGCCCGCCGTTATCGCCGGCGACGCCGATCCCGATGCGGCCATCAAATACCGTAAGAGCGTCATGTCGGCTGTCGGTGGGCATATCGGCGGACTGGTCGCCATCTTGAAGGGGGAGGTTGAACAGCCGGATTCGCTTGCGACGCATGCAGATGGTTTTGCCGTCGCAGCGACTTACGGCGTGACCTCCGCCGCGTTCGAGCAGAACACGGAAGGGCTCGGAAGCGAGAAAACGACGGCGACCGGCAAGATCTGGCAAGACTGGGATCGGTTCGACGAGGCGCTAAAGGCGATGGAGGTCGCTGCGCGGGAGATCCAAGCGGCTGCCGCCAATGGCGAGCTGACCTCTTTCGATCAGCTCAAGCCAGCGCTCAAGGAATGTGGCTTTTGCCATCGCGAGTCCGGTTTCCGCGAGAAGTGATCGTTTCTCGTTCAAACCGTCCACATGAAGTAGGTCACCGCAGCAGCGGCACCGATGGCGGCTATCGCCAGCAGCGGGTGACGGTCCTTCACAGCAGCAACGCGTGAAGCGAGGTCAGCGGGCAATGCCTGCCGACCTGTGACCATGGCGCTGGTCAGGTTTCGTCCCTTTAGCAGCAGGTAAACGAGGATGGCTGCGACATGGAGAGCGATCAGTGCCAGAAGAATATCGGCATTGAGACCGTGCAAGCCAGTCGCCCAGCTGCTGAACTCTGAAGTCACGAATTTCCGCAAAGGTCCCGTGACGTAGATATCATCATCGGCGACCAGTCCTGTGCCGACCTGGATGACGAGGGAGATGAGCATCGCGAGAACGGAAAGCGCGGCCAGCGGGCTGTGTCCGATGACAGGGGTGGAAGATCCGGCGTCCGTTCCTCGAAGATAGGCCAAAATTGCCCTCGGTCCGCGAACAAAGCGATGGAACTGGGCCGTCGTCGACCCGAAGAGGCCCCAGAGAAGACGAAAAACCAGGAGCCCGAGCACCAAGAGCCCGCTGGCAACGTGGATGTCCATTTCGCTGAACCGCACCGAAATCATCGACGTGGCCACCAGGATGACCAGAGACCAGTGGAACAATCGAATGTAGATATCCCAGACTTTGACGGGGCGATGCATAGGCTGTGCTGCCTCTCGGTCCGGGTTCAGGGTCAGCGCTACGCGTCGACGGAGGGGCCGCGGCCGAAGTCGAAGAGTTTCATGTAGGCGGCGCTGTCCTCGGGGCCGATGCCGGCCATGACCATCATGCGATGCAACTCTGTGATCATGCCGGTGAGCGGCATCGGGGTGCGTAGGGCCGAGGCGTAGCGCTGCACCGCTTCCAGATCCTTCAACATGTTGTCGATGCGGCCGGTGGGCGTGTAGTCGTAACGCGCCATCTTGGGCATGAACTCTTGCAGGATGCGGCTGTCCGCGCGCCCGCCTTCGAGGGCCGCCGGGATTTTTTCGGCATCGACGCCGCCGTCCAGCGCAAGCCGGGTCGCTTCGGCGACTGAGAGGAAATTGGCGGCGCAGAGCACCTGATTGATCAGCTTCGTGGTCTGCCCGGCGCCACTTCCGCCCATATGGGTCATGTTCGCTGCGACATGACCGAGCACAGCCTTCGCTCGGTCAACGGCCTCGCTCGCCCCGCCAATCATCAAGGTGAGCTTGCCGGCAAGAGCGCCCGGCGCGCCTCCAGATAACGGCGCATCGACCCAGGCCATACCGGTCTCGGCATCGAGCCGCTCCGCCATGACCGAGGTCGCCTTGGGATCGGTGCTGGACATATCGATCAGGAGTTTTTCGGGCGACGCCGCTTCGACGATACCTCGTTTGCCGAACACCACCGCCTCGACGATATCGGCCGTGTTCAGGCTGGTGATGACAACGTCGACACATTCGGTCAGGCTGGCCGAGCTCGTTGCGGCGACAGCACCTCTCTCGGTCAGGGGCTGCATTTTCGCCGTGTCCCGATCGTACACGAAAACCTCGACCCCCTGCTCCAGGAGCCTGGTCGAAATGGCCGAGCCCATGACACCGTTACCGATAACACCGACCTTTGGATGCTGGCTCATGGGTTTGATCCTTTCTGTCGTGAAGGGACGATCAGTCGAAGGTGGCTGCGCCGATGGCGGCAAGCGCCGCGCGTGCGACGGTCAAATCCTGATCAGGAGAGCCGGAGCCGACGCCGATGCCACCGAGATGATAGCCATCGATCACGATTGGCAGACCGCCTTGGAGATTGGTGACCTTGCCGCCGGTCGCAGCGCCAACGGCAGGCGCGAACTCAGGCGGAATGCCGCCGCTCGGCGCTCTGTTGGAGGCTGAGGTGATCGCCTTCGCCCGCGCCGACTGCAGGCTCATGACCTTGGCGCCGGTCATGCGAAAGCTGAGAAGATCAACGCAGGACGGATCGACGATGACGATGCATTCAGGAACCCCGATGGCACCGGCTTTCTCGATCGCAGCCGAGAGCATCGCCTGCAGCGCCTCATCATTGAGGCTGGCGTCGGCTTCCAGAAAGCTCATGGCTGCTGCACGCCGTTTCGATTGAGGAACATGCTGTAGAGTGAGGTCGTACCGGTCATGAAGAGACGCGCCTTGGCACGGCCGCCGAAACAGACATTGGAGACCGTCTCCGGCACCTTGATCTTGCCGAGCAGCGTGCCCTCCGGGCTGACGCAGTGGACGCCGTCGCCAGCGCTGGTCCAGACATTGCCATCCCGGTCACAGCGAAAGCCGTCCGCGCAGCCGACATCGACCTTGTAGAAGTCGCCGTCGCCGTTGACCGAGCGGCCATCGGTGCCGACATCGAAGACGCGAATGCGCCGATTGGCGTCCGGGTCGAACATCTTGCTGGTTTCGGCCACATAGAGGCGGGCCTCATCGGGCGAGAAACAGAGACCGTTCGGGCAGTCGAAATCGTCGATCACCACGGTAAGCTCGCCGCTTTCCGGATCGAGCCGGTAAACATGGCAGGGCTGCTCCTGCTCCGCGCGGTAGCCCTCATAGTCGGTCATGATTCCGTAATGGGGATCGGTGAACCAGATCGAGCCGTCCGACTTCACTACGACGTCGTTCGGCGAGTTGAAGCGCTTTCCCTGATAGCCGTCGGCGAGCACCGTGACCGTCCCGTCATGCTCGGTGCGCGTGACCCGGCGGGTGCCGTGCTCGCAGGAGATCAGCCGGCCCTGATGGTCGCGTGTATGGCCATTGCTGAAATTCGAGGGCTCCCGATAGACGCTCACGCCCACGCCCTCGATCCAGCGCATGATCCGGTTGTTAGGGATGTCGCTGAACAGCAGGCAGCCGGCATCGCCGAACCAGACGGGACCTTCGACCCAGCGAAAGCCGGTCGCCAGCTTTTCGAGCGGCGCATTGCCCATGACGTAGCTTGCAAAACGGGGGTCGATGATCTCGACGTCATCCATGAGAGACTGCCTCTTTAAGTCTGTGTTGCTGTAGCACCCGTTGATTGGCGCTCGATGATCTCGAAGCTGAGATCGATGACCTGATGCTGATCCCCGGCCTGGCTTGGCGAGCGCGAAAGGAGGTCCAGAAGGAGTTGCCCCGTTCGCTCGCCGATGCCGACGCAATCGATATGCACGGTCGTCAGCGAGGGAAGAATCTGCGCACCGATCTCGAAATCGCCGAAACCGGCAATGGCCAGGTCGTCCGGAACAGCGATACCGCGGCGCTGGCATTCCATGACGGCGCCGACCGCCGAGAGATCACTGACGGCGAACACGGCGTCGACGTCGCCTCGATGTTCCAGGAGCGCTGCCAGGCTCTCGGCGCCATGGGTGAACGATACCGGCCCGGCGCCGTGGCGAACCACAAGGTCCGTCGGCAAGGCCGCTTGCCTTAACGCATGCATATAGCCTTCGAGCCGTTCATCACCACGAAAGTCGCGAAAGCCGGGCTCGCTCTCCGGCGGGGCGAGAAAGGCGATCTTCTGATAGCCACGCTCGATCAGCCTCGACGTCATCGCGATGCCAACATCAAAATTGGAAAAGCCGATGGCGTGGCCGATGGGATGTTTCGGCAGGTCCCAGATCTCGACGACGGGAATGTCTGCAGCGAGCAGGAGCTGGCGGGTGGCGTTGGAATGATGCCCGCCGGTCAGGACGATACCTTCCGGCCGCCGGGCGAGCATGGTCCGAACCAGCGATTCCTCTTCCTCGAGCTGGTAGTTGGTGTAGCCGATGAGGAGCTGAAAACCTGCAACCTTCAATGTCTCGCTAAGGCCACCAGCGGTCTCCGCGAAATTGATGTTGTTGAGCGTGGGAACAATGGCGGCGATGAAGCCGCTCTTCTGGCTCGATAGGCTACTCGCGATCATGTCAGGGACATAACCGAGCTTGGCGATCGCCGCCTCCACCCGATCGCGCGTGGCTTCCGCCACGATGTCCGGCTGAGCGAGCACGCGTGAGACGGTCATCGTCGATACGCCTGCGAGCCGCGCAACATCGCGCATGGTGGGTTTGGGGGGCATGCTCTTTTTTCTGTGCGCTTCTTGCTAGGTGCCTTTGGCGTCAAAGATGACGTGATAGATGCGGCCGTCGAACATGGTCATCAGCTTTTCCGTTTCGGCCTTGGCTTTGGCCCGAGCCGGTGACGCCAAAGCGCTTTCGATAGCCTCCATGTTGGGATAGTCGACCTCCAGAACCATGCGCAAGGGCGGAGCGTGCGGATCGGCGCTCACATCGCGGAGCACGCGCACATCGGAAGCGCCCGGGAACGCGCGCCAGAGCGGCATCATCCGCTCCTCGACGAAGCGGTCGAAAAGCGCGTCCTTGCCCTCATGAACATGGCCCTCGAAATAGGCACATCGTGTCATCATGCGGCGGTTCTCCCTGTCATTCGGATGGGTTGGCGGAGCCGGCCGATACGACAAGCCGGCTCCACTCGATCGGAAGCGGCTACTTGCCCCAGATCTTCTTATATTCGTCCCGATAGCCGTTCTCGGGATCGAAGACGTTGGTGGGGCCGCCGTCGAACTCGATGTTATCTGATGTGACCACATGCAGCGGCGAGGCGTAGCCGGACCACGCTTCGCCGGCGAAGCCGCGGTTCAGCTCGTCCACCAGCTGCCAGCCCTGAAGGTTCAGCGGCTCGGCGACGGTGACCGCCTGATACTGGCCGCTTCGGATACGCTGATAAGAACTCTCCGAGCCGTCGCCCGCCGCGACCGCCTTCGGCGCGCCATCGCCCGCGATGCCGGCGGCCTGGAGCGAGGGGCCCATGAAGTCGAAATAGAGGTCGTTGATCGCGAGCGAATGGGTCCAGGCCTCGCCATGGCGCTGCAGCAGCGTCGTGGTCAGCTGCGGCATGCGGGTCGAGGTGTCGGCGATCGGCGTGTCGACATATTCCAACACCTCGCCACCCAGCTTCTCGATCTCCTCCTTCATGCGGTCGGCCTTGGCGATGGCGATCTGATAGGTGCTGTCGGTGAAGATCACCACCTTGGGCGCACCACCCGCATCGACATAGGCCCAGCTCGCCGCAGCGGCCGAGACTTCCATCGGATCGGTGCTGACATTGGCGAGCACGGGCGTGCCTTCGACCGGGCTGATCACGGGTGCCGCATGCCAGGCGACCAGGGGGATTTTGGACTCCGCCGAGGCGTCCAGACCAGCCTGCTGCTCGACCGCATCGAAGCCATTGATAACGATACCATCCGGGCTCAAAGCAAGCGCCTGGTTAAAGGCTGCAGTCCGGCCCGAGATGGAGCCTGCGCCATCGAGCACACGGACTTCCCAGCCGATCGCCTCGGCCGCCTCTTCGATCCCGTTGGTGACGCCGAGGATGCCGCCGTTCTTCATATCAGCGGCGAGCACGACGATGGTCTTGTCCTCGGCGGCCGCCGGCCCTTCGGTCGGGCCATCCCAGGCGGTCTTCCGGCCGGCATGCCGGTCGACCACGGCCTGGGCTTCGGCGAGGCCGTCGGCGTAGGACATTGTGACCGGAGCCGTTGCCGCAAGCGCCATCACGGCGGCGGAAGTCATCAGAAAACGTCGCGTGATCATGTCAGTCTCCCTAATCAATGACGGGCCGGCTCACGTCGAACCGCCCGGTCCGGGCCGCGGGGCCGGTTTCGCGGCCGCGCGTTTCCTTTGGGCGTAGCCGGCGATGCCGATGGCAACGAGCAGGGTTACGCCGTTGAACAGGGGCTCGACGAAGAACGAGCCCCCGAATTGCTGAATGCCGGAAATGCCGACGGCGAGAATGGCGACGCCGACGATCGTGCCCCAGACATTGACCCGGCCGGGCTTGATGGTGGTCGAGCCGAGAAAGGCGCCGACCAGTGCCGGCAGCAGATATTCGAGGCCGACGCTCGCCTGGCCGATCCTAAGCTTGGAGGCGAGCAGCACGCCAGTGAGGGCCGTGAGCGTCCCTGAAGCGATGAAGGCGGACATCACGAATTTCTGGACGGGAATACCGTTCAGCGCCGCCGCCTTGGGATTGGCGCCGATCGCGTACATGTAGCGGCCGATCGGCAGATATTCGAGGATGATCCAGAGCAGAAGCGCAACGACCAACACGTAGAATGCGGTGATCGGCAGGCTGGCGACGAAGGTGCCGCTGATGCCGAGAAAACCGTCTGGCAGCAGCCCGACCACCTGGCGTCCGCCGGTATGCCAAAGGGCGAGCGCGTAGAGTACGGTGCCGGTGCCGAGCGTGGCGATGAAGCTGTCGATCTGCGCGACTTCGACCAGGAGACCGTTCAGGAAACCGACAAACGCGCCCAAGAGCAGGACGATCACGACGGCGAGCGGCCAGGGAATGCCGAACATGGTCTGCAGGCTGATCGCCAGGATATGCCAGAGCACGATGCCGTAGCCGACGGTGAGGTCGATCTTGCCGGTCACCATCGGGATCATCGCGGCGAGCGACAGCATGGCGATGATCGCCTTGTCCGAGAGGATCGAGCGCAGATTGAGAAGGGTCGGGAACGTCTTCGGAAGAAGGAAAGAAAAGAGGAGGATGAGGGCGACCGTCAGGATCAGGAGGCCGTAAACCGGCAGCCACTGCATCAGCCTTGCGCCGAGCGGCAGGCCGTCGAGATCGGCGCGGGTGGGTTCGAGGGCGTTGGATTTCAGGGACTGCATGGCAGCTCAAACCCTCTCGGCGGCAGGCAACGGCATGCGCCCGACCTCGCTTGCGGATGCCGCATGCAGCAGGCGCTCCGGCGTCAGCTCATCGCCCGCGATCTCGTCGGCGACGGCGCCCCGCGAAAACACCAGGGCGCGATCGGCGATGCGCGCGACCTCCTCGAAATCGGTGGAGACGATCAGAACGGCGACACCCTGCTCGCGTGCTTCGGCCAGCAGCGCGTAGATCTCGCCCTTGGCGCCGACATCGACGCCGGCCGTCGGCTCTTCCAGGATCAGGAGCGGGGCGCCGATCGTGAGCCAGCGCGCCATCACCACCTTTTGCTGATTGCCGCCTGAGAGCGTCTCGATCATGCGGTCGGTCGCCCGTGGCCGAACGTCGAAAGTCTCGGCCAGACCTGCAGCCTCATTTCGTTCGGATGACGGCGCCATAAGATCGAGCATGGCGCGGCCTCGCGCCCCCGGATTGACGAACAGGTTTTCCCGTATCTCGCGGCCGGGGAGCAAGCTCTCCTCGCCCCGATCCCCGGCGACGAAGGAGACGCCGCTTCGAATCGCGCTTGCGGGCGAGGTCAGGTCAGGCGTCGCACCGTCCAGTGTGACCTCGCCGTCGATGACGGCCTCCACGCCGAAGAGCGCTCGGCCGATGTCGCTTTGCCCCGCACCGCGAAGCCCGACCAGGGCGAGCGCCTCGCCAGCCCAAACATCGAAACTCACCGGTCCGGAACTCTCCGTGCGAAGGTTTCTCGCGGAAAGCCGGGTCTCGCCCGAGGCCACCGCCCCTCGCCAGTGCCGCGCCGCCTCCTTTCGCCCGATGATCATTTCGACGAGATCATCCGGCGACGTCTCCGCCGTCGGCTTGACCCCGACCAGACGGCCATCGCGCAAGACGGCGACGCGATCTGCGATCGCGAACACCTCGTCCAGGCGATGGGACACGTAGATCATGCCGACATCCCTCGCCTTCAGCCGGCGCAGAACCTGAAACAGGCGCTCGACCTCGTCCTGCGGCAAGGAGGCGGTCGGTTCGTCCAGCACCAGGATGCGCGCTTCGACGGCCAGCGCCCGGGCAATCGCGACCAGGGATTTCTCGGTTCTGGAAAGCGCATGCACGCGGGCCTGCGGATCGACATCGAGTTCGACCAGAGCGAGCGCCTCCGCCGCCGCCAGATCGACGGCCCGCCAACTCAAAAAGCCGTGCTTTCGGGCGAAGCCGCTGCCGAGCGCGATGTTCTCGGCAACCGTCATCCATTCGATCAGCCCGAGATCCTGATGGATGAAGGCGACATTCTGCGCCTCGCCCGCCACCGGCGGCCGGTGATGGTAAGCGCTGCCATCGAAGAAGATGCTGCCGCCGTCCAGCTTATGGATGCCCGCCAGCATCTTGATCATGGTGGACTTGCCGGCGCCGTTTTCCCCGAGCAGCGCCAAGATCTCACCCGTATGCAGGTCGAGCGTCACGTCATCGACCGCAAGCGTTCCGCCGAAGCGCTTGCTGACATGGTCGAAAAGAA
>JBCCIN010000168.1:0-10697 GCA_039028235.1 Pseudomonadota bacterium
GGACGCCTTGGTGATGCCCTGCAGCACCGAGATGCAGGTAGCAGGACGGAGATTGTCTCTCGCCGCCTTCTCGTTGACCTCGTCGAACTCGACGCGGTCGACCTGCTCGCCGGTGAGGAAGGTGGTCTCGCCCGGATCGGCGATTTCGACCTTCTGCAGCATCTGACGGACGATCACCTCGACATGCTTGTCGTTGATCTTCACGCCCTGCAGGCGATAGACCTCCTGGATCTCGTTGACCAGGAACCCGGCCAGCGCCTCGACACCGTTGACGTGAAGGATGTCGTGGGGAACGGGGTTGCCGTCCACCAGCAGATCACCCGCCTGCACCATGTCACCCTCCTGGACGACGATGTGCCGCCCCTTCGGGATCAGATGCTCCACGGGATCGCCGCCTTCCTCCAGCGGCACGATCTTCAGACGACGCTTGGTCTTGTAGTCCTTGCCATACTCCACGCGACCGTCGGCCTCGGCGATGATCGCCGGATCCTTCGGACGGCGCGCTTCGAACAGCTCGGCCACACGCGGCAGACCGCCGGTGATGTCTCGGGTCTTGGAGGCTTCCCTCGGCAGACGCACCAGGACGTCGCCGGCATGAACGTCATTGCCGCCCTCGATGTTCAAGATGGCGCCGACCGGCAAGAAGTAACGGGCTTCGGCGCCCGAAGCGAGCATCAGGGGCTCGCCCTTCTTGTCCTGGATGACGATCGAGGGACGAAGCGTCGAGCCGCGCGATCCCTGGCGCCAGTCGATCAGCTCCTTGCTCGCGCGGCCGGTCGCCTCGTCGACCACCTCGCGGAAGGTGACGCCTTCCTCCATGTCGAGGAACACGGCATGGCCGGTAACCTCGGAGAGGATCGGCAGGGTGTGCGGATCCCACTCGGCGAGCTTCTGGCCCTTCTCGACCTTGCCGCCGTCTTTCACCAGAAGGTGGGCACCGTAAGGCACCTTGTGACGCGCCTTCTCGCGGCCGTTCTCGTCATGCAGCACCAGCTCGGTGTTGCGCGACAGGGTGACCGTGCGCTTCTTGCTGTCGGTCACCAGATTGGCGTTGATCAACTCCATGGTGCCATCGACCGTGCTCTCGATCATCGAGCGCTCGGCCTGCTGCTGGGCGGCACCGCCGATGTGGAAGGTGCGCATGGTCAGCTGCGTGCCGGGCTCGCCGATCGACTGCGCGGCAATCACGCCCACCGCCTCGCCCGGGTTGACCGGCGTACCACGCGCGAGGTCGCGGCCATAGCACATGCCGCAGACACCGCCTGAACTTTCGCAGGTCAGGACCGAGCGCACTCTCATGCTGTCGACCACGGCCTCGTCGATGATCTTGACCAGCTCCTCGTCGAGCAGCGTGTTCTTGGGCGCCAGCACCTCGCCCGTCTGCGGGTGCAGGACATCCTCCGCCGTGGTGCGGCCGAGAATGCGCTCGGACAGCTCCTCCAGCACCTCACCGCCCTGAACCACCGGGGTCAGCGTGATATACTGATCCGTGCCGCAGTCCTCCTCAACGATGATGCAGTCCTGAGCAACATCCACGAGACGGCGGGTGAGGTAACCGGAGTTCGCCGTCTTGAGCGCGGTATCGGCCAGCCCCTTTCGCGCACCGTGGGTGGAGTTGAAGTACTCCAGCACGGAGAGGCCTTCCTTGAAGTTCGAGATGATCGGCGTCTCGATGATCTCGCCCGAAGGCTTGGCCATCAGACCGCGCATGCCCGCGAGCTGCTTGATCTGGGCGGCCGAACCACGGGCACCACTGTCGGCCATCATGTAGATCGAGTTCGGCTGGTGCCGACGCCCGGTCTCCTCGTCTTTCAGCTCCGCGGTCGCGCGGATGTCCTTCATCATCTCGTCGGCGACCTCGTCGGTGCAGGTCGCCCAGGCATCGACCACCTTGTTGTACTTCTCACCCTTGGTGATCAGGCCGTCGGCATATTGCTGTTCGTACTGCTTGACCAGTTCCTTGGTGCGATCGACCAGTTTGTCCTTGGTGGCGGGGATGACCATGTCGTCCTTGCCGAACGAGATGCCGGCTTTCGCGGCGTGACCGAAGCCGAGCAGCATCAGACGGTCGGCGAAGATCACGGTCTCCTTCTGGCCGCAATGTCTGTAGACCTCGTCGACCACATTGGTGATCTCGCGCTTGGTCAGGAGACGATTGAGAACCCGGTCGAACGGCAGGTTCGCGTGATCCGGAAGGATTTGATAAAGCAGCATCCGACCAGGCGTGGTCTCGACCCGGCGGAATTTTTTGATCGGCTCGCCGGAGCCATTCGCGCCCTCTTCGACCCCATCGGGCACACGGCAGGTGATCTTGCTGTGCAGGGTAACGACCTTGGCATCGAGGGCCTGCACGACCTCGCCGACACTGCCGAAGGTCATGTCCTCGCCGGGCTCGCCTTCAAGCATGAGGGAGAGGTAGTAGATGCCGAGCACGATGTCCTGGGTGGGCACGATGATCGGCTTGCCGTTGGCAGGGCTGAGGATGTTGTTGGTGGACATCATCAGCACGCGCGCTTCGAGCTGGCTTTCCAGCGACAGCGGCACGTGCACCGCCATCTGATCGCCGTCGAAGTCGGCGTTGAACGCCGTACAGACGAGCGGATGCAGCTGGATCGCCTTCCCCTCGATCAGCACGGGCTCGAAGGCCTGAATGCCGAGACGGTGGAGGGTGGGAGCACGGTTGAGCATCACGGGATGCTCACGAATCACCTGCTCCAGGATGTCCCAGACCTCCGGGCGCTCCTTCTCCACCATGCGCTTCGCCGCCTTGATGGTCTGCGCCATGCCGTAGAGTTCGAGCTTGGAATAGACAAACGGCTTGAACAGCTCGAGCGCCATCTTCTTCGGCAGGCCGCACTGGTGCAGCATCAGCTCCGGGCCGACCACGATGACCGATCGGCCGGAATAGTCGACGCGCTTGCCGAGCAGGTTCTGGCGGAAGCGGCCCTGCTTGCCCTTGAGCATGTCGGAGAGCGACTTCAGCGGGCGCTTGTTGGCCCCTGTAATGACGCGACCACGTCGCCCGTTATCGAAGAGAGCGTCGACGGATTCCTGCAGCATGCGCTTTTCGTTGCGCACGATGATGTCGGGTGCTCTCAGCTCGATCAGCCGCTTCAGGCGGTTGTTGCGGTTGATCACGCGGCGATAGAGATCGTTCAGATCGGACGTCGCGAAACGGCCGCCGTCCAGCGGGACCAGCGGACGAAGCTCCGGCGGAATGACGGGGACGATCGTCAGGATCATCCATTCCGGGCGGTTGTTACTCTCGAGGAAGACCTCGATGAGCTTCAGGCGCTTCACGATCTTCTTGCGCTTCGCCTCGGAATTGGTGTCGGCCAGCTCGACGCGGAGCTGATCACGTTCGGTCGGAAGATCAATCTGGGCGAGCAATTCGCGCACGGCCTCGGCACCGATGCCGACGGTGAAGCTGTCCTCGCCGAGGTCTTCCTTGTGCTTCTCGACCTGCTCCTCGGTGAGAAGCTCGCCCTTCTTCAGATCGGTCAGACCGGGCTCGATCACCACGAACTGCTCGAAATAGAGCACACGCTCCAGATCGCGCAGCGTCATGTCCAGCAGGATGCCGATGCGCGTCGGCACGGACTTCATGAACCAGATGTGGGCGACCGGTGCCGCCAGCTCGATATGGCCCATGCGCTCGCGCCGGACCTTGGACTGGATCACCTCGACGCCGCACTTCTCGCAGACGATGCCGCGATATTTCATGCGCTTATACTTGCCGCAGAGGCACTCATAGTCCTTGATCGGACCGAAAATCCGGGCGCAGAACAGGCCGTCCCGCTCCGGCTTGAAGGTCCGGTAGTTGATGGTCTCCGGCTTCTTGACCTCGCCATAGGACCAGGCGCGGATCTGCTCAGGGCTCGCGATCGCGATCTGGATCTGATCGAACTTCAGCGTGCCGCTGGGCTGACCGAAGAAATACATCAACTCGTTCATGTGCCGCTCCTTTCCGATTGACCGCTAGAGGACGGGCGCCGCTCTATTGCCGGCTGCCCTCGCCTCGGATCAATCGTCGCCCGCTTCCTTCATATCCTGCTGCAGCTCGACATTTAGGCTGAGCGCCTGGAGTTCCTTCACCAACACGTTGAAGGACTCCGGAATGCCTGCCTCGAAGGTGTCTTCGCCGCGTACGATCGCCTCGTAGATCTTGGTTCGGCCGGAGACGTCGTCCGACTTGACCGTGAGCATCTCCTGAAGCGTGTAGGCAGCGCCGTAAGCCTGCAGCGCCCAGCACTCCATCTCACCGAAGCGCTGACCGCCGAACTGCGCCTTACCGCCCAGCGGCTGCTGGGTGACCAGGCTGTAGGGGCCGACCGAGCGCGCGTGGATCTTGTCATCCACGAGATGGCCAAGCTTCAGCATGTAGATGTAGCCGACGGTGACCTTGCGATCGAACTCGTCGCCGGTGCGCCCGTCATAGAGCGTCACCTGACCGGAGACGTCGCAGCCGCTCATCGACAGATGCTCGACGATGTCCTGCTCACGCGCGCCGTCGAACACCGGCGTCGCGATCGGCACGCCGTTTACCAGATTGCCGGCGAGCTCCTTGACCGCGTCGTCATCGAAGTCGTCAAGCCCGGCACCGCCATTGCCATCGGCATAGACCCGCTCCAGTTCCTTTCGAACCGGTGCCAAGTCCTGGCTCTGCTGATACATGCGGACGGTTTCGTTGATCTGGCGGCCGAGATTGGAGCAGGCCCATCCGAGATGGGTCTCCAGAATCTGACCGACATTCATGCGCGAGGGCACGCCCAGCGGATTGAGCACGATGTCGACATGCGTGCCGTCTTCGAGATGCGGCATGTCCTCGATCGGCGCGATCTTGGAGATGACGCCCTTATTGCCGTGACGGCCGGCCATCTTGTCGCCCGGCTGCAGCTTGCGCTTCACCGCGACGAACACCTTGACCATCTTCAAGACACCGGGCGGCAGCTCGTCGCCGCGCTGCAGCTTTTCGACCTTGTTGTCGAAACGCTCTTCCAGATGCTTCAGGCCATCATCGAGCTGCCGCTTGAGCTGCTCCATCTGAACCATCACGCCGGCATCGTCGACACCGATGTCCCACCACTGACGCTTCGCCAGCGCTGCGAGCGCTTCCGATGTCACCGTCTTGCCTTTGGAGAGCTCCTTCGGCCCGTTGGTGACCTTGCGACCGTCCAACAGCTCGCCGAGGCGGCCGTAGATGTTGCGCTCCAGGATTTCACGCTCGTCGTCGCGGTCCTTGGCGAGATGCTCGATCTCGGACCGCTCGATCGCCATGGCGCGCTCGTCCTTGGAGATGCCGCGGCGCTGGAAGACGCGCACCTCGACCACCGTGCCGGTGACGCCGGGCGGCACCTTCAAGGAGGTGTCACGCACGTCAGCCGCCTTTTCGCCGAAGATCGCGCGCAGCAGCTTCTCTTCCGGGGTCATCGGGGTCTCGCCCTTGGGCGTGACCTTGCCGACCAGGATGTCGCCGGCATGCACCTCCGCACCGATATAGACGATGCCCGCCTCGTCGAGATTGCGCAGGCTTTCCTCACCGACATTCGGAATGTCGCGGGTGATCGCCTCCGGCCCGAGCTTGGTGTCGCGGGCCATAATCTCGAATTCCTCGATGTGGATCGAGGTGAAGACGTCGTCGCGCACGATGCGCTCGGAGATCAGGATGCTGTCTTCGAAGTTGTAGCCGTTCCAGGGCATGAACGCGACCAGCACGTTCCGCCCAAGCGCCAGCTCGCCGAGATTGGTCGACGGGCCGTCGGCGATGATGTCACCAGCCTTGACCGTATCCCCCATCTTCACGACCGGGCGCTGATTGATGCAGGTGTTCTGGTTGGAGCGCTGGAACTTCCGGAGGTTGTAAATGTCGACCACCGAGTCCGCCTGATCGCTGGCATCGGTGATGCGCAGGACGATGCGGGATGCGTCTACCTGATCGACCACGCCGCCCCGGCGCGCGACCACGGCAGCGCCGGAGTCGCGGGCGACCACGGCTTCCATGCCGGTGCCGACCAGCGGCGCTTCCGACTTCACCAGCGGGACAGCCTGCCGCTGCATGTTCGAGCCCATCAGCGCGCGGTTGGCGTCATCGTTCTCGAGGAACGGAATAAGCGCCGCAGCCACGGACACCAGCTGCTTCGGCGACACGTCGATATAATCGATCGTATCGGGCGTCGCCATGATGTACTCACCGGCCTGCCGGCAGCTCACCAGATCGTTGACGAAGCGCTTGTCCTCCGTCAGCTCGGCATTGGCCTGGGAGATGGTGTAGCGCCCCTCCTCCATGGCGGAGAGGTAGTGCACCTCGTTCTGCACCTGGCCGTCGACGACAGGGCTGTAGGGGCTTTCGATGAAGCCGTATTTGTTGATCCGCGCATAGGTCGCGAGCGAGTTGATCAGACCGATATTCGGACCTTCCGGGGTCTCGATCGGGCAGATCCGGCCGTAGTGGGTCGGGTGCACGTCGCGCACCTCGAAGCCGGCACGCTCGCGGGTGAGACCGCCAGGGCCGAGCGCCGAGAGGCGCCGCTTGTGGGTGATCTCGGAGAGCGGGTTGGTCTGGTCCATGAACTGCGAGAGCTGCGAGGACCCGAAAAATTCCCGGACGGCGGCCGCGACAGGCTTGGCGTTGATCAGATCGTGGGGCATCGCCGCATCGATCTCGACCGAGCTCATGCGCTCCCTGACCGCGCGCTCCATACGAAGCAGGCCGACGCGGAACTGGTTTTCCATCAGCTCGCCGACTGAACGGACACGCCGGTTGCCAAGATGGTCGATGTCGTCGACCTCGCCGCGGCCATCCTTGATCTCGATCAGGTGCTTCAGGACCGCGAGGATATCCTCCCGGCGCAGTACGCGAATCGAATCGTCGGTCTCCAGGTTCAGGCGGGAGTTCATCTTCACCCGGCCGACCGGCGAAAGGTCGTAGCGCTCGGAATCGAAGAACAGACCGTGGAACAGGTTCTCGGCGGTATCGAGGTTGGGCGGCTCGCCCGGGCGCAGCACGCGGTAGATGTCGAGCAGTGCCTCTTCGCGATTGGCGCAGCGCTCCGCGGCGAGCGTGTTGCGGACGTAAGGACCAGCCGTCAGATGGTCGATGTCCAGAACCGGCAGCTCCTCGAGCTCGGCTTCCTGGAGACGCGCCAGCAGCTCTGGGGTCAACTCCTCGCCGGCGTCGGCATGGACGAGACCGGTCTTTTCATCCACCAGATCGATGGCGACCGCACGGCCGACCAGCTCCTCCGTCGAGACGTAAAGTTCCTTCAGCCCTTGCTCTTCCAGCTTCTTCAGAAGACGCGGAGTCATCTTGGTGCCGGCCTCGGCGAGCACGTCGCCCTTCTTGGCATCCACCAGATCGCTGGTCAGCTTCTGACCGCGCAGACGCTCCGGGCGGAAAGGTACACGCCAGCCCTGGCCGGAACGGCCGAGCGTGATCTGATCATAGAAGAAGGCCAGGATCTCTTCCTGGGTCAGACCGAGCGCAAGGAGAAGCGCGGTCGCCGGCAGCTTCCGGCGGCGGTCGATGCGCACATAGACGAGGTCCTTGGCGTCGAACTCGAAATCCAGCCAGGAGCCGCGATAGGGAATGATGCGCGCGGAGAACAGGAACTTGCCCGAGCTGTGCGTCTTACCCTTGTCATGATCGTAGAATACACCCGGCGAGCGATGCATCTGTGATACGATCACTCGCTCCGTGCCGTTGATCACGAAGGTGCCGTTGTCGGTCATCAGCGGCAGGTCGCCCATATAGACGTCCTGCTCCTTGATGTCGCGCACGGACTTCGCACCGGTGTCGTCGTCGACGTCCCAGACGATCAGGCGAAGGGTGACACGCAGCGGGGCGGCATAGGTCATGCCGCGCTGGTGACACTCCTCGACGTCGTATTTCGGCTCTTCGAGTTCGTACTTGACGAAATCGAGGGCCGCACGCTCGGCGAAGTCGCGGATCGGAAAGACGGAGGTGAACACCTCCTGCAGGCCCATCACCGACTCGACCCGGTCTTCCGCGCGCACCAGCATCTGCAGGAAGCTCTCGTAAGAGCTCCTTTGCACCTCGATGAGGTTGGGCATGGTCGTGACTTCGGGAATGCGCCCGAAGCTCTTGCGAATCCGTTTGCGACCCGTGAACGAATGTGTCATTGCGAATCCCGTTTCGACGGCTGGCGATCTCTGCGCGTTCCTGGCATCATCGAAAAGCTGAACCGGCGAAGACAGAAGTCACGCCCGGCAACGTCGTTGCATGCCGACGGTGCGGAGAATGATGGCGTCTTCGATAGTCCGATGATGGCGCGCATGAGATCAGACGGGCAGTGTCCTTCGACAGAAAGCGCTCAGGCCTTGAAGCGCCCCGTACTCATTGCCCGACAAACTCGGGCGACGATGAGAGCGGAGCAGGCTCGAGCGCACAGGGCATCAACCCGATCGGAAACGCCAATCGCGCCGACAGCCACCGCAAGGCGGCTGCAGCGCGACGGATGCGCCGATCGGGCGGCGCCGATTTATTTGACCTCGACGGAGGCGCCAGCGCCCTCAAGCTGCTCCTTGAGCTTGGCGGCCTCGTCCTTGTCGACGCCTTCCTTGACCGGCTTCGGTGCGCTTTCCACCAGGTCCTTGGCTTCCTTGAGGCCAAGACCGGTGATCGCACGCACCTCCTTGATGACGTTGATCTTCTTGTCACCGGCACCGGCCAGGATCACGTCAAACTCGGTCTGCTCTTCAGCGGCTTCGGCCGGAGCCGCACCACCGGCGGCCGCGACCGCGACAGGAGCAGCGGCGGAAACACCCCACTTCTCTTCGAGCATCTTCGAAAGCTCGGCGGCTTCCATGACGGTCAGCGCCGAAAGGCTGTCGACCATTTGTTCCAAATTCGCTGCCATGACTTCTCTCTCCTTACGATCTCGTCCGGCCGTCGCCCGCCGCGACGCCGTGCATTCCATTTATCTTGATTGAGTTCAGCCTTGCTCGGCGTGCGCGCTCAGCACCCTCGCGATCTGGCCGGCCGGCGCCTGCAGCACGCTGGCAATGCGCTGCGCAGGCGTGTTGATCATGCCAATGATCTTGGCACGCAGTTCGTCGAGCGATGGCAGAGACGCCAGCGCCTTGACCTGATCCGCCGACAGCAGATTGCCCTCAAGGCCACCACCGATCACCACCAGCTTGTCGTTCTTCTTGGCGAAGTCGACCACAGCCTTGGGCGCCGCCACCGGATCATCCGAATAGGCAATCGCCGTCGGGCCGGTGAACAGGTCGCCCAAAGGATCAAAAGATGTATCCTTGAGCGCGATCTTGGCGAGGCGATTCTTGGTTACCCGAAACGTCGCCCCGGCCTCGCGCATGCCGCGCCGAAGGTCGGTCACCTCGGCCACGCTCAATCCCTGAAAGTGCGTGACCACGACGACGCCGGCTTCGGAGAAGACACCCCGCAGCCCGTCGACGATCTCTAGTTTTTCCGCTCGAAGCACGTAGAGCTCCAGTAAGCTAACAACTCTGTTCGGCTGATCGGCGTAGCACCGATTGGCCACATCTCTTATGTCATCAAAGCCTGAACCGCGTCATGAACGCACCAAACAGTGATGGCGGCGCATGGGCTAACCCACGCCGCTACATCCGCAGGACTGTGTTCCAGCAGTTCCTTGTTGGCATTCCGACCGCGCACCTGCCAATGCGTTAAACATAAGCCCGCAGGCGGCAAGCGCAACCCCCTTTTTGCTGGAATTGCGCTTTCGCTGCAACAGATCGGTCATGAGCTGAAACCGCCGACGTCCAGATGGATACCGGCACCCATGGTGGAGCTGACCGCAACCCGCTTCATATAGGTGCCCTTGGCGCCCGAAGGCTTGGCCTTGGAGACCGCATCGACGAAGGCCTTGATGTTCTCAGCCAGCTTGGTCTCGTCGAAGCTTGCCTTGCCCACACCGCCATGGATGATGCCCGCCTTTTCCACCCGAAACTGCACCTGACCGCCCTTGGCGGCTTCGACCGCTTCGGCGACGTTCGGTGTCACGGTCCCCAGCTTCGGATTCGGCATCAGACCGCGCGGGCCAAGGACGCGACCCAGACGTCCGACCACCGGCATCATGTCGGGCGTCGCGATGCAGCGATCGAAGTTGATCTCACCGCCCTGGACGGCCTGGGCGAGGTCATCGGCGCCGACCACATCAGCACCGGCGGCTTTCGCCTCTTCCGCCTTGTCTCCCTTAGCGAACACCGCGACCCGAAGGGACTTGCCGGTGCCGTGGGGGAGATTGACCGTGCCGCGTACCATCTGATCGGCATGACGCGGATCGACGCCGAGATTCATCGAGATCTCGATAGTCTCGTCGAACTTGGCCTTGGCATTCTGCTTCAGCAGCTTCACCGCCTCGTTGAGGGAGTAAAGCTTCTCGCGATCGACAGTCTCGGAGATCGCCTTCTTTCTCTTGCCAATTTTCGCCATGTTCTTAATCCACCACCTCGAGGCCCATGGAACGGGCGGAACCCTTGATCATCTCGGCCGCAGCGTCGATGTCGTTGGCGTTCAGATCGACCATCTTCTGCTCGGCGATTTCCCGAACCTGTGCCATGGTCACCTTGCCCGCTGTCTCACGGCCAGGCGTCTTGCCACCCTTGCCGAGCTTCGCCGCCTTCTTCAGGAAGTAGCTGGCCGGCGGCGTCTTGGTGGTGAAGGTGAAGGTGCGATCCGCATAGGCGGTGATCAC
>JBCCIN010000169.1:0-10648 GCA_039028235.1 Pseudomonadota bacterium
ACATCGGCCCTGCGCCCTTTGCAGGCGGTCCGCCTATAACGCGTTTCAAGAGGCGCTTCGGACGGCGCTGCATCGGGATCAGCGCCTTGATGCGGCTTCGCTCGACCGCATGCTGCACGCCGCCAGAATCGAGCCCGGCACACGCCGCCAGCGACGGTTCGAGGCCCGACTGGACGATCTGCCCGAGGGCGCGATGATCACGCGCGACGATGCCGCAGTCCCGGAGAAGGCCGACGAAACCTGGCTGGTGAAAGCGCGTCATATCCTGAGATGGCGGCCGGGCGGCTATGATCGTGTGGTCCGCCGCCCCTCTGGCCTCATGGTGCAGGTTCTGACACCCAGGCCGACCGTGTTGGCATTGAAGCATGGCTATCGACCCTGCCTTCATCCGAGCGCATCGGCACCAGATGAAAAGGAGCGCGATGATGGATGAGCCGATCCTCCGGACCGAGCGTCTGCTCCTTCGACGTCTTGGCCCGGGTGATGTCGATGCTTTCGCAGCGATGAACGCCGATCCCGAGGTCATGCACTATTTTGAGAAGCCTCTCGACAGGTCGGAGACAGAAGCGATGATCACGCGGATCGATCGCCACTTCGCGCGCCACCGCTTCGGCTGGTTCGCGGTAGAGGCCCCGGGCGTCGCGCCATTCGTCGGCTTCGTCGGCATATCCTATCCCCGATTTCATGCTCATTTTACCCCAGCCGTCGAGGTCGGCTGGCGCCTGGCGCGTCCCTTCTGGGGCATGGGTTATGCGACCGAAGCGGGCCGCGCCTCGATCGATTTCGCCTTCGACAGGCTCTGCCTCGACGAAGTCGTCTCGATGGCCGTTGCCGACAATGAGCGTTCGACCAGGGTCATGGCAAGGCTGGGCATGATGCGGCGGTCGGAAGACGACTTCGGTCATCCGAAGCTGCCTTTCGACCACTCGCTTCGACGTCATGTGCTCTACCGCATCTCCAAAGAGAACTGGGTGCGGCAGCGTAGTCAGGCGAGTTGAACGTCTGCCCTAAAGTGCCCGCATCTGAGTGACCAGACCATTGAACGCGTCGAGATAGGAGGCCGTGACCACCTTGCCTTGCGCGGTGCTGGTATAGCCGCGGATCGACCCATAGCCGGGAAGCCCGCTCAGCAGACCTAGCCGGCCGCCGAAGTCGGTCGTTCTGGCGCTGCCCTCGGCGATGCCCTTCTGCACACCTGATCGAACGTCGACGATGTAGATCAGGGTCTGCGCATCGGCCGTCTGGATACCGCCGGCAACCGAACCGACCAGGCCGCCGATCGGTCCAAGCGTATTGCCGACCAGGCCGCCGAGCGCGCCGCCGACGCCACCGGAATTGGTGTCGGATACGATGATCTCCGGCCGTAGCACGTAATCGGCGGCAGCCAGCTGGCCGTCGCCGATATTGCTGCCTGCCTGAAGCTGACCGCTGGCGCTGAGGCGACGCTCTCGTTCGAGGACCTCGAAGGCGGCACCGCGCTCGACAAGGGTAAAGCAGCCGCTCTGCGCCGCCAGAAGTCGGAACATGGGAATCGTCGAATTGATGTTGGTATTGTTGCCGTACCAGGTCCGATAGTAGTTGGAGGGCACGTTGCTCTCATCCAGGGTCACCGTGCCGAGCGGCTGATTGCAGCGTTCGAGCTGGGCATTCGCATCTTGCGCGTTGCCGGATTCGCCAGCCGAGCCCTGGACGATCGATCCGCCTTGCCCAAGCTCTGTGGAGGAGCAGCCGGCCAGGCTGATAAGGCTGGCCAGAGAGACGGACAATAGAGCAGAAATACGCATCGGTGCTTCATTCCTTTCGCTAAGGCGTCAAAAGTGGATGAGGCCTACTGTGTTGAAATGGTTTGAGCTGTCGGCTGTCCTTGGCCACCGTCGCGGACCAGACGAAACTCGCTGCAGCCCGGGGTTTCGATGCGGCCGGAGATCACTTCGCCGCCGATTTCGGCCCGGCCGGCGATGTCATGACGCTGCAGACCGAGCGGACGCTCGATCCACTCACTGCCTTTCAGGACGATCGTGCCGTCTTCCGGATCGTAATCGCCGCTCATGGCGAAGCTGCCTGGAGGCAGCGACGGCGTCCCCGGCAGCGGGTAGAACGAGAAAACCGCTTCGATACCGTAGGCCGCATCGGCGTGTTGATCGGTGATGTCGAGGGTGAAGCCGATGGTATCCCATTGGCACTGATACTCGCCCTGCCATTGACCGAGCAGCGCGCTTTTGCTCGGCGGCAAGGTCGCTGCAAGCCCGACTTGCCGATCATCAGGAGGCTCGACGCCGAGCAACGGCTTCCAGATGAACGCGTCGATCTCTGCACCAAGGCTGATCTGAAGCCAGTCGCGACCGACGACCTCACCGGTGACCTCGACCGGCTGATTCTGCTCCAGCGTGGCGACGATGACGCCGCCGCTGTCAGGTGCAGCCCTGACATTGGCGCGTTTCTGGGTGATGAGCCGCTCGTCGACAGGCTCGATGCGGAGAGGTTCGCTGTCCGCGGCACGGGCAGCCGCGCTGGCGCCGGGGAGATGCTCCAGCCGGCGCTCGGCGAGATTTCGGAAAATACCGTCGGGAAAACTGTTCAGATAGTCAGCAAAGTCCGACGGGTCGTCGCTGTCCTTAATGCTCGTCCAGAACACCAGATCGACCGTTCGCGGATCGATGCCGGCAAAATGAGGCACCTCTGTTCCGACACCCTCCTCGGGCGGCGGTTCGCCATTGATGGCCGGCGGTCCTGCGAGATAGACGGGGCTGATCAGCGAGGATGACTCCCAGGGGATCTGCACCCCATCGGTAGCCTCGACCACGTTCAGGCGAACTTCCTGAAAGACCTGCTCGACCATCAAGCCAGGCTTGGCCATGGCATTCGCGAGCGCAAGCGGGTAGAGCCCCTGATGGGGCGGCAACTGGTCGCTAATGCCCGGAAGGGCGCCAAATGCCACCAGTGTGCCGACCGGTGCATCGATCGCGGCCAGACCCGGGCTGGCGCCGACATGCCCGCCGATCGCCTGATCGGCTGGAACGTCGAGAATGACGAGCTTGTGGTCATTGGTGGCGAACGCGATCTCAGCCAGCGTCAGATCGAGATTGATGGTCGATTCTTTGACGTCACCGGCCTCCGCGATCTCGGCATCGACCGGAAGCAGATAGTTCGATCCATCGAGCTGAAACCCGTGGCCTGCATAGAAGAGGAGCCCGATCGTCTCTTTGCCGGCCTGATCGATCCGGTGTCCGAAGGCTTCGATTTGCTCCAGCATCGACGGGCGATCGAGATCGTTGAGCGCTTCGACGTCGAATTCGAGACTGCGCAGCGTGTCCGCCATGACCGCCATGTCGCTGCCGACATGATCAAGTGACGACGTATGCACATAGGTGCCGTTGCCGATCACCAGAGCGATGCGTTCGGTTGCCATGGCGGCCGAGGCGACAAGGCAGAGTGCGACTGGCAGGAGAGCGAACCGCCCCAGACGACGGATGGCCCGGCCACATGTCAAAATGCGCGACGTTGCAATCATGTTTCTTACACGCCACTCGATATGAACGTCCGAAAACGCGGGACCAGCGGGTAATCTACAACTGAACCCACGTCAATTGGCCGGGGATACTAATTATCAAATGTGATTTTGGGAAATGTTTTGCGCGCTTTCGTTGTATTGGCGTCGAGTCGGGCGACCACGGCGTCCGCGATGTCAAGGTAGCAGCTCGCCTGTGGGCTCTCGGGACTGGAGACGACGGGTGGCCGCCCACGGTCGCTGTTTTCACGAATGCCGATGTCCAGTGGGATCTCGCCGAGGAACTCGACGCCGTATTGTTCTGCCGTTGCCTTGGCCCCGCCATGGCTGAAGATGTCGCTGCGCTCGCCGCAATGGGGACAGGCGAAATAGCTCATGTTCTCGACGATGCCGAGGACCGGCACGTCGACCTTGCGGAACATGTTGAGCGCCTTTCGGGCATCGAGGAGTGCGATGTCCTGCGGCGTCGAGACGATCACGGCGCCGGCAAGGGGCACGCGCTGCGCCATGGTCAGTTGGGCATCACCAGTGCCGGGTGGCAGATCAACGATCAGATAGTCAAGTTCGCCCCACTCGACGTCGTTCAGCATCTGCTGGATGGCACTCTGCACCATCGGCCCGCGCCAGATCATCGGGGCGTCTTCGTCGACCAGGAACCCCATCGACATGACCTTGAGCCCGAAATTCTCCATCGGCATCAGCTTCTTGCCGTCGGGGCTGCTCGGCTTGCCGGTTATGCCTAGCATGCGCGGCTGGGATGGTCCGTAGATGTCCGCATCGAGCACGCCGACCCGCTTGCCGCGCGCTGCCAGCGCCAAAGCTAGATTGGTCGAGGTGGTCGACTTGCCGACGCCGCCCTTGCCCGAGGCGACTGCGACCACATGTCTGATCCCGGGTAGCTCGGGCTTGCCGCCGAGACCGTCCGGGCCGGCCGCCGGACCGCGACCTGCAGCCATATTGCCCGGGCCTTGGGCGACCTGACGAGGCGCACCCCCGGGTCCGCCGCCGGCGCGCTCGGCCGTCAGCACGGCGGTTACGGAGGTGATGCCGGGGAGCGCCATGACGGCATCCTCGCACGCCTGACGGAGAGGTTCCTTAGCTTTGGCTGCGGCCTCGCTCGGCTCGATCTCCAGCGCGAAGCCGACATTGCCGTCCTTGACCACGACGCCGGAGACCATGCCCAGTTCGACCACGCTCTTGCCATGCGCCGGATCAAGGATTTTTTCCAAAGCTTCTAGGACGTTGTCTTTTGTTATCTCGGGCATGGTTGAAGACATCCACTCACTGCACGATATAGACGGGATCGGAAACTTAACGTTTGGGCCAAAGCGCCCTGGCCAACCTGGTGTCGTTGATATAATAGACCCGGGGTCCGGGGCAAAGCCCTCGAGGCGACCCATCCGCAGCAGGGAAAGGTAATCGATCGATGCCTTGGAACAATCAAGGTGGCGGCTGGCAAGGTGGCGGCGGCCAGGGCCCCTGGGGTGGACGCCCGGGTGGCGGCGGCGGCGGCGGCGGTCAGCAGCCGCCTGATCTGGAAGAACTGCTTCGCCGGTCCCAGGAGAAGGTCAAGAAGATTTTCCCTGGTGGCGGCGGTGGTGGCGGCGGCGGGCTTGGCCTCGGTGGCGGCGGCAGCAAGAAGCCGCTCATCATCATTCCACTGGTGCTGCTGGGCCTCTGGCTGGCAAGCGGTATCTATCGGGTCCAGCAGGAAGAGCAGGGCGTGGTGCTGCGCTTCGGCGAGCAGGTCGCGGTGAAGGATCCGGGTCTGCACTGGCATTGGCCCTCCCCGATCGAGACGGTGCTCACGCCGAAGGTCACACGCGTCAATCGTGTCGAGGTGGGCTTTCGTTCGGCCGCTGCCGTTGGCCGGAGCGAGAGCGGTCGCGACATCAATAATGAAAGCCTGATGCTGACCGGTGATGAAAACATCGTCGACATCAATTTCGTGGTGCTCTGGTTCATCGATAAGCCGGAGGATTTTCTGTTCAAGATCCGCGATCCCGAGATCACGGTGAAGGCCGTGGCCGAGAGCGTCATGCGCGAGATCATCGGTCAGACGCCGTTTTCCGAGGCAACGACGGAAGCCCGGCAAGCTATCGAAGATGAGGCGCGCGAGCAGATCCAGGCGATCTTGAACAGCTATGGCGCCGGTATCGCCGTCCAGGAAGTACAGGTGCAGAAGGTCGATCCCCCCGACGAGGTGATCGACGCCTTCCGTGACGTGCAGCGTGCCCAGGCAGACCGCGAGCGTGCCAAGAATGAGGCGGAAACCTACCAGAACGACATTCTGCCGCGTGCCCGCGGTGACGCGGTCAAGATGGAGCAGGAGGCAGAAGCCTATGCGCAAGAGGTGGTGGCGCGCTCCGAAGGTGACGCCCAGCGCTTCATTGCGGTCTACAACGAATATGTCAAGGCGCCCGACGTCACCTCTCGCCGCCTCTATCTTGAGACGATGGAGGAAGTGCTTGGTGACATGAACAAGGTGCTGATCGACGGCTCGGCGAGCGGTGCCGGTGGGGTCGTGCCTTACCTGCCGCTTCCGGAACTCGAAAAACGCGCCACTCAGCGAAGCAGCGTCGGTGGAGATGCCCAATGACCCGCGGTCTGATGGTTCTCGCCATAATCCTCGCTGGTTCGGTGTTGGCGATCTTCGGCAGTATCTACACGGTCTATGAGACTCAGCAGGCTCTGGTTCTGCAGTTCGGTCGCTATATTCGAACGGTCACCGAGCCGGGTCTGCACTTCAAGCTGCCCTTCCTGCAGAACGTCGTCTATATCGACCGCCGCGTTCTGGACTTTGACGCGCCGGCCGAAGAGGTCATCCTCGGCGATCAGAAGCGGCTCGTGGTCGATGCGTTCGCGCGCTATCGCATTGTCGACGCCCAGCGTTTCTATCAGGCGGTGCGCGACGAGGACGGCCTGCGCCGGCGGATCGACACCGTGCTCGATGCCTCGATGCGTAAGGTGCTCGGCGATACACCACTCTTCACCGTGCTATCGGCCGACCGTGCATCGCTCATGGACCGGATTGAGGCGGATGCCAACGCGCGTGTGAAATCGTTCGGTGTCGACGTGGTCGACGTGCGCATCAAGCGGGCGGATCTGCCGCCTGAGAACAGCGAGGCGATTTATCGTCGGATGCAGACCGAACGTGAACGCGAGGCCAAGGAGCTTCGAGCCCAGGGCTATGAGGAAGGCCAGCGCATCCGTGCGTCCGCCGACCGCGAGCGCCGCGTGATCATCGCCGAGGCTCAGAAGAAGGCGCAGATCATCCGCGGTCAGGGCGATGGCGAAGCCACTCGGATCTTTGCCGAGTCCTTCGGTCAGGACATCGATTTCTTCAGCTTCTATCGATCGATGCAGGCCTACAGGGACGCTCTCGCCGACGACAACACCAGCTTCGTGCTGTCGCCGGAAGGCGAGTTCTTCCAGTTCTTCGGCAGCTCTGCGCCCGACTTGTCGCTGGAAGCACGGTCCGGACCGGGGCCGAGGCAGCAGGTGCCGTCGTCGACGACCACGGGATCAGCGGTGCCGGCCGATCTCGATCAGACGCTCGGCCAGATCATCGATCAGACAGGGCAGGTCAAGGTCGAATAGCCAAGACTGTCGACGGTGTTGCCCGTCGCCGTTGAAGGCGGGCCGCCACCGTTTCAAAGATAAACCGCTCATTCGTCGCACCTCAGGCGGCGATGGGCGGTTTTCTTTTCGCGCCGAACGCGTTAGCTCCTCCGGATGTGCGGGGCGCCCGTGTTGAACAGGCCCGCGTTGAACAGGGATGCGTTAAGATGTCCGACTTTGCCACTGCGGTGGCCCTGGTGCTCGTGCTGGAAGGCCTGCTGTGGGCGGTCATGCCTGACGGGATGAAGCGGGCGGCGATGATGGCGCTTTCGTTGGAAAACAGTCAGTTGCGGCATGGCGGGCTGGTCGCTGCGGCCCTTGGCGTTTTCGTCATTTGGCTTATGCGCGGATAAGGCGATCGATGCAGAAAAATTTCAACCATAAATCACAGAAGTTTCTCGCCTGTGCCATTGACTTCCATGGGATGAATGACAAGATCCGTCTCGGGGCTTAGCGGAGCTTCCGATACAAAAATCAACCAATACGATATGATCTGTGTAGATCTCGCGGAGAAGTGTTCATGAGTTTGGTGAGAGCGTTGGCTTTCGGAACTCGCCCGTTGGCGCTTGCAGGCTGTCACCTCAGTCGGGCTGGCCAGGCGTTGTGGTCGGCAGCCCTAATCGTCACGTTGCTGTCGGTCGGCGCTTTGACGAGCGCGCAACACGTTGAAGCGCGCGCGCCGATGGAAAGCTTTGCCGACATCGTCGACGACATTGCCCCGGCCGTGGTCAACATTTCCACGTCGAAGGCGGTCAGCAGTGGATCGGGCGAGGAAGCCTTCCCCTTTCCGCAGCCGCCGCCAGGCTCGCCGTTCGAGGATTTCTTTCGCGAATTCTTCGATCGCGAGCGCTCGCCTGAGCAAGCACCGCAGACAAGACGGACATCCTCGCTTGGCTCGGGCTTCGTCGTCGATCCGGAAGGCTTTGTGGTCACCAACAATCATGTGATCGCCGAGGCCGACGAGATCCAGGTCGTGTTCAGCGATGAGACCAGCTACGAAGCCGAACTGATCGGCAAGGATACCAAGACCGACATCGCCCTTTTGAAGATAAAGGATGACGACGGCCCCTTTCCGTCCGTCGAATTTGCCGACAGCGACGAGGTGCGCGTCGGCGACTGGATGATCGCGATCGGCAATCCTTTCGGCCTCGGCAATACCGTGACGGCGGGCATCATCTCCGCGCGCTCGCGCGACATTCGCGCTGGCCCCTATGACGACTTCCTGCAGGTCGACGCGCCTATCAACCGTGGCAACTCCGGCGGCCCGAGCTTCAATCTCGACGGCAAGGTGATCGGCATCAACACGGCGATCTTCTCGCCATCCGGTGGCAATGTCGGCATCGGCTTTGCCATTCCTGCCAATCTCGCCGTTCCGGTCATCGACTCGCTCAAGGAAGATGGTCGCGTGAAGCGCGGCTGGCTCGGCGTGCGCATTCAAACCGTGACCGATGAGATCGCCGAAAGCATGGGTCTGAGCGACGCCAGCGGTGCTCTGGTCGCTAGCGTGACCTCAGGCGGGCCGGCCGAGGTGGCTGCGATCGAGCCTGGCGACGTGGTGCTGGAGTTCGATGGCAAGAAGATCGATCGTATGCGCGGCCTGCCGAGGATCGTTGCGGAAACGCCGATCGGCAAGGCAGTCGACGTGCTGATCTGGCGCCGCGGGCAGGAACAGACCGTGCAGGTCGAGCTGGGCGAGTTGCCGGACGACGACGAACTCGCCGCGCTTTCCGAGGAGGATAGCGATGGCGGCGGCTTTGGCAGCGACGGCTCCTCGCCGATCGACGCACTCGGAGTGACCGTGGCCAGCATCACCGACGAGATGCGCGAGCGGTTCGAGTTGCCGGGCGAAGCCAAGGGCGTGGTGATCACCGAGGTCGCCGAGGGCAGCACCGCTGGCGACGAGAACCTCCGGCCGGGCGACGTCATCGTCGAGGTCGGCCAGGAGGAGGTGAATTCTCCGCCGGAGGTGGCAGCCAAGGTCAACGAGGCGAAAAGCGAGGACAAGAAGTCGGTCCTGCTGCTGATTGACCGTGGCGGCGATCTTCGCTTCGTGGCCCTGCGCTTCGCCGAGGGCTAGGCTAGGCACAATCCGAACGCGCACATACGTGCGTAATGATCGCGAAACAGCAGAACCGCCGCGGGCTACAGGCAACCCGCGGCGGTTTCTTTTGTTAGCTAGGTTGGTCGCGGCTAATCCGCGAAAGGTCGCATCTTTCGTGACTGGTTAGCGTGAAAAATAGTTCAATGAACGATGAATTGTCGTGGAAAAAATCGCTTATTTGACAAAAATTTGGTCTTTGGGGACTCCCTGCAGGTAGAGAAGTGCGGTAAGGTCGCCGGCTTGAACAACGACATCGCTGGCATCGGCTAGGCGCCGATGGGGGCGGAATGCGACGCCCAGACCGGCAGCTTCGATCATCGGAAGATCGTTGGCGCCGTCACCCAAAGCAAGGGTCTCTTCGGGGCGCAAATCATGGGAGCGCATCAGCTGCGTCAGCGTCGACAGTTTGGCCTCCGGGCCGACAATTGGCGGCAGGACCCGTCCGGTCAGGCGTCCCCCTTCGATCTCCAGCCGATTGGCCACGGCGATCTCGAAGCCGAGAGCCTCGGCGACTGGCTCGGCGAAGGACAGGAATCCACCGGACACCAGGGCGGTCATCGCACCGAGCCTGCGCATGGTCTGCACGAGCACCCGTGCTCCCGGCATCGGTCTGACACGCTCGGCATAGACCTGGTCGATCACATCGGCGCGGAGGCCCTCGAGCAGAGCGACGCGTTCACGAAGGGCGCCTTCGAAGTTCAGTTCGCCCTGCATGGCGCGCCTGGTGATCGAGGCGACCTCACTTTTCACGCCGGCGAAGTCGGCAAGCTCGTCGATGCACTCGACCGTGATCATGGTCGAGTCCATGTCGCTGATCAAAAGCCGTTTCCGCCGATCCGTAGTGGGCAGAACCGCGAGATCGAGGGGCTGCGTCCCGAAGGCAGCGACGATATCCGCGGCCATCGCCCTGACGTCGGCCGGGTCATGGCCGTCGATCGCCATGTCGGCGGCTTCGTTGTCGGCGAGCCAGCGCGGAGCAGCGCCAAACCTCTTGCCGAGTTCAGCGATCAGCCCGGCGTCAAGCGATGCGCGCTCCGGGTTGGCGATGGCGACGAGAATGCAGGACATATCCCGACCTTTTACGGACTTCACGCGCACAAACAAGTCCTGATGAGCAGACGCCTCAAGCCTTTTGAACCACGCTCCGAGGCGCTGTCTGAATGGTAAGCCTGATCATCATCGGCGGCCCGACCGGATCGGGGAAGTCGGCGCTCGCGCTTGATCTCGCCGAACGCATCGGCGGCGCGGTGGTCAACGCCGACAGCATGCAGCAATATCGCGATCTGCGCATCATCACGGCGCGGCCGACGCTCGCCGATCACAGCCGAGCCCCCCATTATCTCTACGGCCATTTGCCGGCGAACAAGCCGGGCTCCGTCGGTCAGTGGCTGCGCCAGGCGACCCGAGTGATCGGCGAA
>JBCCIN010000170.1:0-10568 GCA_039028235.1 Pseudomonadota bacterium
GGCACGGCCGAAGTCGAGAGCGCGCTGGTGGCCCATCCGAGCGTCTCCGAGGCCGCGGTCGTCGGCTATCCCCACGACGTCAAGGGCCAGGGCATCTATTGCTACGTCACCCTGACCGCCGGCATCGAGCCGACCGACGAGCTGCGCACCGAGCTTCGCCAGTGGGTGCGCAAGGAGATCGGCCCGATCGCGTCCCCCGATCTGATCCAATGGGCACCCGGCCTCCCGAAGACCCGCTCCGGCAAGATTATGCGCCGTATCCTTAGAAAGATCGCCGCCAACGAGCATGACCAGCTCGGCGACACCTCGACCCTCGCCGACCCTGCCGTGGTCGACGATCTCGTCGACAACCGCATGAACGTTTGACGCCTGAGGGTAGAATTGCTTACGCTCTCCGCCTCAAGTCGGATTGTAAGAGAGGCGGATAGTGGCGAAAAGGGCTTTGCGGGGAGCGTTGCCGCTCGCATTGGCGGCAGCGCTGATTCTTGGTGGCTGCGACGATGATGAGGAAAAACCTCCCGAGGTTATTGTTGAGGTTGAGGAAGGCACCGAAGTCAGGGTCAGGACAAAGGGCGACAACGAAAGCGATATGATCATCGTCGGCGAACTTGCTCTGTTTACAGTGGTTATCGCTTGGGCGCTGTTCGGGCCGGGGGCGACGAGGCGGCGCGAAATGCCGGTCTCAGAGCACGGGTAGGATACGCCGGAGCACGACCGCCGAACGCTCGGCCACAGCATCGACGAACCGCGCAAAATCGAAGCGCGAGTCCTTGCCGGCGAGGTCGGACAGAGCGCGGATTTCCAGCCAGGGGAGGCCGAAACGCTCGGCCACCTGGGCCATGGCGCCGCCTTCCATCGCCACCGCTTTCGCACTGAACGTTTTGTGCAACCGCTTTCGATTCACCTCAGAGTGGATATATTGATCGCCCGCCAAAATAGTGCCGTAAGCGATGGTCGCCGGCTTGCCGGAACCGCCGGCTTCGCTGGCGAGCGGCGCGAAGGTGAGATCGGCGAGCGCCGATCGGATCCTTCCGAGGATCGCCGCATCCGCCTCGTAGCCGAGCTGCTTCGTCGGGTTGAAGAACGGCACATGGCCCGCCTGATAGGGGGTCAGCCCGTCATCCTTGATTACACCGCAATCATGCTGCACGGTCCGATCGGCAATCACCAGATCGCCGATGGCAAGGTCGGGATCGAGACCGCCGGCGACACCGCTGAACGCCAGGAGATCGGCATCGAAGCGGGAAGCGAGCAGGGTCGCGACCACGGCCGTATTCACTTTGCCGATGCCAGCTTCGGCGAGAATCACGGCATGGCCGTCGAGGCGTCCACGATCGAAATCGAGCCCGCCCAACGTCACCGTTTCCTCATGCTCCAGCGCCGCCTTCAGATCGACGCGCTCCTGCGGAATCGCGCAGATCAAGCCTGTCACCTTGTCGGACATGCGCCCTCCTTGTCATGAAACACCCTTTTCTTGGGGTTACGATGGAACGGCGCAAGAGCTATCGTGGGGGCTTGCATAAAAAAACGGGGAGCACCGAGCCATGGCATCGCATATTGCCGGCATCGACCATGCCATCATTGGCGTCCGGGACCTGGAGAAAGGCAGGGAGACATACGAAAAGCTCGGTTTTCGTGCGACGCCGCGTGGCCGCCATGTCGGATGGGGAACGGCGAATTATTGCGTGATGTTCGAGCAGGACTATCTGGAAATCCTCGGCATCATCGACCCTGAAGCCTTCACCAACAATCTCGACAGTTTTCTGGAAAGCCGGGAGGGCCTCCTCTCGATCGTGCTGCGCACGACGGATGCGGCCGCGACCCGCGCGGCCTGGGCGGATGCCGGCCTCGAACCGGACGACGTCAAGGATCTCAGCCGTCTCCTGGAGCCGGACACAGAGCTCCGCTTTCAAAATGTGATGCTTGATGCGGCCAGGACGGCCGATGTGCCGATGTTCGCCTGTAGCCATCTCACGCCTGAGCCAATGCGCCAGCCCGGCTGGACCGCTCATCCGAACGGTGCTGTGGGCATCAAGACGGTGACCGCGGTGACCCGGGATCCCACCTCGGTGGTCGAGCCGATGAGCCGTCTCTTCGGCAGCGCCAAGATCACCGAGACCGACAATACCGTCGCTGTCCATACCGGCAGCGGCGTGTTCCTGTTCGCCACGCCCGACGATCTTGATATGCTCCACCCCCAGCTCCATCTCGAGCTCGACACGGATCAGGCGACGCTCGCGGTCCTGAGCGTACGTGTAGGTGATCTCGAAGCCACGGCGGACTGGCTCACCAGTGCCGATGTCCCCTTCAAGCGGGAAGCCAGCGGCATCATCGGAGTCGGCGCCGAGCATGCTTCCGGTGTGATGCTGGAGTTCTCGACTTGATCGTCATGTGCACATCTGCGGCCTGCTGATTCGCGCAAACCGACAGAGCCGCGCCCAGCACTTCGCCAAAAAACATCGGTTCCCGGTCCGTTCTTAACTCTTTAGTTGACATGAGCGGCCGGCACCTCATACGACGTGATCCACCTGTAATTTAACGAGGGGGTCACAATGAAGGGTTTGGTTTCGATGGCACTGGTCATGGGCCTCACGGCCGGTGCCGCCTATGCGGACAATCATGCCGAAGGCGAGACAGCTGACAGCAGCGGCTGCGGCGTGGGCACCATTCTCTGGAAGGGCCAGTCCGGCGTCGCCCCGCAGATTCTGGCGGTGACCACCAACGGCACCTCCGGCAATCAGACCTTCGGCATCACGTCAGGCACGCTCGGCTGCACCAAGGACGGTGTCGTCAGCCCGCCCGCCGAAGTGCGCATGTTGGTCGTTTCCCAGCTCGACAATCTCGCCAAGGACGTCGCCCGCGGTGAAGGTGAGACGCTGGCATCATTGGCGAGCGCCATGAAGGTCGAGGCAGAGGATCAGCCTCTCCTCTACGCCACGCTCAAGAGCAACTTCGCACGCATCTTCCCGGCTGACGATGTCTCCGCCGACGAGGTGCTGGTGTCGGTTCAGCAGGTGATGGCCGAGGACGAGACGCTCGCCCGTTACGTCGAAGTCTGAACACCATCGTTAAACGCCGCTGGCCGTCGTGCCGGCGGCGTTTTGCGTTCGGCCTTGGCCTGGCAGCCATCATCCTCGGCGTTGGGCAGGCCGGCGCCGCCGATAGCGATTATCTGGAAACGCTGATCGAGGAGGCCGCCGAGGCTGACCTTGCGTCTGAGCCCGGCTGGCGCGCCCTCGGCCACTATCGGCCGGACTGGTTCGGCCCCGGTCATCACAGCCTGATCGACAGCCCCGATTTCTTCTTAGCCGAAGGCGGCAAGACCGATCCCAACGCCGAACTCGATGCGACACTCCGCGCCTTTTTCGGTCCGCCGACCGACGACGAGGTCGAGCAGCATGCGCAATGCGCCTATGCCGCCCGCTATCGCTGGCTGAACGACAAGCTCCGTTTCGATCCGGCCCGCCTGCCGCCACAGCCCTGCCCGCGTTTCGAGGCCTGGTCCGCGACGATCGGCGCCACCAGCGCCACCCTGATTTTCCCCGCCGCCTATCTCAACAACCCGGCCTCGATGTTCGGCCACACACTGCTCCGTCTTGATCGGCCCGATCAGACCGAGGACACGCGGCTCCTCTCCTATGCCGTCAACTACGGCGCCGAGACCGGTGAGGACAACGGGTTCCTGTTCGCGATCCTCGGTCTCACCGGGGGCTATCCCGGAACCTATTCGGTCGAGCCCTATTACGAGCTGGTGAAGCGCTATAGCGATATCGAGCATCGGGACATCTACGAATATCAGCTCACCTTCACCGAGGACGAAGTCGCCCGCATGGTCGCCCATCTCTGGGAAATGCGCGGTCACTGGAGCGAGTATTACTTCTTCGACGAGAATTGCTCGTACCAGCTCCTGTTTCTGTTCGACGTCGCAAGGCCGGAGCTGGATCTGGCCTCGGACTTCGCCCTGCACGTCATCCCCGTGGACAGCGTCCGTTCGGTGCTCGACAGGCGCGGCCTGTTCGCGGACGCGGTGTTTCGCCCCTCGGGCCAGACACGTATCAACAGAGGCCTTGCCGCGCTCTCCGCAGATGGCCGGCAACTGGTCCGGGATCTGGCGAACGGCGACACTGTACCCGATGACGACAGCGCGTCCGACCTCCCGCCGGCCAGGCGCGCGGCCGTGCTGGAGCTTGCTGAGACCTTCGTCACCCATCAGATGGAGACAGGCGATCTCGGGCGGGACGAGGCGGCATCACGGGCGCTGTCGCTTCTGCGCGTCCGAAGCCAGATCGAGGAGGCGGCCGATCTCGCCCCGATCGAGATGCCGGCAACCCGGCCCGATCAGGGGCACGAATCGGCGAGGGCCGGCCTTGGCCTCGGCATCCGCGATGGCCGCCCCTTCGCCTCCTTCCGCCTCCGCCCCGCCTATCACGACGCTCTCGACCCGAGCGGCGGCTATACGCCCGGCGCCGCGATCGATTTCCTGGCGTTCGACTTTCGGCACTACAAAGGTGCTGATGCGCCTGTTCTGGAAACGCTCACTGGCATCGGCATCCGTTCGATGACGCCGGGAAACGTTCTGGTTCGCCCGATCTCCTGGCATCTAAACGCCGGCCTAGAGCGCATGCGCGTCAAGAATACCGACGAGGAAGGCGCCCTGATCGCCGCCTTCGACGGCGGTGCCGGCATCAGCTCGACGCTTGGCGGCCACGATATCTGGTCAGGAACGCTCGATTTCGGCATCACCGGCGGCGAGGACTGCGGTCGCACCTGCAGCTTCAATACCGGTCCAGCCCTTTCCCTCCTCTGGCCAATGACCGACCAGGCGACCTTCCTCGCCGGTGCCCGCTATCAGCTACGCTTCGGCGAAGCGACGCGCGATCGCTACCGGCTCCATCTCGGCCAGAGCTTAGGGTTCAGGCGCAATCTCGCGCTCAAGCTTGAAGCCTCGCTGGAAGACGAAGGCAGCGGCGCCGAGCAGGAATTTCTGACCACGCTCGACTGGTATTTCTGATGTTCGGACGCGTCGCCCTCATGGGCTGGCTTCTCGCTGTGCTCGGCGGCTGCACCGGCCTGTTCTTTCAGCCGATGAAGGATCATGTCGCCGATCCGGCAACCTTCGGCTTCGCCTATGAGGACGTGACCTTCGAAGCCGCCGACGGCACTGGCCTGCATGGCTGGTTCTTCCCGGCAGAGGGTGAACGCCTCGGCAGCCTGCTTTTCCTCCACGGCAATGCGGAGAATGTCAGCACCCATTTCGCCAATGTCGCCTGGCTCGCCAAAGCCGGCGTCGATGTCCTGATCATCGATTATCGCGGCTACGGCCGCTCCGCCGGCAGCCCGACGCTGGAGGGGCTTCATCTGGACGCCGAGGCTGCCCTCGACGCGCTGATCGCGATGCCCGAGACCGACCCCGAGCGCATCGCCGTCTTCGGCCAGAGCCTCGGCGGCGCGATCGCCCTCTCCGTGGTCGCAGCCCATCCGGCAAAGGACCGCCTGGCAGCACTGATCGTCGAAGGCGCCTTTTCCGATTATCGGGCCATCGCGCGCGAAAAACTCGCCAGCTTCTGGCTGACCTGGCCGCTTCAATGGCCCTTTAGCCTGACCATCGACAATGCCTACAGCCCGTCATCCTCAGCCGGCGCCCTCGCCCCGCTGCCGCTTTTGGTAATCCACGGGCAACGGGACGATGTCGTGCCACCGGTGCACGGTGAACGCCTTTTCGATGCGGCAAACCAGCCGAAGGCGATCTGGCGGCCGCAGGACGTCGGCCATATCCAGGCGCTCGCCACGCTCAACATGCGCGAGCAGCTCACCGCCTGGCTGGGATCACGCTTTGCCGACCGCTGATCCATTGGAAAAAAGGATGGATCACGCCATTGCCATGTTTGCTATACTGACAATCGACGAGGCAGTGCAGGCGCCGCATCGCTTCGGCTAAACCCTTGACACGCTTGACATGGCGTGCAGCTGGGATAGCTTACCGCGCTTGCACGCTTTCATCGGGATTGTCTGCCCGATCAGGATTTTTCAGATGAACGATGACGCCCTCAAGTCCGCGATCGAAGACGCCTTCGAGCAGCGCCAAGACGTCACTACCGAGACATCGGGTCTGGTGCGCGAAGCGGTGGAAGCCGCTCTCACAGCGCTCGATGCCGGCACCGCCCGCGTCGCCGAGAAGGTCGACGGCGTCTGGCAGGTCAATCAGTGGCTCAAAAAGGCGGTGCTCCTCTCCTTTCGCCTGAACCCGATGGCCCGGATCAGTGGTGCGCCGGGCGGCGCATCCTGGTGGGACAAGGTGCCGTCCAAATTCGCAGGCTGGTCGGATGCGGACTTCGCAAATGCCGGCTTTCGCGCGGTTCCCGGCTCCGTCGTGCGTCATTCGGCCTATGTCGCCCCCGACGTCGTGCTGATGCCGTCCTTCGTCAATCTCGGCGCCTATGTCGACAGCGGCACGATGGTCGACACCTGGGCGACCGTCGGCTCCTGCGCCCAGATCGGCAAGAACGTGCATCTTTCCGGTGGTGTCGGCATCGGCGGCGTGCTCGAGCCGCTGCAGGCCGGTCCCGTGATCATCGAGGACAACTGCTTCATCGGTGCCCGCTCCGAGGTGGTCGAGGGCGTGGTGGTGGAGGAGGGCTCCGTCCTCGCCATGGGCGTCTTCATCAGCTCGTCCACCAAGATCGTCGACCGCACCACCGGCGACATCCGTTATGGCCGCGTCCCGGCCTACTCCGTTGTCGTGCCAGGTGCCCTTCCCGGCCCCGCGCTTCCCAATGGGGAGCCAGGCCCGAGCCTCGCCTGCGCCGTGATCGTCAAGCGCGTCGATGAGAAGACCCGTTCGAAAACGGCCATCAACGAGCTGCTTCGGACATGAGCGTCGCCGCAAGATCCAGCCCTCCTGCCGGCCTCTCGGAGCCGGCGAACGATGCGGCACCGCTGGCGCGTGTGCCTGAAGCCGTTCAGCCCGTCGACGCCGCCGATCCGATCAAAGTCAGCCAGGCGCTGATCCGCTGCAAGAGCGTCACGCCCGCCGACGACGGTGCGCTCGCCGTGATCGAACGCGCGCTCGCCCCGCTCGGCTTCACCTGCCATCGCCTGATCTTCGATGACGGCGGCGTGCCGATCCACAATCTCTACGCCCGCCTCGGCACCGGCTCGCCCCATCTCTGCTTCGCCGGTCACACCGATGTGGTGCCGCCCGGCGATCTCGACGTCTGGACGGTCGATCCGTTCGTCGGCGGCATCGTCGATGGCGAGCTCTACGGACGCGGTGCCGTCGATATGAAGGGGGCCATCGGCTGCTTCATCGCGGCGACCGCGCGGTTTCTCTCGGCCCACCGGCTCGCCGGTGCGATCAGCTTCCTGATCACGGGTGACGAGGAAGGGCCGGCGGTCGACGGCACGGTCAAGGTCCTGGACTGGCTCAGGACGCGCGGCGAGGTGATCGATGCCTGCGTGGTCGGCGAGCCGACCAATCCCGAGAATCTCGGCGAGATGATCAAGATCGGTCGGCGCGGCTCGCTCTCCGGCTTCCTGAAGGTGATGGGCACCCAGGGCCACGTCGCCTATCCGCACCGCGCCGAGAACCCGATCACCCAGCTCGCCGCCATGTTGCGCGCGTTGTCCGAGCCGCTTGACGAGGGCACCGAGCATTTTCCGCCCTCCATGCTGGTGCCGACCACCTTCGATGTCGGTAACGACGCGACCAACGTCATCCCCGGCGAAGCCAGGGCCAATTTCAACATCCGCTTCAACGACCTGCATACGCCTGAGTCGCTGAAGGTCTGGCTGCACGAAAAGCTGGATTCTGTCGGCGCCGACTACGAGCTGCGCACCCGCTGCTCCGGCGCTGCCTTCCTCACCGAACCCGGCCCGCTCACCGACTTGATGCAACAGGTCGTCCGCGAGGAACTCGGGGTAACGCCGGAACTTTCCACGTCGGGCGGCACATCCGATGCCCGCTTCATCAAGGACATCTGCCCGGTGATCGAGTTCGGCCTAGTTGGCCAGACCATGCATCAGGTGGACGAGCGCGTCAGCCTGGCTGATCTGGAATCCCTGACCCGCGTCTATCACCGGCTGCTCAGGACCTATGTCGGCGCAATCTGACATGATGCCGGACCGGCAGGAGATCTTCGCCTCACTCTACGGTGCCTGGCGCCTCGCCTGCTTCGACGAGAGCGGCATGAGCCACTTCAACATCTCGGTCGAGGGCTTCTGGCGCTCCTTTTTCGCTGCGGTCATCCTGGCGCCCTTCTACATGCTGTCGATCGGCCAGGACTTCATGCTGCCGGAAGGCGGCTTCTCCTTCTGGGCGGCGATGGTCCACTTTCTGACCTATGCGGTAAGCTGGATCCTCTTCCCGCTGGTCGCCTTCTTTGCCACCGACCTGCTCGGGCTCGGCCAGCGCTTCACCGCCCTGGTGGTCGCCGTCAACTGGACCAGCGTCCTGATCTTCGGCCTCCTGACCATCAGCTTCGGCCTCGTCGCCATGGTGCAGCAGGCCGTCGCCGAGCTGGCGCTGTTCATCCTCACAACAGCGCTGATCGTCTATCACTGGTTCGTCATCAAAACGGCTCTGGATAGTACTGCCGCCATCGCCATCGCCTTCGTCCTCTTCAATTTCCTGCTGGGCGCCATGCTCCACCAAGTCGCCGACCGTCTCATCTAGTGAATGGCGTGGCCATCTCATGGACTCGGACCGCCGACGCTTGCTACGACGGTATGCGGCCAAGCTGTCAAACGCGGTGCCGGGGATCGATGTCGGCGACGGACTTGACGGATAAGCCATGAAAATTACCGACGTCGAGACCTTCGTGGTCGGCAATCCGCCCCCCTCCTTCGGCGGGCGCTACTGGATTTTCGTCAAGCTCGTTACCGACGATGACATCGTCGGCTATGGCGAGGTCTACTCCTTGCCGTTCAGTCCGAAGCTGGCAGCAGCGATGGTCGCCGACGTCGCCGGGCGTTTTCTGGTCGGTGAAAACCCGCATCATATCGAACGCTTCTGGCGCCGCGCCTACGGTGCGGGCTACACCCTTCGTCCCGACGTCTCGATGATGGGCATCGTCTCCGGCCTGGAAACCGCCTGCTGGGACATCGTCGGCAAGGCAGCCGGAAAGCCGATTTACGAACTCCTCGGCGGCCGCGTGCGCGAGCGCATCCGCGCCTACACCTATCTCTACCCGGAACCGAGCGACCCCGAACCGGGCCAGGGCCCGCATGTCTACGCCGACGCTGACCGTGCGGCCGAGCGCGCGGCTGCCTATGTCGAGCAAGGCTTCACCGCCGTGAAGTTCGACCCGGTCGGCGGCTATTCGGTGTTCGATCCGCGCCAGCTCTCGCTTACGGATCTGGAGCGTTCGGAGGCCTTCGTCAAAAAAATCAGAGAAGCCGTCGGCGATCGGGCGGACATGCTGTTCGGCACCCATGGCCAGCTCACCGCGTCAGGGGCGATCCGGCTGGCCCAGCGTCTGGAGCCGTATGATCCGCTCTGGTTCGAGGAACCCACGCCGCCCGAGAAGCCCGAGGAGATGGCCAAGGTCGCCGCTTCGACCTCGATCCCGGTCGCCACCGGTGAGCGTCTCGCCACCAAATACGAATTTTCGCGCGTGCTCGAAACGGGTGCGGCCTCGATCATGCAGCCGGCGCTTGGCCGGGTCGGCGGCCTTCTTGAGGCGAAGAAGATCGCGGCGATGGCCGAAACCCACTACGCCCAGCTCGCCCCCCACCTCTATTGCGGCCCGATCGAAGCCGCCGCCAATATCCAGCTCGCCGCCTGCACCCCGAACTTCCTGATCCTCGAAGCGATCGAGGATTTTTCCGGTTTTCACAATCAGCTGCTGGGTCGCCCGCTGGTCCTCGAAGACGGCCATGTCATCCCGTCGACCGAGCCCGGTATCGGCGTGTCGCTCAACGAGGACATCGCGCGAAAAAATCCCTATGACGGCGATCTCCTGCACCTGGAAATGGAACAGACACCCCTGTGAGTGCTAAAAAAATCGCCTTCATCGGCCTGGGCGAACTCGGCGTCCATCTCGCGGGCAGCCTGGTGAAGGCAGGCTATCAGCTCGCCGTGAACGACCTCGACCAGACCAAGGCGGCAGCGCTGGTCGAGAAAGGCGCTCGCTTCGCGCCGACCCTGAAAGACGCTGCCGAGGGTGCCGACGTCGTCATCACCTGCCTGCCCTCGCCAGCGGCGACCGAGAACGTTCTCACAAGTGACGATGGTCTCCTCATCAACCTCGGTCGCGGTGCGACCTGGGTGGAGATGAGCACCAACGATCCGGAGGCCATCCAGGCGCTGGCAGCACAGGCTGCGGAGCGGGGTATCGAGACCCTCGAGGCACCGGTGACCGGCGGCGTGCACAAGGCGGCGAGCGGCGAGATCACCGTCTTGGTCGGTGGCGACGAGGCACTCTTCGAAACGCACCTGCCGTTGTTTCAGGCGATGGGCGGCGAGGTCATCCACATCGGCGAACTCGGCCAGGCCTCGGTGATCAAGGTGATCACCAACATGCTCGCCTTCATCCATCTGCTCGCCGCCGGCGAAGCCCTGACCCTCGCCA
>JBCCIN010000171.1:0-10535 GCA_039028235.1 Pseudomonadota bacterium
GCTCCACGGCGTCTCTCCCCGATGTCGATACGGCACCAATCCCAACGAGGTCTTATAGGCTGCCGATCATCCCTTGTGAGCCCGCTTGTTCTCTCATCATCAAGCTTTCCTTAACCTCTCTCTGTCATACGACTTCATGGTCCATGCGACCCTGGGAGTCCGTCCGCTCGCTAGAACCGCTCGGAATTATGTAGCAAACACACCTTCTTGGTGTTGGTGGGAACCCATTGAAAATATTACATTCTTTCAATGGCCGATCCCATCTTTGTCTCGCAACTCATCAAGAAGCGCTCGGAACTCGCCGGCATGGCCGACGCCAAACGGGGCGAGCTGAACGCGATCCTTCGTGATCTTGACCATCTCGACGCGGTGATCAAGCTTTTCGCGCCGGAGAAGGTCCCGGAACTGATTCCGGTGAAGCGCCGGCCAAGCGATCGGACGTTCGCACGGCATGAGCTGACGCGGCGGATCTTCAACATCCTGCGGGAGACCGAGAGGCCGATGACGGCACGGGAGATCACTGATCGCATCGTCGAGGATAAGGGGACGGATGTTGAGCCGGCGCAGCTCAAAGGGCGCGTTGTGCGGGCCTTGAAGCGGCAGGAGAAGGTGCTGGAGAGCAACGTCGAGGGAAGGGAGAGGTTATTGGTGGTTTCGGGAAAGGTAGGCGCTCAGCACGCATGCTGAGCGCCTACGGTTCATTTTGTTTAGCCCTCGCGGACCGGCGAGTTTGATGATCCCTTTACGAGATCAATAGCGTGCAGACAGTCGCTGCGGTTGATGTAGCCCTCGCCTGAGTCGGCAATAGTGTGATTGTTTGCAGCCTTCAGGCTCCAACGCCACTCACCAACTCGATCCCTGTACATATGATACCAAGTCAACGTTAACACTCCTGTGAAGGATGCGACGTCGGCTTGACCAGAAGATGGTGGGAAAGGTAACTTTCCAAAGCAGTTATCTGCTGCCAGCCGCCGACGTCACGGGATTGGCTGGTGTCGAGGGGTCGGAGTTCCTAGCTCCGGCCCCTCAGCGTTTGTTCAGAGGGGCACCTCGACTGTCTCTTGCATCGATAGCAGATTTTACAGTAGAAGAAAATGAGCCTTTTCAATATGTTGTAGGATTTTTCGGATCCGCCCACAATATCTTGTTTTTCATACCTGTTCCCCTGCCAGTAACCCTTCCACTGTCTCGAAGGCTTGCTAGCCGCCGCTGACGCCGACACGAGCTGGAACAGCGTGCCGTTCGGCTTCCTGCGGTTGTTCTCGCGCCAAGCCATCTCGCCGGCATAGCATGCCAGATGCACACCAACCCGGTGATGCTGGCCGATCTCGACACGGCGAAGGCGGGAGAAGTATGACTCGGCCTGGTTGGTGCAGGCATCCTCATCGGAAAACGCGAAGCTGTAATTGATCCTCTTGGTCTCGTAGCGGGGATGCAGGATGTCCCAGCAAGGGGCCTCGTCGGCGTACACGATCGTGCCACGCTCGACGACATCATGAATCATGTCGGCGGCATCGCCTTCGGTCTTCACGACGAACGGGAGGGCGCGGCCCTTGCGCTCACACATGACGACGACGCAGCGGCGCTTGCCGCTCTGGTTCTCTGACAGGCGTCGGTCCTTCCGGTCCTCTTTCTTGTTCTCCGGCTTCACATGACCGGCGAAATACGCGCCGTCGATCTCGACTTCGCCGGAAAGCTGCGGACCCAGGCAGTTCTCGCGGTCCATCGCCTCGCGAAGCTTGTGCGAGAGAACGAAGGCCGTCTTGTACTGGACGCCCATATCGCGGCTGACCTGAAGCGCGGAAACGCCTTTCGCGCCGTTGATGAAGATCGCTATGGCCATGAGATAGTCGCGGATCGGCAGCTTTCGGCTGGCGAACAGCGTCCCGCTGGTGAGCGAGAACTGTTTGAGGCACGCCTTGCACTTGAAAATCTGGCGCGTCTTGAACTCGTAGCAGGCGCAGCAGCCGCAATGCGGACACATGGCCTCGCCGTCGGTTTCGGCCCAGCGGATCTTGCGGAACACGCCCCGCGCTTCCTCATCGCTCATGCGTGCCACCTTGGCCACGCTGAGCGTCCGGGCTTGGGCGGAAATAAGAAAGTGCTGGGTCATTTGTTGCATTGTCCGTGACTAACGTTACGAATATGATAACGTTCGCCAACACCAACGAGGCGCAGCGCATGAATGATATTGATTGGGCCGGCACGGTTAAGGGAATGCTCAAAGCAGAGATCAAACGGCGCAACCTGACCTATGACATGCTGTCAGAACGCTTGGCTGAATATGGCGTTCGCGAGACGCCGCAGAACCTTCGGACCAAGATCAGTCGGGGCGGATTCTCTGCCGTCTTCTTTATTCAGTGCTTGAAGGCTATCGGATGTCAGACGCTAAGACTGGAAGAATCGTAGTTGGCGTGATCGTTGCAATCTACCTCGCGTTTGTATTTGTAAGTTTCGCCAAGCACGAAGCACAGGATGACCGCCAGGGCCATCAACAGGAGACTCAGGCTGATCCAGGAGACAGCGCGGCCGCTAAGTCGACCGTCGTCGACGTGGAACCCAATACCCCGCCAGAGGAAAATCCCTGCGAACAAAGAGACGGCGATAATTGGCAGGACCTGTGCCAGCAGTGGCGCATGGCTGAAGCTGCAGAGGATCTGACTAGGCTCACCCTGACGCAGATTGGAGTGACCGTCTTCGAAGTCGCTTTGTTGGTGGCTGTGCTGGTTTACACCGCGAAGGCCACGCTCGCGAACACTGAAGCAAATAGACTGACCAAGCAGTCTTTCGTCGCTGAGCAACGCCCTTGGATGTCGGTCGAAGGCATCGAGAAGGCTTCTCCCTTGGTCTGGAGAGATGGAGAAGGCAGAATCACATTTAGCTTTTTCTTCAAGAACTACGGGCAAAGCCTCGCGATACAGGTTCAGATCCGCACGAGAGTCGTAGCGAAGTTTGCGACTTTGCGTGAAGACATTTTCAAAGAGTTCTCTAAGTCGAATAGAGAGAGGCCACTGAGCTTTGGCGGCGTTACCGTCTTCCCTGGCGAGATTTTCAAAACCACGGAGGGAATTTCCATTCCAAAAGAGGAAATCGATCAATACTTCGCTGATGCTGCCGCTATCAGCCATGGAGACTGACGACACGTAACCATGGTTTTGGTCGGCAGCGTTCAATACAGGACGACGCTCGACGATGAGCTTCGCTTCACAGAGTTCGTGTTCATGTTGTTTCGAGATCGCGGTGATGGCCCGCGTATGATCGCTTCTGATGAAGGCGATGTTCCAATCTAGGAGATTGTCTTGAAACACTGGCCTGTCAGAAGCGACATGATAACCTGACAACAAGAATGCAGCGGCTAATGCCGCCAAGCCCAACGCGATCTTTCTGATCACCGCCCCGCCCTAGGTGTGTTTGCTACATAATTCCGGAACCGCTGGGGGAGGCTCGGATTCCCAGGGTCGGTTAAGCCGATCGATGTTCGTCCGGCCAGGTGGAACGGATGGCAGAGGAAACGCCTGACAAGCCGCGGGCGTTCTCCTTGTGATAAGCCACTGCCCAGTGCATCGATCCAAACAGGGTGATCAGAGCCCATCCGAAAAGCTATCGAGCGATTTCATGGCGTTGTCCATGAGCAGATTCGAGGAGCTTGGCGCGCCGCGGTGCAGCGCACCGCAAGCGGCGAGGGACGACGCAGATGCCAGGGACAGCGCTACCCGAAGGGTCGTCTTGCAGCCGGCTCAGGCTTCGTCATCGGGCTCGAACGATGCGCCGCCTCGCTCAGCGTCCTCTTCCTCTCCTGATCTCGACTACAAGACGATAAATCATTCGATAACTTTCCGGATGGGCTCTCAGCGAAGTTTGGAAAAAATTGATGCAAAACCAAAGAGATAGGGTGGCGGCATCCGAATCTTTTCAAGGCGTCGCTGCACTAGCCGTGTCACCCTTCCAGGGTATGCACGACGATCCACGCGATGGATGCGCCCGGTGCCACGTCGTATCCAGCTTCGGTGACCACCATTTCAACGACGCGTCCTGGCTGTTGGGCGAAAATCTTCTCGCCGACTCGCGGCATGGCCGGCATGACGATTTCGTCAAAGGGCTGTCCGGCTCCTTGTTCCCAGAATTGCACAGGCAATGGCATGGCGTTCTCCGCTGGAGTGGACCGGTTGATTCCGGTCCTTGCCCCTTTTGAAGAGCACAGTCTGCTTCGGTTGAGAAGAGCGATCGGTCTATTGCCTGGATCTACGTCCTGCCTGGAATCCGAGCGCGGCGTCATACGCTTTTGCCATCGGCGTCACGGCGAAATCCTACGCGGCTTGCAATGCCGCTGGGTATTGGCAGCGCCTTCGGTACCCGGCCTTGCTCAAGGCAAGTCACCGTACCGGTCGCACCAGCCGCGCCGACCGCGGCGGTCAGGCAGCGCCGGCGATATAATCCTGGAGCAGGCTGGATTCGGCTTCGAGTTCCTCGAGCCGGTGCTTGACGATGTCGCCGATGCTGACGATGCCCGCGACCTTCGTGCCGTCGACGACTGGCAGGTGGCGAAAGCGCCCGGTGGTCATCTTGCGCATCAGCCTGTCGATGCCATCGTCAGGCGAACAGGTAACCACGTCGCGGGTCATGAGCTGATCTGCGCGCATTTCCAGCAGGGCATTGCCGTGCGCAGCCAGACCCAGGGTGACGTCGCGTTCGGAGACGATGCCGACCAGACGCTCGCCGCCTTCCAGCACCACGACGGCGCCGACCCGTTCCTTGCTCATCAGCGCCGCAATATCGGCGATCCTGGCGGTCGGCGCGATCGAAACAATGCTGTCGCCCTTGCTGCTCAATATCTGTCGAACGAACATAATGCTCCCCTTTCGTTCGTGTTTGCAGTCGCAGTTCTTCTCTATGACTAAAAAAGTGTCACAATTAATAGATGATGTCCAGGTGTGAAAAATCAACCTAATGTATAATTAATGGGAATTCGGGCATCGCAAAATTGCGAAATGCAATCTTAAGTAAATTTTCTTGCTAGGTAATCTATCATTGATAGTTATAGTGACGCAGGTCTCCGGCCGACACGCCGTCATGCATGTAAGGGCGTGTCGGCAGGCGGCGCTTTCTTGTCCTCAAGACAGCAGCAGCGTGACGATCGGCGGCCAGATCAGGAGCACGCTGAGTGCTAGGAGCTGGATCATGATGAACGGGAGAAAACCGCGGAAGATGTCGGTCAGCGAGATGTGCGGTGGCGCCACCGACTTTAGATAGAAGGCCGCTGGACCGAAGGGCGGGCTTAGGAAACTCACCTGCATGTTCATGCAGAACAGCACGCCGAACCAGACCGCGACGAAACGCGGCTCAAGGGTGCCGAGAAAGCCGATCTCCTCGATCGGCAGGCGCTGCACGATCGGCAAAAACACCGGGATGATCAGGAGCACGATGCCGACCCAGTCCATGAACGCGCCCATGAAGAGAAGGATCAGCATCATGGTGAGCAGCACCAGCATGGTCGGCATCTCAGAGCCGACGATCAGCTCGGCGATGAAGCGAGGCCCGCCGGCAAGCGTATAGGCGCCGGCGAGAGCGGCCGCGCCGATCGTCACCCAGATGATCGTGCCCGTCGATTTCAGCGTGCGCATCAGACTGTCCCAGACCAGCTCGACCGAGGCTTCGCCGCGGAAGACGGCGATCATGAAGACGGCGAGGGCCCCCATGCCGGCCGCCTCGGTGATGCCGGTGACGCCGCCATAGATCGAGCCGAGCACGACCCCGATCACCAGAAAGGGCGGCACCAGGCCTTTGCCATGGGTCCAGGCAAGCGCCGTGCGCTCCCTACCAAAGATGAGAAACAGCACCGCGATACCGGCGGCGATGGTGCCTGCGAGCCAGGGCAGATGATGGCTCATGCCCATCCAGAAGGGCCTTTCTCCCTCCTCGAGTGCTGCGTTCTCGCCGGTGACCGTGAGATAGGCCGCGCGGATGAGCAGGAGGGCGACGAAGCCGGTGAACAGGATCGTCAGAAAAGCACCGAACATGCCGAGTTTCTGAATGCCTGTCGGATCGTCCGGCTTCGGCTCGGGCAGGGGTGCGTGGTCGGGGTTCAGCTGCGTGCGGATGACGATGTAGATGATGATGAAACTCGCCAGCATGAAGCCGGGCAGGAAGGCGGCGGTGAACAGCGCCTTGATCGAGGTCTCGGTGATCAGGCCGAAGATGATCAGCACGATCGAGGGCGGGATCATGGTGCCGAGCGAGCCGCTGGCGCAGATCGTGCCGATCGCGAGGTTCTGGTTGTAGCCGAGCCTGAGCATCTGCGGGAGCGCGATCAGGCCGAGGAGCACGACCTCGCCGCCGATGATGCCGGACATCGCCGCCATCAGTACCGCCATCAGCGAGGTGACGATGGCGACACCGCCACGTACCCGGGAGAGCCAGAAGTCGAGGGCGTCATACATCTGCTTGGCCACGCCGGAGCGCTCCAGGAGGGCCGCCATGAAGATGAAAAGCGGGACCGAAATCAGCACATATTCGGTCATCAGGTCGAAGATCTTCTGGGTGAGGATGTAGAGCGGACCCGTGCCGGGATTGCCGGTGAGCAGCCCTTCACCGAAGCTGAATGGGTCCAGCAGGAGATTGGGCTCGAACTTCATCACCATGACGACGACTGCCAGGATGGCGGAGGCAAAGCCCAGCGGCATGCCGATGGCCAGCAGGAAGACCAGGCCGATAACCAAAACGATCGATATGGTGCCGACGTCCATTACTTCGTCCCGAGCGTGCGTTTCATGGCTTCGAGCTCATCCTTGTCGATATCGTCGGCAGCCGTATGGATGGTCGGCTCGCGGTTCCAGTCCGAGATCAGGTTGATCACCGCCTGGAGCGCGATCAGCGAGACCAGGATCAGGACGGCTGGCTGAATGGTCGCCGGAATCGGCGGATCGAAGGCCGTTCCGAACATCTCCCATTTGTAGAACTTGATCAGGAAGACCTGGTTGAAGCTGCCGTAGACCAAAAAGAAGGCGAATGAGACGATGAGGGCGGCGGAGATGATATCGCATACCCGCTGCAGCCAGCGCGGGAACACATCGTAGAGGATGAAAATACGGATGTGGCAGCGCTGCTGCATGGCATAGAGGCCGGAGCACAAAAACACGAAGCCCGCAATCCAGAGCGTCAGCTCATTGGCCCAAAGCGTCGGCGCGCGCACGACATAGCGAAGAAACACTTCATAGAGCATCACCATGGTCATGGAGATGATCAGCATCATCGTGACCCGGCCGATGAAAAGGGCGAAGCGATCGATCGCCCGCCATTCCTGAAATTCCATGTCGGCGACGCGCACGCCGCGGATGCCGATTATCGCGAAAACTGGGATAAGGAGGAGTGCTCCCCAGTCGATCGCATCGGCATAGCCGCCGAACAGGCCGGGCAGATCGGGCGTGACGTCTTTTCGCTGATGCAAAGCGCTCATCTGATCGACGAGGCTTGGATTGTCCGGCGGGATGAAATCGAGGATGAGCGCCGGCGTGTGCCAGATCACCCATCCGAAACAAACGACGAAACCGAGAGGTATCAGCCATTCCCAGAGAGTGCCGGTCTTTTGCTCCACGCCAGGTTCTCCCTGCTCGACATCGTGCCTTCGTCGATCACCCGCTTCGGCGGGCTGTTCTTCTTTGATCCGCTTGCGCGTGGATAAGGCGGCGAGGCCCGAAGACCCCGCCGCCCGTCAAGGCTGCAGGCCCAGCCTGCCTATTGCATCGCACCAAGTCCGGTCAGGAAGTTGATGTGGCTCTCCAGGAGAGCCTTCGCTTCCGGCGTGGTCGCGAACTCTTCCCAGCCAGCCTTCACGGCCTCGCGGAACTTGGCGAGTTCCTCAGGGCTCCACTCATACAGATTGATGCCCTTGGCCCGCAGTTCCTTCGCGGTCTTGGCGTTTTCAACCTCGTTCCTCGTGGCGTTGTGCAGCGCAAGGCTGTCCATCGCGACCGTCATGATGCGCTTGTGATGGTCCGGCATCGCGTCCCAGACATCCTTCCGGCAGGCGAGATGGTCAGCCGGCATGGAGTGGAAGCCCGGGAAGTTGGTGTGCTCGGCAATGTCATAGAGACCGAGACCGACATTGTTGGTGAGGTTGGCGGCATCGGCACCGTCGATGATGCCGGTCTCGAGCGCCGTAAAGATCTCGTTGAAGTCCATCACGATCGGGGATGCGCCAAGATTCTTGAAGACCAGGGTCGCCATGCCCGGCGGTGAGCGGAACTTCCAGTCCTTGAAGTCCTCGACGTTGCGGATGGGTGCTGTCGAGGACAGAGACTCAGGTCCTGGAATCCACCAGCCGACGAACTCCATATTGTGGGCGTTGTAGAGCTCGTTGACCGCCTCGCGACCGCCGCCATGCAGCAGCCAGGACATCTGCTGATACGGATTGGCATAGCCACCCATCAGATCGCCGGTGAACTGGAAGGCGGGATTCTTGCCGGTCTGATAAGCGCCGCCGGTCATATCGCAGTCGAGAATACCGGTCGCCGCGGCGTCGAACGTCTCGGCCGACTTCACCACGGCTGAGGCATAGAACATCTCGATCTCGATTTCGCCATTGGACATGGCGGTGATATCGTCGATGTACTTTTCCGCCATCTGACCGGACAGGGTTTCCTGCGAGAAATGGGTCTGGACGCGCAGTTTGGTCTGCTGCGCCGAAGCCACGCCCGCCATCAGGGCAAGGGCGCTGGCAGCGACCGCAGCGGTCTTCAAGATCTTCATGATCAGCCTCCCGATTGGATGAACGCCCGGCGGATCGCCCTGCCGTGGCTTTCGCTATGGTGAACGAGCCTAGCAACCGCTTTTCCGACCCACAACAGGAATTTGGAAATTAAAAGAATTTCGAAATTTTCTAGATTAATCGATATTTTTGTCTAACCTTTTGCTAAAGGAGACCAGCCATCAGCCGACTTTTCGCAACGGCAGACATCTATGAGGACCTGAAGTCCAGGCTAGCAAGTGGCGGTCTCCAGCCCGGCATGAAGCTGAAGCCTGCCATACTCCAGGACGACTATGCCTGCTCGCCCAACACGTTGCGCGATGTCCTGATGCGGCTTTGCACCGTCGGCCTGGTCGAGTTCGAGATGCAGCGGGGCTTTCGGGCGACGCCGAGTTCGGCCGAGCGCCGGCGCGACGTGGCGCGCTTTCGCCTCCTCCTGGAACGCGAGGGCGTCTCGGAATCGATGGAGATCGGCGGGATCGCGTGGGAAGCAAAGCTTGCTGCCGCCCATCACAAGCTCCTGCATATCGAGCGCCGGATCCCGGACGAGGCCGATATGGGCCTCTCCATGACCCTTTGGACCGAAGCGGAGCGTGAGTTTCATGAGACGCTGATCTCGGCGAGCTCATCGCCGCTTCTGATCGAGACATTCTCCCGTGTCTATCTGCAGTTCCGCCAGCAATTCGTCGGTCAGCAGCGCGACTTCGGCAGCAGCTATTTCGAGGCGATTATCGCTGAGCATCAGGCCATCGTCGATGCAGCCCTGGCGCGCGATCAGGCAGCTTGCCGCGACGCCATCCATGACCACTTGAAGCGCAATCTCTAAAGGAGCCTGCCATGTCCCTTTCCGCCGTTCAGACCCGACATTATCAGGACCAGGGCTATGTCTCTCCGATCCGCGTGCTGAGCGCTGACGAAGTCGCCGCTTGCCGATCGAAGCTGGAGGCGATCGAGGCAGACGAGCACATGGCCGCCGTGCTCAAATTCAAGCCCCACCTGGTCTTCACCTTCCTCGACGACCTGATCCGCCACCCCAAGGTGCTGGACGTGGTCGAAGGCGTAATCGGTCCGGACATCCTTTGCTGGTCCGCCAATTTCTTCACCAAGGAGCCGAAGACCACCAATTATATCAGCTGGCACCAGGACCTTACCTATTGGGGCCTGGAGCCCGCCGACATCGTCACCGCCTGGATCGCGCTCAGTCCCGCGACCGTGGAAAGCGGCTGCATGCGCTTCGTCCCCGGCTCCCACATGATGGACGTGGTCCCCCACAACGACACCTTCGCCGAGGACAACATGCTCACCCGCGGCCAGGAAGTTTCAGTTGAGGTGGACGAAAAGGACGCGTTCGACGTGGTCCTCCGGCCCGGCGAGATGTCACTCCACCACGTCAAGCTGATCCATGGCTCCAATGCCAACGGCTCGAACGATCGCCGCATCGGCTTCGCGATTCGCTATATCCCCGCCTATGTGCGCCAGGTGATCGGCGACAAGGACAGCGCCGTCCTGGTGCGCGGCACGGACACCGAACACAACTTCGAGCACGAAACCCCGCCCTCAGCCGACCTCGACCCGGCAGCGCTGGCCCAGCACGCCGCCATCATGAGACGCCACGAAGCCATCCTCTTCCAGGGCACCGACCGCGGCTACCGCTAGAGCATTTCCGCGACAGATTGAATCATCTATCCTTTTCAGGGTGTTACGCAGAGGCCTGATGTGATTCTCTTTCAACAAACAGAGTTGGGAGGGATCATGCCACGGGCTTACTCACTTGATCTTCGCGAACGTCTGA
>JBCCIN010000172.1:0-10482 GCA_039028235.1 Pseudomonadota bacterium
TCCGCTCGGCCCCGCTTTTCTCGACTGGACGAAGAACCTTTCCCGAGACGAGCTAAGGCAAGCTCAGGAAAAGCGTTTTCTGGACGTGATGACGCACGCCTGGCGGGTGCCGTTTTACCGCCGCCGCTGGTCAGCAGCCGGCATCGAGCCCGGTGACATCAGCAGCCTGGACGACATCGACAAGCTGCCACCTTTTTCCAAGGCCGACCTCATGGCGAGCGTCGACGTGGCGCCGCCACTTGGTGACTTTCACGGCATCGAGTCCCTGACCGAAAAAGAGCGCCCGACCGTCGTCTTCCACACCACCAGCGGCACCACCGGCGCGCCGCAACCATTGTTCTTCGGCGCCTGGGATCGCGAGGTGCAAAACCTCCTCCTCGCCCGCGCCTATCGCCTCCAGGGGCTCAGCGACGACGACGTCGTCCACTCGGTCTATGGCTTCGGCATGGTCAATGGCGGCCACTATATCCGCGAGGCCGTCGTCCATTTCACCAAGGCGCTTTTCCTCTCCGCCGGCACCGGCCTCGAAACGCCCTCAGTCCAGCAGGTGCAGCTTATTCAACGCTTCGGTGCAACCGTACTTGTCGGCTTCGTCGACTACATCAAACGCCTCGCCGCCGTCGCCCGCGAGCAGGGCATCGACCCCGCAGATCTGAACGTCCGCATGATCTCCGGCCAGATCGGCCAGGAGGATCGGGGCGAGGTCTCGTCGCTTTGGGGCGGCGCCGATGTGTTCGACTGGTACGGCGTCGGGGACACCGGCATCGTCGCCACGGAGGGGCCGGACAGGGACGGGCTCCATATCTTCGAGGACGCCCATTATGTCGAGTTGCTCGACCCCGAAAACAGTCAGCCCGCCGCCGTTGGCGACCCCGGCAATATCTGCGTCACCTGCCTCTTCAAGACCACCGTCTATCCGATCGTCCGTTTCGATACCAAGGATGTCACCACCGAACTCGATGGACCCGGTGCCCTCGGCCTCCGGCGCATCGCCGGCTTTCAAGGCCGGAGCGACAACATGGTGAAACTTCGCGGCATCAACGTTTACCCCACCTCGATCGCCGCCCATCTCGCCGAGCACCCAGCGGCCCTCGGCGAATATATCTGCCGCATCGAACGCAAGGGCGACCGGGACGAGATGACCGTGATGGTCGAAGTTCAGAGCGATGCGCTCGGCTTGAACGATGTGAACCGGTCTTTGGCGGCCCTCCTCCGGCAAAAGCTCGGCGTCGAGGTCGGCATCGAGACGGTCGGGCCGGGCGAGACCGCCGATCTCACCAAGATCGAGTCCCGCCAAAAACCCATCCGATTGCTGTCGCCATGAGGGACGGCGTGGACATGGACCTCGTCACCCTGTCGCGCCGCCTGGCAGAGCGCGAGATTTCTGCCGTTATGGTGGTGGAGGCTTGTCTTGATCGCATCGAACGCCTCGATCCGGACCTGAAAGCCTTTCGCGAGATCGATGCCGAGGGTGCCCTGGCTGCTGCGCACCAAAGCGATCAGCGAAGCCATCGCCTCGGCCCGCTCGATGGCATCCCAATCGCGGTCAAGGACAGTATCGACATCGAAGGCTGGGTCACGCGAAGCGGCTTCGGAGCCAGGAGCGAGCAGCCGGCAGCGTGCGACGCCCAGGTGATTGCGTCGCTGCGTAAGGCCGGTGCAGTCATCCTCGGCCATACCAACATGCACGAAGGGGCTCTCGGTGCCACCAACGACAACCCGCATACTGGCCGTACCCACAATCCCCGGCGTCACGACCACACACCCGGCGGATCGTCCGGTGGATCGGCCGCGGCGGTCGCCGCCGGGCTCTGCCCGCTCGCGCTTGGCACCGATACGCTAGGATCGGTGCGCCTTCCGGCCGCCTATTGCGGCGTCGCCGGTTACAAGCCTACGCGCGAACTCATCGACAACCGTGGCATCGAGCCGCTTTGCAAGCGCCTCGACCAGATCGGTCCGCTGGCGGGATGCGTCGCCGATCTGCTCGTCGCCCATCAGACGCTGACCGGCCAAACCCTGGATAAGCGCGTGCCTGACTTCGAGATGCTGCGCATCGGGTGCTTGGTCGACTGCGCCGGCGTGTCGCTCGATGACGACGTCCGGCGCGCTTTCGAGAATGCCGTCTATCGCCTTCGTCAGGCCGGCGCTGAGATACATGATCTATCGATCGACGGGCTCGACGCCGGACCCATCCGGCGTGCGGGTCTGCTTCTTACAGAAGCCGAGGCGGCGGACCATTTCGCTGCTGATCGCATGAGCTATCCGGACGCCCTTTCTAGCGACTTCAGCGCACTGCTGGACTATGGCGAGAACGCCGATGCTGACAAGCTCGACGCGGCCAACGAGTTGATCGGAACAACCGAACACAGCATCGATGCGCTCTTCGACCAGATCGACCTTCTGGTACTTCCGACGGCACCTCAGAGCGCCTTTTGTTTCGATGAGGCCGCGCCTCCGAACCAGGCCGAACTCACGGCGCTCGCCAGCATTGCAGGAACGCCGGCGGTCAGCCTGCCGATTCCGTCGACGGATCTACCGGTGGGGCTTCAGCTGATCGGCCGCCGTGGTGCCGATGAACGGGTACTGCGCGCAGCGGCGCAGATGGAATCCGAGTTCGGCTTCATCTACGAGGACCCGATGGACGAAACGATGCCATGACCTCTGACCGCCTCGCCTGGCCAGACGACGCTCGCCTCGCCCTCTCCTTCGTGGTCAATGTCGAGGAAGGGGCCGAAATGTCAGTTAAGGACGGCGACCGCGGTCCGGAACCGGTCGACGAGCTTGGCCTTGTCTTGAAAAAACCGATCCGCAATCTCGGCAATGAAAGCAACTATCGCTATGGTATCAAGGCGGGCGCACCGCGCATTCTCAACCTGCTGCGCACCCACGACGTCCAGGCGACGGTCACAGCCGCCGCCCTCAGCCTGGAGCGGGCCACGGGCCTCGCGAAGGCCATTATCGACGATGGTCACGAGGTTTGCTGCCACGGCCATCGCTGGGTGCATCAGTTTCAGATGGATGAGGAGACGGAGCGTGCTTTCATCCGTGACGCCGCCGACAGCATCGAACAGACAACAGGCACACGTCCCACCGGCTGGCTGTCGCGCTACCTTCTGTCGCCGAACACCAGGCGTCTGCTCGTCGAAGAAGGTTTTCGCTATCACATGGACGACTATAGCGACGACCTGCCGTTCTGGGATGCCATCGATGGCAAGCCGATCGTTGTAATGCCTTATGCCCTCGACACCAACGACATGAAGCTCTGGACATCCCCCGCCTACACGCCAGCGGACTGGCTGCGCTACGCGATCGACACCTTCGACTGGCTCTATCGCGAGGGCGAGAGCGTTCCGAAGATGATGTCGCTCGGCCTGCATCTACGCGTCATCGGGCGCCCCGGGCGCATCGGTTACCTGGAGCGGTTCATTGAGCATGTGCGAAAACATGATCGCGTCTGGATCGCGACGCGCCGCGAAATCGCCGAGCATTTCGCGGCGACCAGACCGTTCGAACCGGGAGGCAACACATGACGGCGAATGAGAACGACACAGCGATCACCGAGGCGGACGAGCGCCAGATACTCGACGCCATCGAGAAGTGGCTCGACCGGGAGGTGCGCCCGCAAGTGCTCGAACTCGAACACGGCGACGTCTATCCCGTCGACATGGTCGAGCAGATGAAGACGCTCGGCTTGTTCGGCGCCACGATCTCGCCGGTCTATGGCGGCCTCGGCCTGTCCGCACGCACCTATACACGCATCGTCATGATGATCTCCGAGGTCTGGATGTCGCTGACCGGCATCTTCAACTCGCATCTGATCATGGCGTCAGCCGTGCAACGCTTCGGCACCGACGAGCAGAAGGAAGCCTTCCTTCCGAAATTCGCCACCGGCGAAGTTCGCGGCGGGCTGGCTTTGACCGAGCCGGATTGCGGGACGGACCTGCAGGCGATCCGCACGCGCGCTGTCCGCGACGGCGAAGACTATGTCATCAACGGCACCAAGACATGGATCTCGAACGGCATCGAAGGCTCTTGCTTCGCCCTTCTGGTCAAGACTGATCCCGAGGCCGAACCGCGACACAAAGGCATGTCGATGTTCCTCGCGGAGAAAGGCGACGGTTTTCGCGCCAGCCGCAAGCTCGAAAAACTCGGCTATCACGGCATCGATTCCGCGGAGCTGATCTTCGAAGATTTTCGGATACCGGCCGATCGCCTTATCGGTGGAGAGGAGGGCCGCGGCTTTCACCATGCGCTCGGCGGACTCGAAATCGGCCGCATCAATGTCGCCGCACGCGGCGTTGGCTTGGCCAATGCATCGCTTATGGATTCCGTGACGTATGCCCAGCAGCGAAAAACCTTCGGCAAACCGATCTGTCAGCACCAGGCGATCCAGCTGAAACTCGGCGAGATGGCGACACGCGTCGAGGCGGCGAAGCTTCTGACGCTGTCCGCGGCGGACGCCTATGACCGGGGTGAACGCTGCGACATGGAGGCTGGCATGGCGAAATACTACGCGTCCGAAGCCGCCGTCGAGAACAGCCTGGAAGCGATGCGTATCCACGGTGGCTATGGCTACTCAAAAGAATTTCACATCGAACGCTACTACCGGGACGCGCCCTTAATGTGCATCGGTGAAGGCACCAACGAGATCCAGCGCATCATCATCGCCAAGCAACTGATCGAACGAAACCCGATCTGAGAAAAGTACCAAAAAATGAAACTGGAAGGCCTTCGCGTTGTCGATCTCTCCCTCTTTCTCCCTGGCCCGACCTTGACCCAGATGATGGCGGATCATGGTGCCGAGGTGATCAAGATCGAGCCGCCCGGCGGTGAGCCCAACCGCAAACTCGGCCTGAAGCGCGATGGTGTTTCCGTCTATTTCGCCAATACCCATCGCGGCAAAAAAAGCCTCTGCCTCAATCTGAAGCACGAGGCCGGCAAGGAAGTTCTCCTTCGCCTCGCCGACACGGCTGACGTCTTCGTCGAAGCTTTCCGCCCTGGCGTCGCCGACCGCCTCGGCATCGGGACCGACGCGGTCCGCGGGCGAAATAAGCGACTCGTCTATGCCTCGCTTTCCGCCTATGGCCAGACCGGCCCCTATGCCGGCCGCGCCGCCCATGATCCCGCCGTGCAAGCCATGGCTGGCACGCTCTCCGTCAACGAAGGCATGGACGGCAAACCGACCATGGCCGGCGTCGCCGTCGCCGATATGCTGATCGCCCAAATGGGCCTTGCCGGGATCATGATGGCGCTGTATCGACGCGAGACAACGGGAGAGGGCGACACGCTCGATCTCGCCATGATGGACGCACTGCTCGCCGCCATCCCGAACAATCTCGGCCCGCCCATGGTGGAAAAGCACCCGCCCGTCGTGAAAGAAGAGCGCACCTGGGGTGGCCAGGCCTTCCTCAACATCTACGAGACCAAAGACGGCCGTTTCATCGTGCTCGGTGGCGCCGAGATCAAGTTCGCGGCGAACCTCCTCACCGCCTTCGATCGTCCGGATCTGATCGAACTCTGTAAACTGCCGCCGGGCGAGCCGCAGGCTCCGGTGCGTGCCTTCTTATCAGACCTGTTCCTGACAAGGACTCAGGCCGAGTGGATCGCGTGGATGACGGACGAGGACATCGCCTTCGCACCCATCCAAAACCTACGTGAGGCCCTGGACGACCCCCAGGCGCGCGCGCGTGCCATGGTCGTCGAGGACGCACGCGGCTGGGAGCATATCGGCAACCCGCTGAAATTCCAGAACGAGCCACCCGAGCCGGACTTTTCGACAGCGGCGATGGGACAGCATTCGCGAGAGATACTCGAAGAACTGGGCTATGCCAGATCCGAAGTCGATGCCCTAGCAGAGGCCGGCACGGTCATACAGTCGTCATGAGAAAGGGGCGGCACATGGCCGCCCCCAACATAATGAACAGGCGCTCTGAGCCGACCGTTCAGGACGTCAGGCTGTCGCCGAGCGGATTGAGCTCGCCGACATAGGCCAGCATGTCCGCCATGGTGAACTTGTTCGGATCGGCCGATTTTAGTGTCGGCTTCCAGTTGGCTTCCTTCAGGATCGAATGTTCGCTGCCCTCGACGAGGCCATGGAAAGTCTCGACCACGATGGTGCTGCCGACCTCGCCCAAATGCTGACCGTGATGCTTCACCTCAGCTTCCTTGAGGATGTAGTACCAAAGCGGCGTGGCCGTATCGAAGCCGTTGTCTTTGACGACCTTTCCATGGGGACCGCCGGCGACCTCGGTGGGTGTGAGCGGCGTGGCGCCGATCAGGGCCGCGATCTCCTGTCCGGTGGGCAGCATCAATTGCGCACCGCGAAGGAGATTGCGCACAGCGAGATTCCGCAGGATGTCATCCATCCCCTGGAACTCCGGCAGGTCACCGAGGCCCATGGCGAGCAGCGTATCGATCGGCCTCGCTTTGTTGGAGACCGGATGGTTGTCGACATTCTCGACGTCAGTGAAATCGTGGAAACGAGTCCAGTCGACGACCCAGTTCACCGGCAGGGTCGGTGCACCAGCGAGATCACCGGACAGTCCGGAAAACTGGAAAAGCTGGGCCAGGGTGGAGATGCCGCGGCGCCCACCGGTGGTAAAGATGCGGTTCCACTCATATTGGTTGCGCACCATTGAGTGGCCAAGGCGATAGGCGGCGACCGAAAACTCGACCGGCATACAGAGCTTGCCCTTGCCATAGGCACCCTCCGGCATCCACCAGGTCCTGCCATTCGCCATGACGTCGTCATAGATGGCAGGATCGACCAGTCGCGGCGTGAAGTCATGCAGGACGATCGACTGGTAGTGCTGCCGAACGATCTTACGCGCATCATCGAACGTCGCCGGGCCTTCGTTTTCGACCACCTTGTTGTGAAACTTCAGGAAATGAAGGTGGGTCTGCGCAACGGCGAGATTCTCGTCATTGCGGTGATCGCCGATGCGTGCTTCCTTGCTGTCCGGCTTGCGTGGAAGGTCGTTCTTCAATCCCGTAGGCAGGCTAGGCAGGTCCGTGTTTGGGCCGATGACGAACTTCTTGCCATCGCCCTGATAGAAATCTTCGCGTCCGGGTCCCTTACCGTAGAGGCTGTCCAGATCGAGCGAGGCCGTGCGCTCGTTCGGCAGGCGGCCCGGATTGACGCTCGGATTTTCGATCAGGCCGGTCCCGTCTGATGGCGTCAGCGAGATATCGTGATCGATGAACTGGCCGAGATAGGTCATGCCGGCCGGGATGTCGGCTTCGTGCTTGGTATCGGCGAGTTCGTTCATGGCGAAGCCCAACGCCTGCAGACCCTCGGGTTCGGCCGGAGCCATCGCCTTCTTGTTGAACATCCGGCAAAAGCGCATGGGCATCGGCTTGCCCGGATCCTTGTCGTCATAGGCCGGCTCCGGCATCGGGTCGGATTGATCCGGCATGTAGTAGCCTTCGCCGACAATCCAGTAGCCTTTGGCACCGTGCCCCTTCTTCTTGGGCGGCATGCCATATTTGCCATAATCGCTCATCATCATGCTCCTCTAGTGATTGGACCGACCTCGCCGTGCGAGACGGTATTAGGGGCATGACGATACGCAGGCTTCACGAGCACTTCGTATGAAGCGTTTCACACACCAGTAAAGAACGTGTTCGGCTTGAGGCGATGGTTTGAGAAAACATGCCGGCAGCTGTGAAACACTTCACTGCGCTCCGCCCGCCCATAGCTTTTAATCATTGCAATTCGGCACTGTGCCGTAAGGCACTGGTGCGACTTGGAGGATTTCCCGATGGTGCCTGCCTTACTCCGTAGCGTTTCCGCTCTGTCTCTCCTGCTGGCTGCATCGGCCTGTCAGCCCCAGGGCGATCAGGACACAGACGAGACGCCGGTCGCTGAAGACCCGGTGACGGACGACACCACCGCGGATGTCGACGCGACGCCATCGACCGATCCGGTGTCAGAGCCGGAACCCGTCCCTGTTCCAGAACCCGAGCCGGAACCCGTCGAACTCGCCCTCAATGATGTCTCGATTCTCCTGCCGCCGCCGCTTTCGACCGACGACCCGGCCCTGGCGATCACCGATCTCGGCTTCGACGGCTCCTCCGTCTGGCCGGACGAGCTCTTCCAGCAGTTCCTCGGGATCGCGAACGGCAATTTCGGTGCTGTCGCCGCGGAGGACGTGGCCAACAACAGTCGCGGCTCGAGCATCGACATCAGCGCCTTTGCCGACAAGTCCGTCTGGCATGTCGCCTCCGTGCGCATCGATCCCGGCGCGCCCGGTCTCTCGAAGGAGATCGCGGAGGTGTTCGGGCAGCAGCCACAAATCCGCCTGGTCCTGCAGCCGGTGACCGACGGTGTCGTCGTCCATGACGTCGCCGCACATATCATCTACAGCTACATCGCTGATGCGGAAAAGATCGACGACTGCGCCCTTCGCCGCTTTGAGCCGGATCAGGCGCGTTTTCGGCAGATCGTCGACGATGCCGTGGAGATCAAGTCGAAGCTCGCCGCAGGCGAGATCGGCGGCGAGGCGATCATGACGGACGGTCCGCTCGGTATTCATCCTGCCGCCGATCCCGACAGGGCAAGCATGGTCACGCGGACAGCCTTTCGAGATGCACTCCAAGACTTCCTCGAAACGCACCTCGATCCGTCGAAGATCAACGCCATGGCGATCATGGGCCTGCCCGGCGGGCGTGATCCCGAGCCCTGGATCTTCCTTGCCATGGCGCGCGGCCAGACAGGGCAGGTCAGCCCGGTACCAAGTCCAGCGATCCCGCAGGAGGGCAAGATCCGCTTTGCCCAGATGCTCGACGCCAGACCGAGAGCACCCGGCAATCCGACCGTCTCACCGGCGGTGCGCGCCAACAACCTCACCCCGATCACCTGCGCGTTCGAAGTGCCGGTCGATCCGCGGCAGCCAGGCGGACCGAAGCCGCCCGCCAATCCAATAGGCGTGTCCACGGCCGAGCTCTTCCCGGACGGCGATGCGGCGCGCATGCGCGAGATCGTCGACGTGATCGCCGATCCCACCAAAGCGCACTTCTTCAACACAGACTGCGTGAGCTGTCATACCGAAACGCGCCGCGAGATGGACATTCTCGGCACGAACGAGGTCGATGCCCCTGTCGATCCCGCCGTCCTGCCGACCGAGCTTTGGAATGTGCGCAATTTCGGCTGGTTTCCCCCGTTCCCGAGCGGCACGCCACTCGCGACAGTGACCCGCCGGACCGCGACGGAGAGCGAGGAAGTGGTCGAGGCGATCAATGACGATCTCAGAACGCGCTGAGGTCTTCCCTGTCGATCAAGAGGGGCATTTAGGCCTAGGCTTGCGGCACTCGCAAGCCTAGGCTGCGGGACATGCTCCCGCCCTCCCAACGACAAGGGAAAACAACGAGATGTCCGCCTCATTGATCGTTCGCGACGCCGTACGGTCCGAGTTCTCAGCGCTCGCCGATCTGCAGATCCGAAGCTGGCGAAGCGTCTATCACGGCATCATGGAGGACGACTATCTCGACAACGAGATCGATGACGATCTTCACAAACGTTGGCGGAACCTGCAGCCGAGCGGCGACGACCTTGTCCTGGTTGCCGATCGGAACGGCATCGCCGGCTTTATCACCGTCTGGTGCAAGCCAGACCCGTACATCGACAATCTGCATGTGGAGCCCAGCATACGGTCGCAGGGCATTGGGCGAGAGCTGATGCTGGCGGCAGCGGAGCGCCTGCTGCAAAAGGGCTACCGCTACATGTTTCTCTACGTCGCTGCCGACAATCATCGAGCCGCCGATTTCTATCGTCGGCTAGGTGGCCTCATCGGCGACGTCGAGCATGTCGACCAGGCGCACGGCGGCACCGTCGCCGCCATGCGGGTGATCTTCAACGATCTCACGGCGCTGACACAGACGGCGCAGGCCGACTGAGGCGGTCCGTTCAGCCTTTGCAGGCCTGCTGCGCTTCATTCACCACCGCATCGACCGGCTCAAGCGCCTTGGACATGTCAGCATTGACCTGCATGGCGGCCATGTCTGCGCGACGGTTTTCCTGATAGGCCTGCGCATACTCCATCATCGCGACATAGCTTTCGCTCGGGAGACCGGCGCGCACGCGGTCCTGCACGCAGCTGCAATATTCCTGGCTATGGCCGTTCCAGTTGATGCAGTTTTGAATCGCCGTCGAATGCGCCTTTTCCATGTCCAGCGCGACGGCACTGTTGCTGATGGCGATGCTGGCCAAGAACGCGCCGGATGCAATCGTCATAAGCTTCGAAAATCCTGACATCATTTCCTCCACATGGTGGCGGGGTCGATAGGACACCGCTTCTCTTGCTTGGGTTCAGCCTGGCTTCGAGGGCCAGACTCCCTTGTTCTTCTGCCCGACGTCTCACCCCCTGCCATGGGGTTCCGTCCAGTTCATGATCGGTCCCTGGGGCACGATGCGGGTCGGATTGACCGATGTGTGCGAGCCGTAATAGTGATTCTTGATGTGATGAAAATCGACGGTCTCAGCGA
>JBCCIN010000173.1:0-10418 GCA_039028235.1 Pseudomonadota bacterium
AGTTGCGCGTCGTCAGCCAGCAATTGCCCGGCCTTGTCGATGCGCCGCTCGCCGACAAAGACAGCACCCGCCATGATCAGCGCCTGCGCCTTGGTCCTGCTTTCGGCGAGACCGTGCTCGACGAGGAGCTGATCCGCTCTGAATTTCGCCATTTTTCCCCTGACGTCCTCTGACGGCCCACCCATAAAAGAACCGGCGACCGCTGATATTGACTTCGTTCCCGAAAAAACGAACGTTCGCTCACCCATTCCATCGAGACCCTTCTCACTGACCGCTTTTACCGCGTGTTAACCGGCGACTGCTAGATCCGTCTTCGGTCCATGCGACCCTGGGAATCCGTCCACGAAGCAGGTTTTCTTGCCCCGCCGGCGGACTCCCAGGGTCACATGGACCTAAAAATGATGATGGCTGGACAACGGTAAAGAGACGTTAAGGACGCCAGGGCGGCCTTCTGATTCCGAGATCGTTAAGGAGCGTTGTCCTAAATGGACCCGACTGTCGCTGTCATGTCGCAGGCGTCGGATGCCGATCAGGACATCATCCGTCAGAACTCACGGCCTCTTCAACATAGGCGCTAGAGATCAGACGTAGTTCTCGCTGCTCTTCCTCGTCATCGTCATCGCGATCGCCACACTGAACGACCACGCTCATCGCGATCATCGTCAAGGCGGTGATCGCTTTTCTGATTCGAGACACTGTCCGAACTCCGACTCCCGACGACCCAGGTCGTAACGCCGCCCCGTGCGCGCCTGCTGGCCGCCATGACGGAAACTGCTCAGCAGTCGCTGGCCCCGAGCCGGCGCCTAAGCCCTGGCCTTGGCGTCTTTTTCGACCTCAAGCTCCGGCTTCAGGATAACCCGCGCCATGGCGGCTATATGGGGTGCGTTCAGGCCGGCCTCGTCATACATGCCAGCAGGCGTGCCGTGGTCTATGAAGGTGTCGGGGAGCGTCATCGAGCGCAGGCGGAGGCGGCCGCTGTCGAGGAGACCGGCCTCCAGCATGAACTGCTGCACATGGGAGCCGAAGCCGCCGATCGAGCCTTCCTCGATGGTGATCAGCAACTCATGCTCGGCCGCGAGCTTGCGGATGAGATCCTCATCGAGCGGCTTGGCGAAACGCGCATCGGCGACCGTGGTCGGCAGGCCGCAGGCATGGAGCTCCTCCGCCGCCTTCAGGCATTCCTGCAGCCTGGCGCCAAACGAAAGGAGCGCGATCGGTCCCTTGCTCTCCTGCACGATCCGGCCCTTGCCGATGGGAAGCGGTGTACCGCGCTCCGGCAAATCGATGCCGACGCCCTCGCCCCGGGGATAACGAAGGGCTGACGGCCGATCGTCGATCGCCACCTGGGTCGCCACCATGTGCATCAGCTCGGCCTCGTCGGCGGCGGCCATGATCACGAAGCCCGGGAGGCAGCCGAGATAGGCAACATCAAACGCCCCCGCATGGGTCGGACCGTCCGCGCCGACCAGGCCTGCCCGATCGAGCACGAAGCGCACCGGCAGGCCCTGGATGGCAACATCGTGCACCACCTGGTCATAGCCGCGCTGCAGGAAGGTCGAATAGATCGCGCAGAACGGCTTGTAGCCCTCGCAGGCGAGCCCGGCCGCGAAGGTTACGCCATGCTGTTCGGCGATGCCGACATCGAACGAGTGGTCGGGATAGGCCTTGATGAACGCATCGACCCCGGTGCCGGATGGCATCGCCGCGGTGATCGCGCAGATCCGGTCGTCATGCTCCGCTTCGGCGAGCAATCCTTTTGCGAAAACAGAGGTATAGGAGGGTGCGTTCCCTTTCTTCTTGAACTGCGCGCCTGTGGCTGTGTCGAACTTGACCACGCCGTGATATTTGTCCGCGGATTTTTCAGCCGGCGGGTAGCCCGCCCCCTTCCGCGTGCGCAGGTGGATCAGAACGGGTCCCGAATCCTTGTGGTCGCGCACATTCTTCAAGACCGGCACCAGGTGGTCGAGATTATGGCCGTCGACCGGGCCGATATAGTAGAAGCCAAGTTCCTCGAACAGCGTGCCGCCGGTGACCATGCCGCGCGCATATTCCTCGGCCCGTTCCGCTGCCGTCCTGAGCGGGCTGGGCATGTGGTTCGCGAAATGCTTGGCGATGTCGCGCAGGCTTCGATAGCTCTCCGACGAGATCGCACGGGAGAGATAGTTGGACATGGCGCCCACCGGCGGCGCAATCGACATGTTGTTGTCGTTCAGGATGACGATCAGGCGCTTTCCCATGTCACCGGCATTGTTCATCGCCTCGTAGGCCATGCCGGCGCTCATGGCGCCATCGCCGATCACCGCAATCACGTCGAAATCGTCACCGGCGAGGTCGCGCGCCGTCGCCATGCCGAGGCCTGCCGAGATCGAAGTCGAGCTGTGGGCCGCACCGAACGGGTCGAACTCGCTCTCGGCCCGCTTGGTGAAACCGGAGAGACCGCCGGGCTGACGGAGGGTTCTGATACGATCGCGGCGGCCTGTAAGGATCTTGTGCGGATAGCACTGATGGCCGACATCCCAGAGCAGCTTGTCCTCCGGCGTGTCGAACACGTAGTGGAGCGCCACCGTCAACTCGACCACGCCGAGGCCGGCACCGAGATGGCCGCCGGTGACCGAGACCGCATCGACGGTCTCAGCGCGCAGCTCGTCGGCAAGCTGTCTCAAACTGTCTGAGGGGAGCCGTCGCAGATCGCCGAGATCACCGATCGTGTCGAGCAATGGGGTTTCAACCATCGGCGTCCATCCACTTCTTTTTGCGGCACGTGTCTTTCGGCATCTCCGGCCTCGTCAATAGGATCGGCCGATCGCGAAGGCGAAGAGCTGACGAAGCGGCCCAGCCGCCGGACCGAAGCGCTCGAGATGATGGAGAGCGCTCGCCTGCAGATCCGAAAGCCGCCGCTCGGCTTCGTCGACCCCAAGCAGGGCGACCAGCGTCGCCTTGCCCGCTTCGGCGTCCTGCCCCAGCGCCTTGCCGGCAAGGGCAGGATCACCCTGTATGTCCAGGAGATCATCTTTGATCTGAAAGGCAAGCCCTAAATCGTCGGCATAGGCGGCAAGCGCTGCTTGCTCCGGCGACGAAGCCCCTCCCAGGACAGCCCCACTTTCGCTCGAAAAGCGAAAGAGAGCACCGGTCTTGAGCTGCTGCAGCACCACGGTCTCGCCAAGGCCGAGCTGCCGGGTTTCCGCCTCGAGGTCGATCATCTGTCCGCCACACATGCCGGCGGCACCGGCAGCCTGGGCCAGCATCCGCACCAGGGCGACGCGCACGTCGGCATCGGGATGGGTGGCACGATCAGCGAGCACTTCGAAGGCGAGGCTCTGGAGCGCATCGCCGGCAAGCACCGCTGTCGCCTCGTCGAAGGCCGCATGGCAGGACGGCCGGCCTCGCCTGGTCGGCGCATCGTCCATCGCCGGAAGATCGTCGTGAACGAGCGAATAGCTGTGGATCAGCTCGATCGCGACGCCGACGCGAAGGGCACGGTGCTCCGGCACATCGAAAAGGCGCGCACCTGATGCCACCAGGAAGGGACGCATCCGCTTGCCGCCATCGAGTGTGGCATGGCGCATCGCCTCGTGCAGTCTCGCCTGCGGGACCTGCGAGGTCTGCGGGCCGCTCGCCGACGGCAAGAGCTCAAGCAGCAGCGTTTCGATGGCATCGGCATGGGCCTGAAGATCGCGCTTGAAGTCCCCCACCTCGTCGTCTCCCGGATATCTCCTGGGGTTCAGGTCAACGCTGCCGGCTCGCTCGCGATCTTGCCGTCTTGGCCGACGGTGATCTTGTCGACGCGAAGCTGCGCCTCCTTGAGCTTGCCGTCGCAATGGGTCTTCAAGAGCGTGCCGCGCTCATAGGCCTTGATCGCCGCATCCAGATCGAGCTGCCCGCGCTCCAGATCCTGCACGATCTGCTCCAGCTCGCCGAGCGCGTCTTCGAAGCTCATGGCGGCAATCGCCTCGTCGGCCGCCGTCTCTTTCTTGTCGATCACGTCCTTCTCCCCTCCGTCACCCTGCCCTCAGGGCATTCAGGTGGGCCATAAAACTGCTGGTCAACGCGGCGAGATCGTAGCCCCCTTCGAGCACCGAGACCACCCGGCCCTCGGCATGGCGCTTGGCAAGGGCCACCAGTTCCTCCGTCACCCAAGCGAAATCGTCTTCGACCAGCTCCAGCGACGCGAGCGGGTCGGCCCGATGCGCGTCGAAGCCCGCGGAGATCATGACGAGTTCCGGCTGAAAGTCATCCATCGCCGAGAGAATGTCACCCTCGACGACATCCCTCCAGGTGCGCGACGCCGTGCCCGACGGCAGCGGACGGTTCACGATATTGCCGACGCCCGTCTCTTCCTTGGCGCCGGTGCCGGGGAAGAGCGGCCATTGATGCGTGGAGAGATACTGCACCCGGCCATCCCGCTCGAACGCCGCCTGGGTCCCATTACCGTGATGCACATCGAAATCGTAGATGGCCACACGCTCGAGCCCATGCACGGCCAGAGCCTGCAAGGCTCCGACGGCGACGCCGTTGAACAGGCAAAAACCCATGGCGCGATCCGGCTCGGCATGGTGACCGGGCGGCCTAAGCGCGCACATGGCGTTGTCGGCATCACCCGCCATCACCGCATCGACCGCCGCGCAGACGGCACCCGACTGGCAGAGCGCGGCCTCGCCCGAGGCCGGCGACATCACGGTATCGGCATCGATCCGGACATAGCCGTCATCCGGCACCGCCTTCAGAACCGCCTCGACGAACCGCGCATCGTGCACCCGCTCCAGCTGCTCCCGCGTCGCCTCGGGCGCATCCCGGCGGATGACATCGATCAGGCTGCCCTTTTGCTCCTCGCGTTCGATCGCGCCGTAAATCACCTTGGCGCGCGCCTGCTGCTCCGGATGGCCGGGCCCGGTGTCATGATCGAGCGATGAAGGGTGGGTGTAGAGCAATGTGGTCAACGGCAAAAACTCCCCTTTGGCCAAGCTCTAGCACAAGCCCGCCACGCCGTCGCCCGCCGCCTTCGAAATTGTGATCGGGCCAGCTGGCGATCACTTCATCGACGTCGCTGATGCAAAAGAGCCGGGCGGAAGTTTTCGATGGATGTTATGCTACGGATCAACAAGTGCCGGTTTTGAGGCCGTCATCGCCGAGGGGGCAGATTGGCGAATCGCTAGAGCTCGCACGCTAAGCTGCCTCGCGGACCATTCGGCGGGGGAAACCGAGCCAAACCTTCGTCGGGCGGACGGACTGCCAGGGTCGCATGGACCAGAAAACTTCCTATTTGTTCGAGATTGATGAGACGTTAACGTTTGGACTGGCCAGCATGCGACCGGCATTCAAGCCCAATCACCTGCATAAGACATGCTCGCGAGCAGTCATCGGGGTCTCTCAGTCTTTCGATCATGCCTCCCGACCAACCCGCTTCAGCCGCTCAAGCCGCCAGCCGTGCTAGTTCGTCGATCAGGCCACGCACCTGCTTCAGGCGCTCGTCCGGTGAGCTGGTCACACCTGAGACGACGATATGGTGGTCGGGGCGAAGGCGGACGTGGCCGCTATTCTGCGCGATCCAGCCGACCAGGCGTTCTGGTTTAGCGAACCGGTGCTCGTGGAAGGCGATCACCGTGCCTTTGGGTCCGGCGTCCACCTTGGCGACACCGGCCTGGCGGCAGAGCTGCTTGATGCCGATCAGCTTCAGGAGCTGCTCGGTTTCGTCGGGCAACGGGCCGAAGCGATCGATCAGCTCGGCGGCGAAGGCCTCGACGTCGGAGGCCTCCACCAGTGAGGCAAGGCGGCGATAGAGGCTCATGCGCAGATCGAGATCCTCGATATAACTCGCTGGAATCAAAGCTGCCGCATCGATGGTGATCTGGGGAGTCCAGTCGTTCGCGCTCGCGGCGTCCGAGCCCTCACCCTCTTGCTTGGCGAGCTGAACGGCCTCCTCCAGGAGGTGATTGTAGAGCTCGAAGCCGACCTCCTTGATGTGGCCGGACTGCTCATCGCCGAGGAGATTGCCCGCCCCTCTTATGTCGAGATCGTGTGAGGCGAGCTGGAAGCCGGCGCCGAGCTGATCGAGGCTCTGAATGACGGCAAGCCGTCGCTCCGCCACCTCGCGCAGCCGGCGTTTGGGCGGAAGCGTGAAATAGGCATAGCCGCGCACCTTGCTCCGGCCGACCCGGCCTCTGAGCTGGTAGAGCTGGGAGAGACCGAACATGTCGGCGCGATGCACGATCAGGGTGTTGGCGCTCGGGATGTCGAGGCCGGATTCGATGATATTAGTAGAGAGCAACAGGTCGATCTTGTGGTCATAGAACGCCGCCATCACCTCTTCGAGCTGCTTTGCCGGCATGCGCCCATTGGCAACACCGACCTTGATCTCCGGCACCAATGTGCGGAGCTGCTCGGCGAGACGTCCCTGATCCTCGACGCGGGGGCAGACATAGAAGGTCTGGCCGCCGCGGTAGTGCTCGCGCAGGATCGCTTCGCGGATCACGACAGGGTCGGCCGGGAGAACGAAGGCGCGCACCGCCAGACGATCGACGGGAGGGGTCGCGATCAGGCTGAGCTCCTTCAGGCCGCCAAGCGCCATCTGAAGCGTGCGCGGAATCGGCGTCGCGGTCATGGTCAGCACGTGAACTTCGGCGCGCAGCTTCTTCAGGCGCTCCTTGTGGACAACGCCGAAGTGCTGCTCCTCGTCGATCACTACCAGGCCGAGATTTTTGAACTGAACTTTGGGTCCAAGGAGCGCGTGGGTGCCGACCACGATGTCGATCTTGCCCTCAGCCAGGCCGTCGCGGACAGCAGCCGCGTCCTTCGGCGTGACGAAGCGCGAAAGCTGCGCGACCTTGACCGGCAAGCCCGAAAAGCGCTCGCACAGGACCTGGTAGTGCTGGCGGGCGAGCAGCGTGGTCGGTGCGAGGATCGCAACCTGCTTGCCGGCCATGGCGGTGACGAAGGCGGCCCTTAGCGCCACCTCGGTTTTGCCGAAGCCGACATCGCCGCAGACCAGGCGATCCATTGGCTGGCCGGAGTTGAGATCATCCAGCACCTGCTCGATCGCACGCTCCTGATCCTCGGTCTCCTGAAAGACGAAGCGTGCTGCGAATTCCTCGTACAGGCCCACGGGCTTGTCGATCGCCTCACCCTTGCGGGTGGCGCGCTTCGCCGCAAGCTCGATCAACTCGCCTGCGATTTCCTGGATACGCTTTTTGACACGCGCCTTCCGCTGCTGCCAGCCGAGGCCGCCGAGCTTGTCAAGCTGGACGACACCATCGCTCGATCCGTAGCGCGAAAGAACATCGAGATTCTCGACCGGCACGAACAGGCGATCGCCGCCGTGATAGGAGAGCTTCAGGCAGTCATGGGGAGCACCGCCCAGCTCCAGCGTGACCAGCCCTTCAAAACGGCCGATGCCGTGGTCGTTGTGAACGACGGCATCGCCTTCCGTGAGGGCCGCGACTTCGGGGATGAACTGATCCGAGCGCCGCTTTTTCTTTGCCGGGCGGGACAGGCGCTCGCCGAAGATGTCGGTTTCCGAGAGGACCTTGTAGTCCTCGGTGGAAAAGCCGTGATCGAGCGGCAGCACCGCAAGCGTGGGCCGCTCTTTCTTGTGAAGCTCCGCCCAAGAGTGGATCCGCGCAACATCGTCCAGACCGTGGTCGGCGAGCACCAGGCGGAGGCGCTCCAGGGAGCCCTCGCTCGCAGCTGATATCAGCACGTTCTTCTCGGCCTGATCAGCTTCCCTGATGTGCGCGACCACGGCATCGAACAGGTTCTGATCCGGACGCGTGCGTTCGGCCGCGAAGTCGTAGGCCGTGCGCCCGCCGAGATCGACCAGTTCGGTTCCGTCCGGCGACGAGGGCGGCGCGTCAAAGGGAGACAGGTCGACGACGAGGCACCCATCGAGGAGGCGGGCCACCCGCTGTTCGGAAAGATAGAGAGCATCGGGTGTCAGCGGCCGGTAGGGGGCGGCACCCATGGCGCGGGCAGCTTCGGGCGGCTCGCGCCGGCTCTCGTAATGTTCGCCGATGGTCTCGAAGCGCGCCTCGATCGCATCTCTGGCAAGTGGGTCGAAGCTGATCGGCGCGCCGTCCGGGACGTAGTCGGTGATCGGCACGAGGTCGTCGTGGAACAGCGGCAGCCAGTGCTCCATACCCGGGAAGGGGCGGCCTGAGGTCACGGATTCGAACAGCGGATCGCCGGTCGCCGCACCGAATTGCTGCATATAGCCGACGCGAAAACGCTCGATCGAGGCTTCGTCCAGAAGGACTTCGCTCATCGGCAAAAGGTCGATGCGATCGACCTTGGCGAGCGAACGCTGAGTGAGCGGGTCGAATCCGCGGATCGCCTCCAGTTCATCGCCGAAAAGATCGAGCCTGAGCGGTTGCTCCGCACCCGTCGGGAAAATATCGATGATCCCGCCTCGGACCGCGTAGTCGCCGGGCTCCACCACCGTGCCGGCCCGGCGATAGCCGTTTCGCGCAAGACAGGTCAGGAGCTGCTCGCGATCGATCCTCTCACCCGCCTTCGCCGCAAACAGGCCGGAGCGGATGGTATCCGCCGTCGGCAGCTTCTGCAGGAGCGCGTTGACCGTGACGATCAGGAGATCCGGCCGCTGCCCGCCCTGTCCCAGAAGGCGGGAGAGAACCTCGAGACGGCGCGCCATTACGTCGCTGTTGGGCGACACGCGGTCATAGGGAAGGCAATCCCAGGCCGGCAGCACGGCGACGTCGAGATTGGGCGCGAAAAACGCGATGCGCTCCTTGATCTGATCGGCGCGCGGCGCGTCGCGGGCAACGTGAAGGGTCAGGCCCTGACCATCGGTTTTCGCCAGCTCCGCAAGATAGAGCGCATCCAGCCCGTCGACGGCGCCAGCGACAAGTCGTTGGGAGGGAGCGTCGACATCGGCGTCGGTCTCAGGGCTTTGTATCTTCAAGGCTGGCTCGGCCACGGTCGTCTTTCTCAGCAGGTCGTCAAAAGGTTCGGTGCAGTTCCTGATCACCAGACATGATCGCGATCGCCCGTCTCGGACTTGGGCAAGTTCAGGCTGAACCGCTACGGTTCATGTTGAACTGTCGGGGTTCACGTTGAACCGTTTGAGCAGATCGAATATGTCGTTGTCGTGACGTTCGGGTACCGGGGTCCGGCCCATCAGCCAGGCGAGCAGATCCTGATCGCTCTCCTCGATCAATGCCTCGTAACGATCGAGGGCGTCTTGATCCATGTCTCGGACATGGGCATCCGCGAAGCGGCCGAACAGGATGTCCGCCTCGCGGCAGCCCCGATAGCGGCTTCGATGGATCAGGCGCTTTTGGCGCGTGGTGATCGGTTCGGTCATATCGGTCCTGACGGGCATGTCGATCGATCCTGCCCGCATCCGGGTGGGCAACGACGCCGGCATCATGGATGTAGCCAATGATGCTGCAGTTTCAAAGGGCGGAATGATCAGCTTTTCCAAAAGAGAAGACGGCGAACAGTCCGACGATCCCCTTTTCGGCCCGGTTTCGAGACTGAGCGGTGTCGGCCCGCGCATCGCCGATATGCTGTCCCGTCTGCTCGGCGCCAGGCCGGGACAGACCGCGCGACGCCTCGATCTCCTCCTGCACATGCCCCATGGTCTGGTCGATCACGACCTGAAGGAGGACGCCGCCGATCTGGTCGAAGGCGAGCGGGTAACGGCCGACGTGACGGTGATCGCGCACCATCCGCCCTACCAGCGTCGCCAACCCTATCGCGTCGACTGCGTTCTCGGTGACGAGGCGCTGCAGCTCGTGTTCTTCCAGGGGCGTCGGAATTATCTGCAGGATCAGCTGCCGATCGGCGCGCAAAAGGTGATTAGCGGCAAGCTCGGCCGTTACGGCAAGGGCCGGAACCAGTGCTGGCAGATCGTGCATCCCGACCTGATCACCACCTCGGCCGCGATCTCCGGCGAACGCTGGCTGCAGCCGGTCTACCCCTCGACCCAAGGCCTGACCCAGCGGGTCCTGCAAAGTCGGATCCGCACCGCTCTCGATGACCTCATGGCGTCGGCATCCGACCTGCCGGAATGGCAGGATTCGGCCTGGCTGAAGCTGCGCAGCTGGCCGAGCCTCCCGGAAGCCCTTCGCCAAGTGCACGTCCCCGACAAGGGCGACGATATCGAGCTCACGTCGAAGGCCCGCGCGCGTCTCGCCTATGACGAGCTTCTGGCCACCCAGCTGGCGCTTAGCCTCTCCCGCGACCGCGGCCAGGAGAGGGACGGTGTCGCCAAGCCGGGCGACGGCCGCCTGCGTCGAGCCTTCCTGGATGCCCTGTCCTTCCATCTGACCGCAGCGCAGCAGCAGGCGGCTATCGAGATCGGGCAGGATCTTTCAGCCCCGGACAAGATGCTGCGCCTTCTCCAGGGCGACGTCGGCAGCGGCAAGACCGTGGTCGCGGCGCTTGCCATGCTGCAGGCGATCGAG
>JBCCIN010000174.1:0-10397 GCA_039028235.1 Pseudomonadota bacterium
AGCGAGGCCGCCGTGTTCAATCCCGAAACCTTCACCCTCGACAACGGCATGCAGGTGGTGGTGATCACCAACCGGCGAGCCCCCGTGGTCACCCATCACGTCTGGTATCGGATCGGCTCCTCCGACAGCCCGCCCGGCAAATCAGGCCTGCCCCACTTCCACGAACATCTGATGTTCAAGGCCACCGAGGAGCTGGCATCCGGCGAATTCTCGAAGGAGGTCGCGAGGAACGGCGGCAATGACAACGCGTTCACCGGCCCTGACTATACCGGCTACTTCCAGACCATCGCCAAGGACCGGCTCGAGCTGGTGATGAACATGGAAGCGGACAGGATGACCAACCTGGTGCTCGCCGAGGATGAGGTGCTGCGCGAGCGCGACGTCGTGCTGGAGGAGCGCTCCCAGCGGGTCGACAACAACCCGAGCGCGCGCTTCGCCGAGCAGATGAACGCCGCCCAATTCCTGCATCATCCCTATGGCACGCCGGTGATCGGCTGGCGCCATGAGATCGAGGCCTATACCCGCGAGGACAGCCTCGATTTCTACCGGACCTGGTACGCGCCGAACAACGCGATCCTCCTGGTCGCCGGCGACATCGATGCTGCCGAGCTGAAACCGCTGGCCGAAAAATATTACGGCGTCATCCCGGCGCGGGACGTCCCAGAGCGCGTGCGTGTCCAGGAGCCGCCGCAAACGGCGGCGCGCACGGTCTCGCTCAAGGATCCACGGGTACGCCAGCCGTCCTGGCTTCGCTCCTATCTGGCGCCGAGCTTCAATGCGGGCGAGACCGAGCATGCCTATCCGCTCTTGGTGCTCGCCGACATTCTGGGCGGCACCAGCACGTCCCGCCTTTACCGATCCCTGGTGATCGACCAGCAGATCGCGACATCCGCCGGGTCCTATTACCGCGGTTCCGCCCTCGATCTCACCACCTTTAGAGTCTATGCGAGCCCGCGCCCAGGCGTCTCCATGGACGAGCTCGAAGCGGCTATCGACGCCGAGCTTCTGCGGCTGGTGGAAGAGCCGATTACCGAAGACGAGGTCAGACGCTCGACCAAAAGGCTGATGGCCGAAGCGGTTTACGCCCAGGATTCGATCAGCGGCGCGGTTCGAAGCTTCGGCATTGCGCTTTCCACCGGACGCACGGTCGACGATGTCGAGGCCTGGCCGGAACGGATCGGCGCCGTGACCGCGGAGGATATCGAGGCCGCGGCCCTGGCCGTGCTCGCACCGGAACGCTCGGTCACCGGCCGGCTCTTGCCTGCAGAGAGCCCCGATGCCGACGCGTCGTCCGAACGCGCCGCCGTCGTTCAATAGGAGCGGCGAACGCCTTGAGCCTCTCTTCGCAGCGTCCCTTCTCCCACCTTTCGAGAGACCGAATGTCATGCTCCTGCGCACCGGCTTTCTTGTTCTTGGTCTTGCCCTCGTGACCGTGCTCACCCTTGCCGAGTCCAAGGCCGAATCCGCGGCCAAGGTGCAGCATGTGATGAGCGAGGGTGGCATCGAGGCCTATCTCATCAGCGAGCCCTCGATCCCGTTCATGTCGCTCTCCATGCGTTTTGACGGCGGTGCCGTCAGCGATCCCGACGGCAAGGAGGGTGTGGCCAATCTGGTCTCGGGCCTGCTCGACGAGGGGGCCGGCGACCTGGACAGCCAGGCCTTTCAGACCGAGCTCGAGGATCTCGCCATCCGGCTGTCCTTCAGTGCAGGGCGGGATGGCTTCAATGGTGATCTCAAGACCCTGACCGAGAACCGCGAGCGTGCCTTCGAGCTTCTTCGCCTGGCGCTCACCGAGCCGCGCTTCGACGATGAGCCGGTGGAACGTATTCAAAGCCAGATTCAGGCGAGCCTCAGGCGCCGCCTGGACGATCCCGATCGCCTCGCATCTCGAAACTGGTTCGAGCGGGCGTTTGAGGGCCATGTGTATGCACGGCCGGTGGAAGGAACGATCGAGAGCGTCGCCGACATCACCGAAGACGACCTCAGAACCTTCGTCGGCGGGAGGCTGGCACGCGACAATCTTCTGATCGGCGTCGCCGGCGACATCACGGCGGAAGAGCTTGGCCCGCTTCTCGACCACGCCTTCGGCGGCCTTCCGGAAAGCGCCGCACCTCTTCCCGAGACGACGGTTGCACCGCAGCAGCATGGCATCTCCGTGGTTCGCCAGGAGGTTCCGCAAAGCAAGGTGTTGTTCGGGCAAAAGGGGCTGATGCGCGACGACCCGGATTTCTATGCCGCCTATGTCGCCAACCACATCCTGGGCGGCGGCGGCTTCAGCTCGCGCCTGACTGCCGAAATCCGCGAGGCACGCGGCCTTGCCTATTCGGTCTACAGCTATCTCTATCCCGCCGATCTCGCCCCGATCTGGCTGGGCGGCCTCGGCACCAGCAACGCCTCGGTCACCCAGGCACTCGACCTGGTGCACGCGGAGGTGAAGCGCATGGCCGAGGGCGACATCGGCGAACAGGAGCTTCAGGACGCCAAGACCTATCTTACCGGCTCCTTCCCGCTTCGGCTCACCAGCAATGACCGCATCGCCGGCCTTCTGGTGAGCATGCAGGTGAGCGAACTCGGCATCGATTATCTGGAGAAACGCAACAGCTTCATCGAAGCGGTGACGCTTGACGACCTGAAGCGCGTGGCCGCCAGGCTCTATGATCCGGACAACCTCCTCACCGTGGTGGTCGGCGACCCACCCGATATCGAGGGCTAATGTCCACGTCAGCACTGGCTCTATAGCTTGGCCGTGGGCTTGAACGTGGCATCTTAAGGACTCCTGCGTTAGACATATGTTTTGCAAACCGCGGTGGGAAAACGCAGCCGTCGGGCTTGCCTCAGAGGCCGTTAACAATGCATCAAGCCGTCTTGACCAGTTCGGTGTTTGGCCACCGCGAATCCAATAGATGATCCGCCTGCTGCCAGCCCACATCGTGAACCGCATCGCCGCCGGCGAGGTGGTGGAGCGGCCGGCGTCCGCGGTGAAGGAGCTGGTGGAAAACGCCATCGATGCCGGGGCCTCGCGCATCACGGTCGAGCTTGAGGCGGGCGGCAAGGGGCTGATCGCGGTCAGCGATGACGGCATCGGCATGACCCCCGACGAGCTCAAGCTCGCGATCGAGCGCCACGCCACGTCCAAGCTCGACGATGACGATCTGGTCAGGATCGACACGCTCGGCTTTCGAGGCGAGGCGCTGGCAGCGCTGGCCGGCGTCAGCCGCATGACCATCACCAGCAGGCCATCGGGCCAGGAAACCGCCTTCGCCATCAGGGTCCAGGCCGGTGAGATCGAGGGACCAGCCCCGGCAGCCGGCGGCCGCGGCACCCGCATCGAGATCCGCGATCTGTTCTTCGCCACGCCCGCCCGGCTCAAATTCCTGAAAACCGAGCGCAGCGAGGCCCAGGCGGCGCGCGACGTAATCGAGCGGCTCGCTATGGCCGCACCCGAAGTCGCCTTCCAGCTTACCGTCGACGGTCGTCAGGTCCTGAACCTCGGGATCGCAAGCGGCGATCTGTTCGAGCGCTTTCAGGCGCGCATCGGCCAGATCATGGGCAAGGCCTTTCTCGAGAATGCCCTCGCCCTCGACACCGACCGCGACGGCATTCGCCTCACCGGCATGATCGGCCTTCCGACCGAGAGCCGGCCGAACGGCCGCCATCAGCACTTGTTCGTCAACCAGCGTCCGGTCCAGGACAAGCTTCTGAAGTCGGCATTGCGGGCCGCCTATGGTGATCTTCTGTTCGCCGGCAGACACCCGATGGCCGCGCTTTTTCTCGAGCTCGATGCCGAGCGCGTCGATGTCAATGTTCATCCGGCCAAGGCCGAAGTGCGCTTTCGCGAGCCGGGCGTGGTCAGGGGCCTGATCATCGGCGGCATCAAGCACGGGCTGGCCGAGGCCGGCTGCCGGACGACCTCCTCGCTCGGCGAGGCCGCGCTCGGAGCTTTCGAGGCGGGTGGCCCGCCAGCCTCGACGTTCGGACAGGGGCGCTTCGAACGTCCGCCGGCGACTGGCCGGCGAGAGGATACGCTGGCGTTTCAGGCGCCGCTGCAACGAGTTTCGGCTGAAGGCCCCGCCTTGGTGCCGATGGCGCGCGACGAGGGCGAAGCCGGAGATGTCGAGCCCGCGACTGTCGGCCGCCTCGGTGCGGCGCGTGCCCAGGTGTTCGATGCCTATATCATCAGCCAGACCGAGGATGGTCTTCTGCTGATCGACCAGCATGCTGCCCATGAGCGCCTGGTCTATGAACGCCTGAAGACGCATCTCGCTGAACGCGGCGTGCCGCGGCAGGGCCTGCTGCTGCCCGAGGTGGTTGAGCTCGAAGATGACCTGATCGAACGCCTGGAGGCGCGAAGCGACGAACTGGAACGCCTTGGCCTCGTGCTCGAAGGCTTCGGCCAGGGGGCGATGGTGGTGCGCGAGGCGCCTGCCATGCTGAACGGCGCCGACGTCAAACGCCTGGTGCGCGACCTCGCCGAGGATCTGGTGGAGATCGACGAGGCGAGGAGTCTCGTCGACGCGCTTGAGCGGGTCGCGGCAACCATGGCCTGTCACGGCAGCGTGCGCGCCGGTCGCCGCCTCACCATGGCGGAGATGAACGCGCTTTTGCGTGAGATGGAGACGACCCCCAACAGCGGTCAGTGCAATCACGGCCGCCCGACTTATGTCTCCCTTGCCGAAGCCGATATCGAGCGCCTGTTCAAACGCCGCTAGGGACAGGCCGCCCCGGCCTCAGCTCGCGGACGCTATCAGCCGACCAACCACTGGACAAGAGTGCACGCAGACGCCAAATAGAGCGTTCCCGACATTGCGCGTGTTTTATGAAAAATCCCCTGGAGTCGACATGACCTACGTCGTCATCGAAGCCTGCATCCGGTGCAAATTCATGGACTGCGTCGAAGTCTGCCCGGTGGACTGCTTCTACGAAGGCGAGAACATGCTGGTGATCAATCCGGACGAGTGCATCGACTGCGGTGTATGCGAACCGGAATGTCCTGAAGAAGCCATCCTGCCCGATACCGAGACGGAAGCGGAGAATTGGCTGGAGCTCAATCGCAAATATTCGACCGGCCCCTGGCCCAATATTACCAGAAAGGGCGAGCCTCCGGCGGATGCCGATGACTATAAAGAGGTCGAAGGCAAGTTTGAGAAGTACTTTAGTGAGAAGCCCGGCAACGCCGCTTGATTGCCGCGATTTCGTCTAAACGGTTGACAAATCCGGCAATCTCTGGCCTTTCAACTCTAGGCGGAGGCGAAAAGCATTGGATTTTTCTCCAATTCTATGATATCTTGGTTAATAATCAAAATTCGGCAATCGAGCGGCGCATGTCTCATAGAGAGGCGATGACGTCCGCATCCAGAGGCAAGCTCAGGCAATGTGGTGCTCAGCCAACCTTAGCTCGCGTCCGGTTTGGAAGGTAGGAGTCAATCGGTATGGGTAAGGACATGGCCTTTGCCGCGGATGACTACGTCGTCTATCCGTCGCATGGCGTTGGTCAAATCAAGGCGATCGAAAAGCAAGAGATCGCCGGTGATATGCTTGAGATGTATGTTGTGTCGTTTGAACAGGATCGCCTGATCCTGCGCGTCCCCGTCGCCAAGGCACCGAAATCGGGCATGCGCAAGCTTTCCAGCAAGGACAAGATCCAGACCGCGATGAACGCGCTCAAGGCGCGCCCGCGTCCGAAGCGTACCGTGATGTGGAGCCGCCGCGCCCAGGAGTATGAGGCCAAGATCAATTCCGGTGACCCGGTGTCGATCGCCGAGGTGGTGCGCGAGCTGCACAAGGGTGAAGATGCCGAGCAGAGCTACAGCGAACGCCAGATGTACCGGGCGGCGCTGGAGCGCCTCGCCCGCGAGGTCGCGGCGATCGAGCGGATCGACGAGGAAATGGCCACGGAAAAGCTGCAGAAAGTGCTCGCAGCCGCCGCCTGACGGGTACGACCAGATCGATGTTTCGAAGGAGGGCCGCGCGAGCGGCCTTTTTTCGTGTCCGCCCGTCGCCCCGCAGGTACGGCCCTGTCACACGCCAGGAGCCGACGCCGTTCACCTTGAGTGCCGTCGGCAGACGCCAAGGCATACCACTTGGGGACGTCCTGCCGAGATTTAGAGCGTCTCCCGAACAGACAAAAAACACCTGTTGGACAAGGAAATACGGCGAAACAAAGAGATAGAGCGTGTATCCTGACGAGTTCCGATCGGGGTCCGCTCCAGGTTTTCATTAACTGTTAGATCTTCGTTAACGCTTTGATGACATGCTGCCCATGGTCCATGCGATCCTCGGACTCCGCCAGCCCGCGAGGAGGGTTGGGCGAGGTTCGGACTCCCAGGATCGCATGGACCAGCGAGACGGACCGAAGCTTAGTCGCAGCACGTTAAGAAAAGATGAATGCGATCGTTCTGCCTCAGATGCAGGTCGACACGTCGTTCGGTTCCCGCAAGGCCTCCAAGCGCATCAGGCCAGCGGCTCGCGATGCCGATTGGCGTGGCGTTCCTCAATGGCATCCCAAATCCCGGCTTCCAGTGAGACACCGTCGAACCGCCCGATCTCCTGGAGCCCCGTCGGCGAGGTGACGTTGATCTCGGTAAGCCAGTCGCCGATCACGTCGATGCCGACGAAGATCAGTCCCTGCTCTTTCAGGACAGGTCCGATCGCGGCACAGATGTCCTGCTCACGGCGGGTCAGATCAGCCCGCTCGGCCCGACCGCCGACATGCAGGTTAGCGCGCGCCTCACCGGCCGCAGGCACGCGGTTCAAGGCGCCCGCGGGCTCGCCGTCGATCAGGATGATGCGCTTGTCGCCCGCGCGCACCTCCGGCAGATATTGCTGCACCATCAGCGGCTCGTCGAGCGATTGCGCGAACAGCTCCAGGAGGCTGGTGAGATTGTCGTCGTCCGGTTTGACGTGGAACACCCCTGCCCCACCATTGCCGTAGAGCGGCTTGACGATGATGTCCTTGTAGTCGCGTCGAAAGGCCTTGATCTGCTCGGCATCATAGGTAATCAGCGTGGGCGGCATCAGGTCGGGGAAGCGGGTGACGAAGAGCTTTTCCGGCGCGTTCCTGACCGACACGGGATCGTTGACCACCAGGGTTCCGGGATGCACCTGCTCGAGGAGATGGGTGGCACCGATATAGCCCATGTCGAAGGGTGGATCCTGGCGCATCAGCACCACATCGAGCGATTCGAGATCGAGCATCTCCTCGGCGCCGAGCGTGGCGTGGTTGCCGGGCTCGCGGCGTACGGTCATCGGCCTGGCTTTGGTGACGACACGGCCACGATCATAACTGAGATCGGTCGGCAGGTAGTGAAAGAGCCCATGTCCGCGGCGTGCCGCTTCGAGGGCGAGCGCAAAGCTGCTGTCGGCCTCGATGTCGATCCCCTCGATCGGGTCCATCTGAAACGCCACGGCGAGGCTCAAGACGCATCCTCCAGGAAAGGGGGGCTCCAAGGCAAGACCGGACAACGACGTCGGGCCGCCGCTAAGAAGGCGATGCTGCGCCTTGACACTGGCGAGGCCGATGGGTTTTGTCCAGCCAATGGCGCGCCCCTCTCTCCCAACGACCATGCGAGACATTGATGGCCTATGACGACAGCAACGTGTTCGCCAAGATCCTTCGCGGCGAAATCCCCTGCAAGAAGATCCACGAGACAGACCATGCCCTCGCCTTCCACGACATCAACCCGATGGCCCCGGTGCACGCCCTGGTCATTCCCAAGGGCGCCTATGTCTCCATGGACGACTTCACGGCCAAGGCGTCAGCCTCAGAGATCGAGGATTTCTTCCGCACAGTCGGCGATGTCGCGAGACAGCTTGGCGTTGCCGAAAGCGGCTATCGGCTGATCGCCAATACCGGCGCGCACGGCCATCAGGAAGTACCGCACTTCCACATGCACATCTTCGGAGGCGCCGGCCTCGGCCGCATGATCAAGAAGGTTGAAGGGCCACAGTCATAACTTACCGGGCGTGGATACGGCCTAGCCTCTGACAGTGCCGCCCGGAAGAGGCCGTGCCAGCCCCCACAGCTTCAGGATCTATGCGCGCAGAGAATGCGGCTCCCTTCACCCTTCCTTAACCCGCCATAGCCATCATCCGGCGTGCCTCGCTGGTCCATGCGATCCTGGGAATCCGAGCCTCGGCCCAACATCTCTTCACGGGCGGGCGGATTCCCAGGATCGCATGGACCATCAAGCAGCATCACACATAGGCGTTAACGCAGGCTTAATGGTCGGATGAAACCTATGTCGGGAGAGGTCGCGCTGCGGTTTGTCCAGAACCGAACATACACTGGGGATCACGACCGAGAGCAAGTGTCGGGGCCGAAGGACATCGCCGTCGCCCTTCGATAAAGCGGCATACTTGCTCCACAAGAACACGTTCGGCGACCACGCCCCCAAGTCCATGAGGTGGCCGCGCCACTAGCGGAGCATCACGGCGATGGGGTCGTCGGCGCCGCGGCGTTCGGCGTAGTCGAGGGCGGTCCGGCCCCACTGGTCCTGAATGGTCAGTGCTGCACCGTGTTCAAGCAACAGGGTTACGATCGCCGGATGATTGCGCGAGGCCGCGAGGATGAGAGGCGTCACCATCTCGTCGTCCTGCCAATTCACCGTCGCGCCATAGGCGATGAGCGTTTCGGCAACATCCAGATGGCCGTCTCTGGCTGCGAAGATCAGAGGAGTATTGCCGCGCTCGTCCGCGTGGTCCGGATCGATCCCGGCAGCAAGGGCGGCCCAGACGGCGACCGCATCGCCACGCTTCGCCGCCAGCAGCAATTCCTGATCCACGCTCGGGCGGAAGGGTGCCGACAGCTGTTCCGTGCTACAGGAGGCGACGCCGACCAGCAAAAGCGATAGCGCAAGAAGGTGCCGGGCTCTGGTCATTCGTTCAGATAGTTCAGCGCCAGTCCGGGGGTGGGCCAGTCCACGGCGACCAGCCGACCGGAATTGGAGAGGGTGATATACGCAGTTTTCAGGTCTTTGCCACCAAAGCAGATATTGGTGGTCCAGAGATCGGGCATCGGGATGTGCTCGGCCTCGGCACCATCCGGGCTGATCACCGTTATCCCGCCATTGATCAGCGTGGCGACGCAGATCCGCCCCTCTTCGTCGAGCGCCAGGCTGTCGAAGCGCTGATAGCCACCCATGCCGCGCACGAGCTTGCCGCCGTGGGGGATGGGCCAGGCTTCCTTGCCGAGCTCGCCCGGCGACAGGATCGGCCAGGACCAGAGGCGTGCGGCTTCGGTCTCGACCGCATAGAGTGTCTTACCGTCGGGAGAGAGACCAATGCCGTTCGGCGTGATCAGGGGAAAAGCGATCTCCTCGATCATTGAGCCGTCCGCCTTGGCGTAATAGAGAGCGCCGCGATCCATCTCGCGTGTCCGCACCTTGCCGAGATCCGTAAAGTAGAACCCGCCCTGGTCGTCGAACACGATGTCGTTCGGCCCCCTCAGCGCATGCTCATGGGTACCGCGATAAAGCACCTCGACGTCACCGGTCTTAAGATCGACCCGCTCGATACGTCCGCCGCTATAGTCGTGGGCCTCGCGCACCGGCTGCAGGCCGGCACCGGCACGCGCGAACTCGAAGCCGCCATTGTTGCAGATGTAGCACTTGCCATCCGGACCGATCGCCGCCCCATTAGGCCCGCCGCCGGTTTCGGCGACGATCTCCTTCTGTCCGTTGGGCATCACGCGCGTCAACGTCAGACGGCCGATCTCGACCAGCAGAACCGAGCCGTCGGGCATGGCAATCGGCCCCTCTGGAAACAACAGCCCGTCGGTGATCTCGCGAATGTCCATCATGTCCTGCCGTCAGGTCTTGCCAATCGATCGCCTCATCCTTAACGGGTTGATGACGTGGTGCAAACGACTTGATAGCCGGGTCGACGAAAAATGCCACAACTCACCATCGGTCTCCAAAAGATCACCTACAGCCTCCGCACCAGCAAACGGGCAAGGCGGCTTCGGCTGACCGTGCAGCCGGATGGCGTCGAGGTGGTCGTGCCTCGCGGTGTCCCCGCCCGCGATGTCAGCCATTTCGTCGACAGCCATCGCGGCTGGATTCGCGAGAAGGTCGAGAAATATCAAGCTCTTGCCGCTGCTCATGACGGCGTTGAGCGCCTCGAGGACGGTGCCGTCGTCCCGTTTCGCGGCGAGCCGACACCGCTCTCGGTCCGGCGAACCGAACGTGTTCATCCCAAGGTGATCGACGGCGACGGCTTCAGGCTGGAACTGCCGCGGCATCTGCCGGCCGAAGCCGAGGAGGAGGTGATCGAACAGGCACTGACCAAGCACTTGAAGAAAGAAGCGCGCAACGATGCTGCCATGGCGATCGAGCGCTTTGGACCGCCGAACGGCCTCACGCCCACCGGCCTTCGGATCAAGGACCAAAAGCGTCTTTGGG
>JBCCIN010000175.1:0-10372 GCA_039028235.1 Pseudomonadota bacterium
CCCTGTGGCCGGTAGCCGGCCCTGGTTCTCGACGAGGTGCGCGAGCACGCCGGGATGGGCGATGGAATGATCGGCCAGCGTCGCCATGCCCTTCTGCTTCGCGGCAGCCGCGGAACCGTGTCCGAAACCGGTGCGGTAATGGTAGAGGCTGGCATGGCTTGTCTCGACGACGCGCCGTGCGTTCTCGGAAAAACGCCGTCTTGCGCTCGCGATGCTGCGCTGGCCGAAGAGCCTGCCGCCCAGATGGCCGACGGTTTCGAGTATAGGCATAGTGACCAGGCGCTCGTCAGGCAGCGCCACCTTTCGGTCCATCAGGCGCGCCGTTCGTCCCCAGCGGTGCAGGCCTAGCCGGCCGAGCCGTTCCGTCGGGTAGAAGCCGGCGATGCAGCGCTCCAGCCGCTCGCGACGCTCCGCTTCGACCGCGGCGGTCAGCAGGTGATAGCGATCAAAGCCGTTGGCGATGAGGATGTCCCGGCTCATCGTGATGCCCCGCCCTGCAAGGGAGCGGTCAATTCCTTGAGCCCAGCGCGGATCAAGGCTTCGACATCGGCGCCGTCGTCGAGGCCGGCAGCCGCTTTGGTGACGGCGCCGTGGGCCTCGCTTCGTCCATAGCCAAGATTGATCAGCGCCGAGACGGCATCCTCGTCGACGCCGGTGCCAGCGGCACCGGCTTGACCTGGCAGGGTGACTACGGAAGCCGTTGGGAGCTCTCCCACCTTGCTCTGCAGCTCGCTGATCAGGCGCTGGGCGAGGCGTGGTCCGACTCCGCTCGCCTGGGTGAAGGCGGCCTTGTCCTTGGCCATGATCGCCTGAGCGATTTGCTCTGGGGTGAGGGCGGAGAGGAGGGCGAGGGCGACGCGCGCGCCAACCCCCTGTACGGTCTGCAGGAGGCGGAACCAGGCGCGCTCCTGCGCCGTCTCGAAGCCGTAGAGGGTAAGGCTCTCAGCCTTGAACTGGGTCTCGACATGCACTGAGACCGCCTCGCCGATAGCTGGAAGCTGCGCCAGCGTTCGTGCGGAGCAATAGAGAAGATAGCCGACGCCGCCGACGTCGATGATCACCTGGTCCTCGCCGATTTCGAAAACGCGGCCAGCTAGATGGGCAATCATCGTGCGGTCTCCAGGCTTCTATCGAGCATGACGGCGAGCGATGTCCGGTGGTGGGCATGGCAGATGGCGACGGCAAGCGCATCGGCTGCGTCGCCCTTCACCTCTCCAGCGCCGGGCAGCAGCGTCTGCACCATCATGGCGACCTGCCGTTTCTCAGCACCGCCGGTGCCGACCACCGCGCGCTTCACTGTCTTCGATGCGTATTCGGTGACCGGCACGCCGGCATGGGCGGCCGCCAGCAGCGTAACGCCGCGCGCCTGGCCGAGCTTGAGCGATGAGCCGGCATTGCGGTTGATGACGGTTTCCTCCACCGCGGCCGCATCCGGCGCGAAGTCGCGGACTACGTCGGAAAGACCGCGATAGAGCGCGTCCAGCCGTTCGGCTAGAGGATCGGCGGGATCGGAGGTGACGACGCCGGCGGCACGGAAGCGAAGTACATTGCCCTCGGACAGAATCACGCCCCAGCCGGTGCGCTGCAGGCCGGGATCGATCCCCATCAGGATCATCGGGCGCGGCCCGAAGCGTTCACTCTTGGTGGCATGGTCTTCCGTCGTCGGATCATCGGACTCCTACATAAGAAAACCGGGCGGCAAACCGTCGACCAAGACAGAGGCGGTCCGAGTCGATGAAGTGGTCATACCACTAGGCGGAGAGGCGTTCGAGAACGTCGTCGTCCGCCTCGAAATTGGCGGTGACGCGCTGGACGTCGTCGTTGTCATCGAGGGTGTCGAGGAGCTTCAGCATGGTAGCGGTCTGGTCTTCGTTGATCGGCACGGTGACCTGCGGGCGCCAACCGAGGCGCGCCTGTTCGGGCTCGCCGAGGGACCCTTCGAGGGCCTCGCGTACGGCGTTGAGATCATCGGGGCCCGTCGTGATGTCGTGGCCGCTTTCGTCGGACTGGCAATCCTCGGCGCCGGCCTCAATCGCGGCTTCGAGCACGGTGTCGGCATCGCCGACCTCGGCAGGGTAGTGGATCTCGCCGATGCGGTCGAACTGGAAGCTGACGCTGTTGGTTTCGCCAAGGGAACCGCCGAGCTTCGAGAAGGCGGTGCGCATCTCAGCGGCGGTACGGTTGCGGTTGTCTGTGAGCGTCTCGACGATCACGGCGACGCCGCCGGGGCCGTAGCCCTCGTAGCGCACCTCTTCGTAGTTCTCGCTGTCGGCGCCCGCCCCTTTGTTGATGGCGCGTTCGATATTGTCCTTCGGGACATTGGCAGCGCGCGCGGCGGCGAGCGCCGTGCGCAGCCGGGGGTTCGAGGACGCATCCGGACCACCCATCTTCACCGCGACCTGCACCTCGCGCACCAGGCGCATGAAGGTCTTGGCGCGCTTGGCGTCCTGGCGCCCCTTTCGGTGCATGATGTTCTTGAATTGGGAATGTCCCGCCATCGCCGATCGATCCGTGTGTTTGCTTTGCCGTGGCTGAACCTCGATCCAGCAGCTTGGCCCGCTCTCTAGCATAAAAGCCAGGCATCCCAAAGGCCGTCGCCGACCCGCCCTGGTGTTTGGCGGAGAGAGCGAATCGATCGATCAATGGGCAATGTGAGCGAATGTTGATTCTCTGCGAAAAATTTCGACTATAGGTTAACTCATCTTTAAGGGTTGTTGCGTTAGTGAGAGAGAGTTCCGCCGTCCCGGCGTTGGTGCAACTGGCGATCTGGTTGATGAGATGTCTTGGAATCCGGAAGATCCATCGGAGCAGCGGCGGCATCGCCGTCTGTCAAGCCGGATACCGGCGAAGCTCACCTTCGACGGCGGTGCTTGGATGTGCGTGATCTGCAACATCTCACCGAAGGGTGCCGGCCTTGAGCCCGCCATTCCATCGTCGCTTGGCCATATGGTCGAGTTGCACAGTGATCGGCTCGGCCTGCCGCTGCTCGGGCGTGTCGTGAATGTCGCCGACAACCTCACCAATGTCGCCTTTGAGCTCGACTCGGCGATGCAGTATGAGCTTGCCAAGTTCCTGGCGACCAACCTCGATCTGAACTGACCCGCGGCCGGCGCTGACGGCGCCGGTGATCATGTCTGATGGGCGAGCTTCGCTATTGCACGGCATCTGTAAACGTAACGCAAATTTTCTACTTATAAGTTTATTAAAGCAGAGACATTAACTTTTTTGTTGATTCCTCGAGTCACTTTGGATATAAAGAAGGGGTCAAGTCAGACGGTGCCTCCCTCCCTCTCTTCGCCCTCGACGGCCGGTGCCGTCGAGGGCGATCTTTTAAGAAAGGACGACGATCGCGACGGACTCCATAGGACTGTTCCAAGGGGACCTTGCTATGAGCTCATTCGATAGGAAGCGTGTCCGGAACGGCACGATCGGCCTCGACGATCAGCCTCGTGCCGCGTTTGTTAGGGACGATGACGTCAGCACCTTCGACGATGCGTCGTTTCAGCGTCTGATCACTTCAGCGATTCTTGCTGCCACCGCCTTTCGCCTTCGGGATCATGACGGGTTGACCGAAGCTCTCCGCATGCTGGTCGACGCGGTCAAGCCGTTCGAGGTGGATCCGGCAGGGGGTGAAGCGATCTGAACCCCCACGGTGACGCGGCGCGCTGCCACCTATCCAGGCCGCGGGACCGAACGGGATCTGATGGCTTTCGCCAGACCGAATTTTCTTCAGAACCGGGGTAAATCCGGAAACCGCACTTCTCCGCGGTGAACATGCAAACGGCCGAGTTCGGCGCAGCGGTGCAGCTTTGGGAAGACCTTGCCGGGGTTCAGGATCTGGCTCGGATCGAAGGCGCATTTGACACGCTGCTGCTGATTGAGGTCATCCTCGCCGAACTGCACAGGCATGAGATCCCGCTTTTCGACGCCGACCCCGTGCTCGCCGGTGAGCACGCCGCCGACCTCGACGCAGAGCTTGAGGATTTCGGCACCGAATTCCTCGGTGCGTTCGAGCTCGCCTGGCACATTGGCATCATACATGATCAGCGGATGCAGATTGCCGTCGCCGGCGTGGAACACATTGGCGACGCGCAGGCCGTATTTTTCGGACATTTCGGCCATGCGCTTCAGGACATGGGGCAGCTTTTTCCGCGGAATCGTCCCGTCCATGCAGTAGTAGTCCGGCGAAATCCGGCCGATGGCCGGAAACGCCGACTTGCGCCCCAGCCAGAAGCGCTGGCGTTCCTCCTCGCTGTCGCTGACCTTGATGCCGACGGCGCCATGCTGGCGGGCGACGGCGGAGACCGTGTCGATCAGGTGATCGACCTCGACCTTTGGGCCATCCAGCTCGCAGATCAGGAGGGCCTCAACATCCAGCGGGTAACCGGGGTGACAGAAGTCCTCGGCGGCATGGATGGCGGGACGGTCCATCATTTCCAGGCCGCCCGGAATGATGCCGGCGGCGATGATCGCCGCGACGCAGTCCCCGCCCTGCTCATTGGTGGGAAAGCCCATGAGCATCGCGCGTGCGGTTTCCGGCTTCTTCAGGATTCTGACGGTCACCTCCGTGACCACGCCCAAAAGCCCCTCCGAGCCGGTCATCAGGCCCAGAAGGTCGTAGCCGTCACTGTCGAGATGCTTGCCGCCGATACGGATGATGTCGCCGTTCGGCAGGACCATCTCGAGGCCGAGCACATTATTGGTGGTCAAGCCGTACTTCAGACAATGCACGCCGCCGGAATTCTCGGCGATATTGCCGCCGATCGAGCAGGCGATCTGCGAGGACGGGTCAGGGGCGTAGTAGAAACCCTCATGCTGCACGGCATTGGTGATGCCGAGGTTGGTGACACCAGGCTGCGCGATGACCGCGCGGTTGTCGTAGTCGATATCGAGGATTTTGTTGAACTTGCCGAGGCCGAGGACGATACCGTCGGTCACCGGAAGGGCGCCGCCTGAGAGCGATGTGCCGGCGCCACGCGGCACCACATGGATCTTCTCGGCATCGCAAAAACGGAGGATTGCCGAGACCTCGGCGGTGGTCGAGGGCAGCACCACCGCCATGGGCAGGGCCCGATAGGCGGACAGGCCGTCACATTCGTAGGCGCGAAGCTCGTCTTCGGTGGCGATCACGCCCTCGCCGGGCACGATGTTACGAAGCGCTGCGATCACCTTGTCGCGCTTGGCGAGGCTTTCCTCTTTGGGCGCAGGCATTTTCATGAACCGGCCCTCATCTCCATGGCATGGCTGACTGACGATATGATGTGCGAGCCTGGGCACCGCGTCAAACCATCCCGACGCTCGTCGATCGCTTTGAAGATCACTATTCTTGGTTTCTAAATAATAAATCGGTAAGAGGCTGTTCATCACAAGTCATGAAACGCCTTCAAGATCTTTCTGTTATGATGTGGCCAATGAAAAAAGTTGGAAAAAATTGCCTACCTGATAGGTAATGTTTTCAATAGCATAGGAAAAATTTGCCTATGCTTAATCTGGCGTAACAAAGAAAATAAAAAAGTCGTTAAGCGGTAACCCCTACTTTGATCATCAACGAGATCAAAGAAATCGGGGTAACGCCAACATGAACTGCTTCGCCAAAGCCGCCATCCTCACTATTGCCGCCCTCGCCACGACGCTCGCCGTCCCAGCCTCCGCGCAGACGCCGGCGCTGTTCAACACAGTGGAATATCGCACCAACGACCTCAACGCCCTTCCCCAGTGGAAAGCGGCGTTGAAGAAGGTCGCGAAGGAGCGTGAGACTTACGCCTCCAGCGATTCCAAGGCGGTGCGGGCCTGGCAGGCGATGATCAGAGAGAACAGCGGCAAGCGCCAGCTCGATCAGCTGAAGACGGTCAATCGCTTTATCAATCAGTGGCGCTACCGCACCGACAGCTACAATTACCGTAAGAGCGACTACTGGGCCTCGCCCGCGGAATTCTTCCGCCGCTCAGGTGATTGCGAGGACTACGCCATCGCGAAATATGTCACCCTTCGCCAGATGGGCTTCAGCGCCGATCAGCTTCGCTTGGTGGTGGTCAAGGACTTGAACCGGAACCTGGCCCATGCGGTGCTCGCTGCCTATGTCGGTGGCGACGTCTATATTCTCGACAATGTCAACAGCAAGGTGCGTTCGCAGGCCCAGGTCACCGAATATGCGCCCTACTACTCCGTCAACGAGCAGGCGCGCTGGGCTCATGCTGCAGCACCTGCAAAGGTCGCATCGGCCGCCGGTCTGTTCACGAAGTCCTGACCCGTCTTTCAAAGCTCCTTTCCGCCCCGTTGCCCCGCCTTGCGCCCGTGCTCGTCACGGGCGCTTTTTTTTGGAGCACGCCGGCCTCTGTGATTCGCTGCCGTTCCATGCTGCTCATCATGCCAGCTAAATCTTCACGTCTATCGGGTGATCAGGATTAATTTTGGGTAAACCGGTAAGGGGTCCTTAACCAGCGAAGCCTTTAGAAGCCTTTATGAGAGGAGGAATGACCGGGGCCGGCTGTTGAATTCCCAAGCCGTGATCGCTAGTCATTGGACGCTTTCGATTTCATCCCAGGATTTCGCCCCAGGATTTCGCTGATGTTTGCTGCTTTTCTGCTGCCCTGCCTCATCCTGCTTGCGGCGTTCACGCTGCCGACGGCGTCAGGCGCTGCCGATGAACGGCGGCCGACCGCAGGCGTGAACAACGTCTGGTACTTCGTGGAGAACAGAGCGGATACGGTCATCGTTTTCGTCCACGGTCTCGGGTCGGACAGCCGCGATGCCTGGTATTTCGAGGGCGAGGGTAAGGCGGAGGACGCCTACTGGCCGGGTTTGGTGGAGGATGATCCGGCTTTTTCCGGCAGTGCCATCTTTCTCGGCGGCTATCACACCGAGGTCGACAGCCACGACTACGACTTTCGCGATGCGGCCAATCAGCTTCACCGCTCGCTGGCGATCAGCGTCGCGCCGGCGTCCTCAGCCGTCCTGGACTATCCGAACATTCTTTTCGTTACGCACAGCGCAGGCGGCATCGTCGTTCGTCACATGCTGACCCGTCATGTCGACGACTTTGCGGACAAGGCCGTCGGCCTCGTCCTGATCGCGTCGCCGTCGATCGGATCGCGCGATGCCGACCGGTTCCGCTTCATCGCCGAGATGGTGCGCTCGAAGCAGGGGCGGCAGCTCACCTTCAACAATCCGTTTCTGGAAAGCCTCGACAAGGACTTCAAGAACCTGGTGAGCGAGGATCGCATTCCGAGGTTGAAGGGCGTGGAGTGGCTCGAACATCATCTTCTGTTCGGTACGTTCGGCAAGATCGTCGGCATGGCCCGGGATGAGGTTCTGGTCGATGCGCAATCGGGCGGGCGCTATTTCGGCGAGCCGCATCGGATGCCCGGCTCGGACCATGTCAGCATCGTCAAGCCGGACAGCCGCGATCACGAGTCCCACCGGGCGTTGCTCTATTTCTACGAGCGGTCGTTCAAGAGAGTCGTCGCCGCGGACGATGATATGCCGGCGGCTGGCGGCGACACAGCACCTGAACCCACCGACGAGACCGCCGAAAAGGCCCCCGGCCACAATCACGGAACTGCCGTGGACATGGCCTCGCGTGCGCGAAGCGGTGCATCCAGCATGCCTGTTCGTATCGACGAGAAGCGATCGGCCTCCTTCTGCGACGATCATGTCAGGGTCGAGGTGAGCAGCGTCTGGAAGAAGGGTGGCGGCAGGGCGGATGAGGTGATCACCGTTTCGTCGGCCGCGCTCGAGGGCGGCAAGACCAAGCTCAGCGTCGGCGACGTGCTGCCGCTTGGCGACGGCTGTACGCCGACGCTGGTCGATACCGGCCGTGACGAGAAATATTACGCGATTTTCCAATGAACTTGAGGCCAATGGACTTGAGGCCAATGAACTTGAGGAATGCCAACATGACCTTCATGAATGCGAAAGCTCTCGCGGTGACGGCAGCGCTCCTGCTGGGCTCGACGGCGGCGATAGCCGAGTGCGACGAGAGGCTGGAGATCGACACCGAGCAGGTCCGCGACCATCTCGCTCTTCTGAAGTCGCCGGATGCTGACGAGCTCGACCAGATCGATGTGCTAGGACCGCTTCTCTGTGCGAAGCGCGAGAGCGTTCGTGATCTTGCATTCCGAGCAGGCCTTGCCTCGCCGAGCCGTGCCGTTCAGGCGGAGACGCTGCTCGCCGCGATGAAGCGCAAGCGCACCATGGTGGTGGAATTCGTCGAGGAGGAAGATATCTCCAGCGATGTCCGCGCCTATATCAAGGACACGATCGCGGTCGATTACCAGCTCAACCACGTCGAGGACGAGTCCTGCGCCGGCCTCGACACCAACCGGCAATGCAAAAGCTATTTCGTCGACATCCACGGTAACCAGGTCGAGATCACCTATGGACGGGATCTCGGCAGCTTTTCGCTGGATGAGAGCGGCGAGCTCAAGGGGTTCTTCAAGCCGGCCAACCTGTCGGCCAAGGTCCCGGCTCGGATCAAGTTGCTCTAATGCCAGCCCTGTCAGAGTTCCCTTGATGGGCCATCGGGTCATGTCGTCGGCCGTTTGGTTTTTTGCGGCCGACCTTAAGTTTTCGTTAACGCCTTGATGTCATGCTGTTTCATGGTCCATGCGACCCTGGGAATCCGATTGCTGGCTGTAATAAAGACGCAGGACCCTCTCTGATAGCCCACAGGCCGGATCAGATGGCCTGATGCTCAAGGGTTAGACGTTCATGAGCTGGGAGCTGGGAGCTGGGAGCTGGGAGCTGGGAGCTGGGAGCTGGGAGCTGGGAGCTGGGAGCTGGGAGCTGGGAGCTGGGGACGTCTGGCGCATTGTCGCCACAGTCGACGGGCGGAAAAACGGCATCAAAAAAGGCGATACCTTCCGGCACCGCCTCCACCCCACCTCGACCGAGGCAAGTTACAAAAAACTAGCCTTGGCGGGTCTTCATGCGAGGGTTGGACTTGTTGATCACGTAGACGCGCCCCTTGCGGCGGACGATGCGGCAGTTCTTGTCGCGCTTCTTGGCCGATTTCAGGGAATTTCGGATTTTCATGACGTCGGCCCTCAGCTTTTCTTGCGGCGGAAGCTCTGGAAGCGTTTGTTGAACTTGTCCACCTGGCCACCACGCTCGATCATGCGCGAGCGGTCGCCGGTCCAGGCGGGATGGACGAGCGGATCGATATCCAGGGTCAGCGTTCCGCCCGGTTCGCCATAGGTCGAACGCGTCTGGAACGTCGAGCCATCGGTCATCACGACCGTAATCTCATGATAATCTGGATGAATATCCTTCTTCACCCGCTTTCTCCTTGATGCGACCGGCGGTATATAACCAATGAAGCCGGGGCTCGCAAGGGGCGTCCGCCCTTTTTGTCGCGCCGTTTTCGGAAGAAATTGCCATAATGACCGTTGGCAACAGCGGCGTGGGGGGCCAGATCCGATCTGAACCCGACATGATCGAACCAACTGGGATGTGAAGGCGTTTTCATGAGCCAAGCTAGCCAATCGATGTCGACGGACGCTGCCAAGCGCCAAGGTAGTCGAAATTTCAAGATACTTGGCAGATTGGGCAATTACCTGCGCCCCTACAAAGGACAGTTGGTCTTTACGTTTCTCGCACTGATTCTCTCGGCTGGCGCGGTATTGGTATTTGGCGCTGGCTTGAGATATCTGATCGACGGCGCATTCGGTGAAGGGCAGGCGGACGCGCTCGACCACGCGCTTCGCGCAGCACTCATTGTCGTCGCCGTGCTGGCAACCGCCACCTTCGCCCGCGCATATCTGGTGACCTGGCTTGGCGAGCGGCTGGTCGCGGACCTTCGAAAGGACGTCTACGGCCATGTCGTCGGCCTTTCGCCGAGCTTCTTCGAGGTCACGCGCACCGGTGAGGTACTGTCCAGGCTGACCGCTGACACCTCGGTTGTGCAAAGCGTGATCAGCGCGTCCCTCTCCCAGGCCCTTCGCAACATCCTCCTGCTTTTCGGCGGGCTGGTGCTGCTGTTCGTTACCAATCTCAAGCTGACGCTCCTGATCCTGGTGGTGGTGCCTCTGGTCGTCGTGCCGATCGTGGTGATCGGGCGAAAGGTGCGGACGCTTTCCCGCTCGGCGCAGGACCGGGTCGGCGATCTCTCCGGCCATGGCGAGGAGACGCTGAATGCCGTCCACACCGTTCAGGCCTTCGCCCAGGAAAACCGTGAACGTACCACGTTCCATCGATTGACGGAGACGGCGTTTGGAGCGGCGACGGCTCATGCGCGGGCGAGATCGATGCTGGCGGCCGTCGTGATCACACTGGTGTTCGGCGCGATTGTGGTCGTCCTTTGGATCGGCGGTCATGACGTGCTCGCCGGCACGATCACCGGGGGCGAGCTTGCGGCCTTCGTCTTCTATGCCTC
>JBCCIN010000176.1:0-10334 GCA_039028235.1 Pseudomonadota bacterium
AAGAAGGCGTGTTCGGCATGTGGCTGCGACAGCGAGGAGATCGTCGATGTCGACGGGCTGGTTCAGACATCCGATGTTGCGCATGGCTTTGATCGCCAGCGGCTTGGCGCTCGCCTTATCGAGCTGCCACCTTCATCGTGGATATCTCGGCGGCAGCTTTGGCTATTACGGTGACGGCTATCATGGCGGGCATTATCGTGGCCATCACTACAAGAGGCATGGCTATCATCGCCACCACCGCTATCGCCATGGCGGATGGCGCGGCCATGGCGGATGGCGCGGGCGTTACTGACGTCAATCAAACCTCGTCCGCTGGCTGCGCCGGCGCGTAAAGGCGCTGTGGCGGAATGTGAAGGGTCACGTCGGCGCCCTTCCAGAGATCACCCTCGCGTTCGACCCATGCGGTGACGCCGCGCCGCCCCCAGGCGGCTTTTACGAAGAATTTACCGCGGCCGGGATGGACACGGTCGATCAGATCGCCCGGAAAGCTGCAGGCTTCGTTTTCCATGTCCACCACCAAAGAAGCCCCACCCTCCAGGATCAGGCGTGACGACGGGGGAATCCGGGTAAAATCGGGCAAGCCGGAGACCACCAGGTTGGCGCGCATCCAGGTGGGATGGACCGGCTCCGGCAGGTCCATCGCCTCGCCGATAAGCTCCAGCTCCTCGGCGGACACGATCGTGATCTGGCGGACATTTCGAATATTGGTGCCGGGGGTGTATTGACGCTTGGTGCGCACGCAGGCCGGACGGGTCAGACTGGCATAAGCGTCGCCTTCAAGACCGGCGAAGGTCGCCTGAAGTCGATCGACGCCAGCGAAGGCCGATGAGTCACCGCCTTCACGATTGACGAAAATCCCTTCGACTCGACCGATCAGCGATGTCGGTTTGAGAATGGCCATAACCCACCTCTCACTTCTGCGTTTTGCTCACGAGCCATCAGTATTCGGCAAAGAAAGTTATTTTAAAGCAATATTTTATTCTTAAAACTTGACATCATATGGCAGCTCTGGCTAGTGAATCCATTGGTTTAACGTCGATCTTTCTCTGTTTTTTCACGTTGGCCCATTGGAGGGACGGACATGGCGACCGCGAGCAGATGGTTGATCGGGCTCCTGGTCTTGTCTGTCCTCGCTCTCAGCGGCTGTGCGGGTACGTCGTCACAGCAGGCGAGCGCTGCAAGATCGGAAAGGCTGGTCGAAGAATCGCGGTTGGTGCTGCGCGATTTTCTCGAGGACGAGCAGTATCAGCGCATGCGCGTCTACGTGCAGAACGCCTATGCCATCATGGTCGTCCCTGACCTCCTGAAGGGCGGCTTTCTAGCCGGCGCCGAGCGTGGCACGGCGGTGATGCTCATTCGCCACCCGCAGACGGGCAATTGGGGCCAGCCGGCCTTCTATGACGTCTATGGCGGCAGCCTCGGCCTTCAGTTCGGGGTGCAGACCTCGGATGTGGTGCTGACCATCATGAACGAGGGGGCGGTCAAGAAGATCGTCGGGTCGGGCCTGAAGCTCGGCGCCGATGCCTCGGTGGCCGCGGGGCGGGTCGGAGCGACCATCGGTGCGGCCACCACCACGCGCTTCGGCGAAGATCTCTACGTCTTTGCCAAGAACCAGGGCCTGTTCGGCGGGTTTGCCATAGACGGCAGCTATGTCGGTGCCAAGAATGACTGGAACGAGGCCTATTACGGCCGGCCGGTGCATCCCTGGGAGGTGATGAGCGACTTCAACGTGATCTCAGGCACCGAGGTCGCGTCCCTGCACGAGACCCTGACCAGCTTTTGAGGTCGGCGCTTCGCGGTCGGATGATCAGATCACCGATCGAGGAACTTCGTGCTGTTCGAGCGCTGCCATCGAAGTCATCGACTGCCGGTCGTCGCTATCGTTCGGGACGGCATGCAGCCAGGTTGCGGCAGCGCCGAGGGCGATCGTGATGGCGCTGGCGATCAGGGCTTTTCGCGGTCCGAAGGGGAAAACCCGGCGCTGTTGTGACGATTTCGCCGCCTCCCAGAAGGTGCCGAGCATGGCGCCCGGGATCGGGCGATTGAGCAGCGGCGCGTAAAGGCGCCGGATCAGATCACCCTGAATGCCGTAGTTCAGGAGCCGGTCCGCGGCGTCCTCGTCCCGCTCGACCAGGGCATCGACCTCGGCCATGTGATAGCTGTCGAGTTCGCCGTCGAGATAGCCATGAATCTCGGTCTCCCTCGGATGCGGTCCGTCGATCACCAACTGCCGGACGTCGTCGGCGGCGTCGTCGGCGGCGAGGGTCTGGCGAAGGCGCATGCGCGCACCGGACACCGTGGCCATCACCCGCTCGATCGGCATCTGCACGATCTCGGCGACCTGGTCGTAGGTGAAATTCTCGAGGGAGACGAGCAGCAGGACATCGCGATCCGGCTCGTCGAGGCCGTTGATCGCTCGGGCGAATTGATGGATCTCGAACTGATCGGCACCGGCCAGCGCCCGGCAAAGCACGGCTTCGAAGGCATGGGCGGCGTCGGCGAGACGCGGCAGGGCAGCGGGCGCGTTCAGCATCTCCAGGCGGCGCTGGTGGAGCAGCACAATCAGCGCGCGTCCAAGATCGGCGGTCGGCTGCAGGACCGACGGATCGGCAAGGGCGCTTTTGACTGTGATCTGCACGAGACGATCGGCCTCAAGTTCCTCGCCGATCAGTGCCGCCGCGAAGCGCCGGAGACGCGGCACATTGGTGATGATGCCGAGCGCCAGCTGCGCCGGCGAAAGATCGGCCTCGTCGGTTGGCAGCGTGGTCGGCAGCTGGGCGTCGGGCTTCCTCTGCGGCGGCGCCGGCAAGAGCGCGGGCGGCAGGAAGTCAGCATCGTCCGGCTCCGTGATCTCGAACGCCGGCTCCGAGGGTTCGGGCTCGCCGGTCGCCGCGATATGCGCCAGCGTCTTGGACAGGGGGAGCACGCCCGGCTGTTGATCATGTCCGGCGGCAGAAGGGTGATGGTCGCCCTCATCGTCATGCAGCAGGACATCGGACAGGCGGTCATCGCCGCCATCATCGTCAACGTCGTCGGCCAAAAGCAGCGGCGGCTCATCGCTGTCAGACGGCTCCAGATCCGTGACATAGATCTCGATAGGATCGTCATCCGTCGTCGGCGGCGCATCGAAACCATCGTCATCCCACATGTCGACGATGGGCGTCCGAAGAGGAGCGCCGTCGGCCTCGTCGCCCTCTGCCGGGCCGTTGGCGAGGCTATTCGCAACCTCGTCACTATCAGACGCCACCGGCTGACGGGGCGCTGGGGTCGAAGATCGAGCCCGCGACCTGATATTGGTTTGCGCTTCCGATCTCGTCTGCAATTCGGGAATGGGCTGAAGGGAAAGACTGGCGTCGAATGGGCGGATCGGCGCTTCGTCGAGCTTCGCGGAAGGCTTGCCGATCGTCTCAGGCGCGGCGCTTTCCGGCCGCTCGCTGACGGCCGGCTTGCTTGGCGACCGCAAGGCCGGCTGAGCAAGCTCGGCATCGACGCTTGTCGCCGTCGGTTTTACCTCGACATCAGCAGCGACAGGAGCCGGCGGAAGCGGGACGTCGAGATCGTCCGCAGACGAGGCATCGTCTGAATCGATATCGGGATGAAAGGGCACCGCCTCCAAGGAGACCGCCGGAATAGCCCGATCGATGGTGACGAGTTCGTCGAAATCGTCCAGGTCATCGTCATCATCGATTTCCAACGGGATACCATTCAGGCCTGCCGGATCGATGGCCTGCCCTGCTGGATCGGCCGCCACGCCGTCTGGGCTGTCGACAGGCTCGGCAACGTCCGGCATCGAGGCTTCCTCAGACGCGGGCTCGTCCTCGGCAAGCGCTGCGAAACCGTCCTCCGACAAGTCCCTTTCCGCCTCGTCGCCCACGTCAAAATCGTCAGGATCGAGTGGCTGTGCAAGCTCAAGCTCGCCTTCGTCGTCCGTCGCCCTGCCATCCTCAGTCGCCGGCTTGAAGAGCCCGAACCTTGGCGGATTGCCTGGATCCTCCCATGTCTGGCTCGGCGGATCTTGCGGTTCCTGAGGATGCTGCGTGCTTTGCGGACCCCGCAGCCAGCGTAAAGCCGTGGAGGCGACGGTATTGGCGGCGCCGGTCGGCGAGGAATGCCGATCCGCCGTTTCGTCCTCTGGATCGCGACGGTCAATCGGGTCGTCGCTCTTGGAAATACGAAACAATGCCGAAGCCTTGATTAGCGGCGTGCTAGACCGGTTTTCTGCCGATCGCGCGTGAGCCGATGGGTCAGGTTCACAAAGCCACCGCCTCTATAAACGAATTTCACACAAATGAAAATCAATCAATAATATATATCTAACTAAAATTTATCCAATTTCGAGTTATACTTTCGCGTTTTTCTGAAACGCGTTCTCGTTTTATTCCTGCTCAATTACCGCGGTCAGTAACGTGACGACATCATCGCCATCCCACTCCGCATCGCCGAGCACGCGACCGACTTCCTTGCCTTCGCGATCGATGATCAACGTTGTCGGCAGCCCCGGCGCGCGCAGCGTACGGCCAGCCTTGGCCGTCTTGTCGTGATAGACGGCAAGATCCTGGATTCCGACCTCGTCGTAGAAGCTCAGCACCTTGGTGAGATCACCGCGATCGACGGCGAGCGCCACGACCTCGAAGTCATCACCGCCGAGCGCCGCCTGCAGGCGATCGAGCGATGGCATCTCCTTGCGACAGGGCGCGCACCAGGTGGCCCAGAGGTTCAGGACGACGACACGCCCTTGAAAATCCTCGAGACTGCGCTCATTACCCTCAGCATCGAGAAATGCGAGGGCGGGCACCGGCCCGCTGTCCGTCGCGACGAAGTTGAAGGCCTGAGCGGGCTGGAAACCAAGCCCCACCAGCAGGGCAAGGGCTGCAAGCTTCATAAACATGGTTTGGAACAGACCGGACATCATCTCATCCAAGGCTAAACAGATGTGGACAGAGCATTGAGCAATCGAGAGGACGATCCGTCCCGGCCATCGTCGCCAAAACCGCCATCACCGGGCGCTGCTCCAAGAGGCGTCGACCTCTGGGGCGGCCATTTCGCCGATGGACCCGCTCCGTTGATGGAACAGATTAATGCCTCGATCGGCTTCGACAAGCGCCTATACGGTCACGATCTCGCGGGGTCGAGGGCGCATGCGCGCATGCTCGCGGCTGTCGGACTTCTTAGCGGCGACGAGCGGGACGCGATTTTGCACGGCCTCGATGCGATCGGCGCCGAGATCGAAGCCGGCGACTTCGACTTCAGCCCCGGCCTCGAAGACATTCATATGAATATCGAGGCCAGGCTGACCGACGCGATCGGCGAGCCCGGACGGAAGCTGCACACCGCCCGCTCCCGAAACGATCAGGTCGCCACCGATTTCCGCCTCTGGCTGCGCGACGTGGTGGACAGCATCGACGGGCTTCTCCGGGATCTGCAGCGCACGTTGATCGAGCGCGCCGAAGCGCATCACGATTGGGTCATGCCGGGCTTCACCCATCTGCAGGCCGCCCAGCCCGTGACCTTCGGCCATCATCTCATGGCCTATGTCGAGATGTTCGGCCGCGATCGGGGTCGGTTCGTCGACGGGCGCGCGCGTCTAAACGAATGCCCGCTGGGTGCGGCTGCGCTTGCCGGCACCAGCTTTCCCATCGATCGCGAGGCGACGGCGGCGGAACTCGGCTTCGATCGGCCGACCGCAAACTCGATCGATGCGGTCTCGGATCGCGACTTCGCGCTGGAATTCCTCGCCGCAGCGTCGATCACGGCCGTCCATCTTTCGCGCCTCGCCGAGGAGCTGGTGCTCTGGTCGACACCGCAATTCGGTTTCGTCAGGATGAGCGAGGCGTTTTCCAGCGGCAGCTCGATCATGCCGCAAAAGCGCAACCCGGATGCCGCCGAGCTGTTGCGCGGCAAGTCCGGGCGCATCGTCGGCAGTCTGAACGCCCTCCTGATGACCTTGAAAGGCCTGCCGCTCGCTTACTCCAAGGACATGCAGGAGGACAAGGAGCCGGTGTTTGATGCGGCCGACACGCTTCGGCTCTGCCTCGCCGCCGGCACCGCCATGATCGAGACCATGACCGCCGATCGTGCTGCCATGCGCGCGGCCGCCGGGGTGGGTTACACCACCGCGACCGATCTCGCCGACTGGCTGGTGCGCAAGCTCGACCTCCCCTTCCGCAACGCGCATGCCGCAGCAGCCAGGGCCGTTCGCACCGCGGAAGAAAGTGGCATCGATCTCGCCGATCTGAAGCTGCATCAGCTGCAATCGATCGAGCCGGGCGTGACCGCTGAGATTTTCGACGTGCTGACCGTCGAGCGCTCCGTGGCCTCACGCACAAGCTTTGGTGGCACGGCGCCAAGCTGCGTACTAGATGCTGTAGCACAAGCAAAATCGCGTTATTTATAGCGGCTTTTGGTCACCTTTTGGTGGTCATGACCCTCGACAGCAGGTCCCTTGCGGTGTTCAATGCGTGCGGTTTTGCAAGAGCCGGGCGGCTATGAATTCCTGGAGTTCGGGATTACGCTCGTGGCCGGTTAGACAAAACGCTATCGAAAGCGCTGCGCAGCATGTCGGTATCATCAACTTCGTCACGTCAGGCCAATCCAGATTCTGACCGCCTGATTTCGGACGCTCGGCGCTGGATGGTCATGGCCCTCGGTGCGGTGGCTGCGCTCTCGGCCTGCGGCAAGAAGGGTGAGCTCCAGCTTCCGCCACCGGAAGCGCCGCCGCAGGTGGACGATCAGACCGGTGGTGATCCTCGATGACGGACGTGTTTCGTTACCGGGATGGCGAGCTTGTGGTCGAGCAGGTACGTCTCGCCGCGATCGCCGAGGCGGCCGGCACCCCTGCCTATGTCTATTCCTCCGCCGGCATGTGCAGCCAGCTCAGCACCCTGCAGAAGGCCTTTGCCGGCCAGCGCATGACCATATGCTATGCGATCAAGGCCAACAGCAACATGGCTGTTATCCGCACGCTGGCCAATGCCGGCGCAGGTGCCGAGATCGTCTCCGGCGGGGAGCTGCAAAAGGCCCTCAAAGCAGGCGTGTCGGCTGACATGATCATGTTCGCCGGTGTCGCTAAGAGCCGCGACGAGATGGCAGCGGCGCTGGATGCGGGCATCGCCCAGTTCAATGTGGAATCGGTGCCGGAGCTGATCGCGCTCGGCGAGGTCGCCGCGGCGAAGAAGATGAAGGCGCCGGTGGCCCTTCGCATCAACCCCGATGTCGCCGCGGACACCCATGAGAAGATCAGCACCGGGCGCCGCCAGGACAAATTCGGCATCGACTATGAGCAGGCCGGCGACGTCTACGCCATGGCGAAGAGCCTCGCCGGCATCGATCCTGTGGGCGTGCATCTCCATATCGGCTCACAGATCATGAGCCTCGCCCCGTTCGAGGCCGCCTACCAGCGCGGCGCCGATCTGGTACGCGACCTGCGCGCCGCAGGCATCCCGATCCAGCGCCTCGATCTCGGCGGCGGTATGGGGGTACGCTATCGCGGTGATGCCCGCCTGGATGTCCAGGCGTACGCCGACCTGGTTCGGACCATCACGGCAGATCTCGATGTCGAGCTGTTGCTCGAGCCGGGGCGCTATCTGGTGGCCGAGGCAGGCGCGATGATCGCCAAGGTTCGCTATATTAAAGAGGGCCACGAGCGGCCGTTCGCCATTCTCGATGCCGGCATGAACGATCTCATCCGTCCGGCGCTCTATGATGCTTATCATGAGATTCTGCCGGTCAAGGAAGCCGATCCCAAAGCCGACCTGGTGCCGACCGACGTGGTCGGGCCAATCTGCGAGAGCTCGGACATCTTCGCCCGCGGCCGCGCCCTGCCGCCGCTCGAAGCCGAGGATCTGGTGGCTTTTCTTGGCGCCGGAGCGTATGGTGCTGTCATGGCGTCAGACTACAATGCCCGGCCGCTGGCGGCTGAGATTTTGGTCGATGGCGACAGGTTTTCGGTGGTGCGACCGAGAATCGAACCGGCAGAACGGTTTGCTGACGAATGCCTGCCGGACTGGCTCGATCTGCCGCCGTTAGAATGCGGCAGAGCCTGTTAGGCCGAAGGGAGCAGCTCATGGGTGATAGCGGTCTCCGAGCTCGCGAGGATCCAAGGCGGCAGTGGCGCTTTCACTGGCGGCTTGCCGCTTCCCGTTTTGCCCATGCTTTCGAGGAGATCTGGCCCGCCCTCTGGCCGCCGCTCGCCGTTCTAGGCCTGTTTCTAATCATCAGCCTCTTTGGCCTCTGGCGTTATCTGCCGGGCTGGCTGCACGGCATCGGCCTCGTCGCCTTCGTCGCCGCCTTTCTCTGGACCCTCTGGCAAGCGCGCCCTGCCTTCGGCTGGCCGTCCCGCCATGCCGGCCTCGGGCGTCTCGAGGACGTCAACGATTTGTCCCATCGCCCACTCCGGTCCCTCGACGACGAACTTTCCGGCGGCCACGACGATCCGTTGACGCGCAGGCTCTGGCGCCGGCATCGCGAACGGCTGACCAGCATGATCGGCCGGCTGAAAGTGGGCCTTCCCCGGTCCGATCTGCCCGGACGCGACCGCTGGGCGCTTCGCATTGCGCTGGCCCTGGTGCTGATTATCGCCCTGGTCGAAGCCGGCAGCATGGCGCCAACGCGTCTGGCTCAGGCTTTCGATCTGAAACGGCCGGACGGCGCGGCCCAGGAGGCCATTCAGCTGGTCGTCTGGGTGACTCCGCCTGAATATACCGGCCTTCCCGCCGAAGCTCTCGAGCCGGTGGAAGCGCCGATCGAGGGCGCCCTGATCGATACCACCCCGTCAGTCAGCTTCCCCGTCGGCAGCGAGGTGCTGGCGCAGCTTCATCACGTCGACGGCGTGGTCGAGCGCTTTGCGCTCAGCCTGTCCGGCCAGTCGGAACCGTTTGCCGGCGCCGGTGGTAAAAGCGCCGAGGCGCGCATGGTCCTGGAGAGCCCGGGCGAGCTGCGTATCGGCGATCAGCATGACGCCCTTGGCATCTGGCAGGTGGATGTCGTCGAGGATGCGCCGCCGGCCATCGCTTTTGCCGCGGATCCGGCCGTCACCCAGCGTCAGGTGATGCGCTTCGCGTTCGAGGCGACCGACGACTACGGTGTCACCAGCATCGCCCTTCATCTGAGCCGGCCCGGTCGCATGGAGGGCGCCGAGCGGCTCGAGCTGGTGCAGCCTGCGGAGGGCGCGACCGAGCTGAACGACGCTGCCTACCTGGATCTGACGCCCCATCGCTGGTCCGGCCTGCCGGTCGAGGTCAAGCTGGAGGCGGTGGACGGTCTTGAGCAGATCGGCGAGAGCGACGTGCGCCAGTTCGTTCTGCCGACCCGTAACTTCACCCACCCGGTCGCACGCGCGATCGTCGAGCAGCGCCGGCTGCTCGCGGATCAGCCAGATCAGCGCGAGAAGGTCGCGGCGGCGATGAACGGCCTTAGCCACGTGCCGGAGCGCTTTCAGAACGACGCCACCGTCTTCATGGCCCTTCGCTCCATGGCCACAAGGCTGATGTTCGGCGAGGACGAGGCCTCGATCGACGAGGTGCTGGAGCTGATGTGGGAAACGGCGCTGCATCTTGAGGATGGCAGCCTGTCCCTCGCCGGCCGTGAGCTGCGCGAGCTGCAGGAGGCGCTCAAGGAAGCGCTCGCCAACGATGCCAGCGATGAGGAGCTGGCGCGGCTGATGGACGAGCTTCGCCAGGCGCTCGACAACTATCTCGATGCGCTCGCCCAGCAGATGCAGCAGATGGCTGATCAGCCCATGCAGCCGATGGATCAGAACGCGATGTCCATCGAGCGCCAGGATCTGCAGCAGATGCTGGACAGCATGCAAGACATGATCGAGACGGGTGCTCGCGAAGCCGCTCAGCAGATGCTGGCGCAGATGCAGGAGCTTTTGGAGAACCTGCAGGTCGGCCAGCAGAACAGCCAGATGCAGCAGGGCCAGCAGATGCTCGATCAGTTGCAGCAGATGATCCAGCGCCAGCAAGAGCTGCTCGACGACACCTTCGGCCTGTCCCGCGAACAGGGCCAGCAGGGGCAAATGGATCGCCCCGGCCAGGAAGGTCAGCAAGGCCAGCAACAAAGCCAGCAGGGACAGCAAGGACAACAGGGCCAGATGGGGCAGCAGCCAGGCATGCGTCCCGGGCAAGGCGGCCAGCAGATGCAGTCGGGCCTTGCAGCGGGGCAGGAGGCGCTTCGACGCCAGCTCGGTGAGTTGATGCGCTCCCTCGGCGAGAACGGCGTGCCGATCCCCCGGGCGATGGGCGAGGCCGAGCTCTCCATGCGTGACGCGCGCGACGCGCTCCAGGGTGGGCAGCCGGGTCAGGCGCTCGACCCGCAGACCAACGCGCTCGATC
>JBCCIN010000177.1:0-10320 GCA_039028235.1 Pseudomonadota bacterium
CAATCACCTCAATCGGTTCGGTCCACAAGGGTGCGAAGGCCGCTGGTGAGGTGGTCGTTCACACCGGCGACGTCACCAATGTCAGCGACGGGTCGGGTGAGGCTTCCTGCGTCATCATCGGTTCGAAAGGCCACATCCCGGAGTGCGATCAGTGAGCGCGCCTGCCGCAACATCGAAGCGCACGCGGTCGCTCGCATCAGCCCTCGTGCTGACGACCGCAGCTGTGGTCGGAGCCGGTCTTGTACAGGCCGAGGTTGTCGACACGAAGGGACAGGGACCGAGCGAGGCAGGCATCGCCATCCACGACGAGCCCGTCCAGCTGGAATGCTGGCAGAACGGGCGCAGGATCATTCAGGAAGATGATCTCGGGGGCCTTGCCGTCAAGGCCGTCACCCAAAAGGGTGCCGTTGCCTTTAAACAGGCGGACCGCGAGGGGCCGGACACCTTTCTGCTACCCTTCGAAGGCAGCCTCTGCCTGGTCGCGCCGGAGAACTGAAAACGGAGAGGGCTTCGTTCCCAATTCCGATGTGCTAGGATCGGCGCCATCGGAGTTTCCTGGGCGAAGGTTTTCGGACGGAGAGATGCTGGCGGATCGGATCGAACACCGGTGGATCGAAGCGTTCGCCAAGACTTTGTCCCTGTCCGCCATTGAGCCCGGCCTGCCCGTCGCCATCCTGTCGGAGACGCAATCGCGAGAACTGAACCGACAGCTCGCCGAACTGGCGCTTCTTCACCTCGGTGCCCGTCCGTTTCACCTCCAGGCGGTGACCCCGGCCCAGACATCGTCGCTTCCGATCCGCTCCACCGGGGCGAGCCAGGCGCTTCAAGCCCATCCGGGGCTGCTCGCCGCCCTCACCTCCGTGCCCGTCATCGTCGATCTGACGGTCGAAGGCTTGATGCACGCGCCGGAACTGGGCCAGATCCTGCAAAGCGGGGCGCGCGTTCTGACCATCTCGAACGAGCACCCGGATGCGCTGGAACGGTTGGTGCCCGATGCCGCGCTGGCGCCGAAGGTCAAGGCTGCCGCCCGCCTTTGCCGTGATGCCACGACCATGACCGTCACCTCCGAGGCCGGCACCGATCTCAGGGTCGCGATGGAGGGGGCAAAAACGGTTGGCATCTGGGGCTTCACCGACAAGCCCGGCACGCTCGCCCACTGGCCGGGCGGTCTGGTCGTCTCCTTTCCGGCGGCCGGATCGGTCACCGGCAGGCTCATCCTCGATCGGGGTGACATCAATCTCACCTTCAAGCGCTATCTGACCGAGCCGATCAGCCTGACGATCGACGACGACTATGTGACCGCGATCGACGGAGCTGGCGCCGATGCCGAGATGTTCCGCCGCTATCTCGACGGCTTCGGCGAGAAGGACGCCTATGCCGTCTCCCATGTCGGTTTCGGCCTGAACGAGAATGCGCGCTACGAGGCCCTCGCCTGCTACGATCAGCGGGACACGAACGGCACCGAGCTTCGCGCTTTCGCCGGCAATTTTCTGTTTTCGACCGGTGCCAACGAATTCGCCGGCCGCTTTACCCAAGGACATTTCGATCTGCCGGTACGTGCCTGCACCATCGCCTTGGATGGCGTTGAGGTGGTGAAGGCCGGCAAGGTTCAATGGGCGCAGCTGTCGGACCAGGGGGAGCGAGGAGGTTGACCGACTTGCCGGCCATGAGGCCGATGTTCGAGCCTTCGTCAGCCAGCCTTGATGATCGGCAGGCCGAGATCGTGGCGAGCGCTCGGGAGCTCGCCGCGAACCGTTTCGCACCGAGGGCAGCGGCCCTTGATCGGGATGCGGTGTTTCCGACGGAGAACTACCGGGATCTGCACGATACCGGCCTGCTGGCGATCTGCGTGCCCGAAGAAGACGGCGGCCTCGGCGCCGACTACAAGACCTACATGCTCGCGGCTGCGGAGATCGGCCGGTCATGCGGGGCGACGGCGCTGACCTGGAATATGCATGTCTGCTCCTGCCTCTGGACCGGAGCACTGGCCGACGACCTGGAAATGTCGAGCGACGAGCGCGTCACCCATCGCCGGCGGCGATCGCTGCACTACAAGAGGATCGTGGGGGACGGTGCGGTCTATTCGCAGCCCTTCTCCGAAGGCGGTGCGGCAGCGGCCGGCGTGGCGCCCTTCTCCACGAAGGCCCAGCCGGTCGACGGCGGCTGGCGCATCACCGGGAAGAAAATCTTCGCCTCGCTCGCCGGCCATGCGGACTATTACGGCATTCTCTGCGGCGAAATGATCGAAGGGCAAAAGCCGTCCCGGCGGAACACCATGTATGTCGCGGTGCCGGCCGATGCCGAGGGCGTCAAGGTGGTCGGCGACTGGGATCCCCTCGGCATGCGCGCCACCGTCTCCCGCACGCTCCTGTTCGAGGATGTGTTCGTGCCGGAGGACGCAGCGCTGATGCCTAGAGGCGTCTACTACCAGGCAGCGACGCGCTGGCCGCACATGTTCCTGACCCTCTCGCCGGCCTATATGGGCATCGCCCAGGCCGCCTACGACTTCACCATTCAATATCTGCGTGGCGAGATGCCGGGCACGCCGCCAGTCAAGCGTCGGATGTATCCGACCAAGCAGCTCGCGGTCGCAGAGATGCATCTGATGCTGGAGAGCACCAAGGCGCTCTGGCTGCAGGCCGTGCGCGAGGCCGGCCCCGATCCGACCAAGGACCAAGTCCTGCGCGCCTATGCCGCCCAGCACGCGGTGATGGAGAACGCGAACGAACTCTGCCGCCTGGCACTGCGCAGCTGCGGCGGTCAGAGCATGCTGAAATCACTGCCGCTGGAGCGCCTCTACCGGGACAGCCGCTGCGGCTCCCTCATGCTGCCCTGGACCGCCGAGATCTGCCTCGACCGCATCGGCCGCGAAGCCCTCTACGAACCCGGCGAAACCGACGGCTAGCAGCCATTGCTGACAATGGCCAAGCCGTCCAGGATCTGACCTGCCGGAGCGGGCGCTAGTTCAGAAGCGAGTCGCGATTCAGCTGATCGATGCGGATGTCGTATTCCGCCTTGTCGATCTTGCCGTCTCGATAGTCGGCCTCGACCCGGTCGCGCTGCTTTTTCAGGTGAAACTCATATCCGCCACCGCCTGCAGCCGCACCGGCGACACCGCCAAGAATTGCGGAACCGCCACTGCTTTCGCAACCGGCAAGCCCCAGACCCGCAAGAACGACCAAAATGGGTACCATCCTCTTCATCATGTCCTCCCGAATGTTCGGTTCAACGGGCGCCAGCAGTTCATTTAAACTGGGCAGCAAATTCGACCGGGACAAGAGCCAGACCTCGATCAAACGGCGATGGCCGTCAAAAACCAGTTGCAAATGCGTACCGATGGATAGGGGGCAGCCTCGTCTGAAATTGCGTCGAGAACGTGCGCAACTGACGCCTGCATGATCGGACCCTTGTCGTTGCAGGACAGCACTGCAGTGGATCGTGATAAGACGCTTCCTAATGCCCGTAGAACGCCAGATCATCCAGGACGAAGATTGTCTGCTGATCCACGCCGTCAAAGATCAGCTCGATCGCTGTCACTTCATCGAGCTCGATGTTGTCGAAGGCGCGAAGCGAGATGAGATAGCTGCGCAAGGCGTTCTTCGTTCCTCCATTGGCTGCCGTGACACCAGGCCGCGGGTTGATCAGCGGGTCTGGAGCCTCGTTGACCGGTGGGAACGGCACGCTCAGCCCGTGATCGGTTAATGGTACGGTCTGGCTTCCCGCCTCGGCGGCTATTCGGATTGAAAGCGTTTGATTTTCGCCTTCGGAATTGAGGTCCGGATGATAGGCTTGCCCGATGCGGAAGCCCAGCCAGCGGTAGCCTGCCACGTTCAGCGGGGCAGGCAGTCCGAAGGCGATCCGCGCCGCGCCGTCCTGGTCTGCAGGAAGCGTTTGGAAGTAAAGTAGACCGGTGGACAGAGGCGAAAAGGGATCGTGCTCCCATGCCGGGCCTTCCTGGACAAATCCAAAGCCGCCCGCAGGCTCGAACAGATTCGAGCCCCCCCGCGTATTGATCTCCCGATCCTCGTCCTCGAAGTCGTCGATGGCCAGACGTACGGGATCTTCGTGCATGATCTGAAAGTCCTGCGGTAACCTCTCTTCGGAGAGCGCTGGCGGAAACTCTTGATGCTTCAGAAAACGGCGAAAGATTGCGTGTCCGTTGAGATGAGTCTGCAGGAAGGCGTTCACATAGTTGCGAAGGAATAAGTTCTCCTGATAGTAGTGGCTGCCACCGCGCACATAAACCATCGTCTTCTCGAGGCCGAACAAATCGGGATCGCCTGTCTGGCCTGCCTCGTCGTAGATCTTGAACGCTGATTGCGTTGGTCCGCCGGTTGAAAGAGAGCCATAGGCCAACGCGTCGTCGTCGCCCGTCATATGGATGGCCATGACTGCCGGGACGACCCCGTTGAAGGAGAGCGGTGCGGCATTGACCGTTGGACTCATGGCAACCAGCGCGGCAAGATCCTTGCCGAAAGCCGTGACCGCGCCGGCATTCTGGGTGACGGCCTTCCCGCCCGCGCTGTGGCCGATTAGGGCGATGCGATCCGACAGAATGTGCTCGACGCCCGACTCGCCGGAGTTATAGAGCCAGTCGAGGTTGCGGGTGAGTACCTCATCGAATACCTCCTGTGCATCCGATTGCGTAATGCTGCCCGGATGGCGGTGGATGCTGATCACCACCATGGCATGCGACGCAAGGTGCCGTCCAAGCGTGTCGTAACATTCCCAATCTCCTTCGCCGCCGCTGCCCTCGGCGTCACAGCCGATTCCCGCTGGCCCACCAGGGCCGATGTTCACCGAATCCGCATGGGCGATGATGACGACGTTGAAGCGACGATCGACTGTCCGGCAGCTATCGACATCGAGCACAGGCGCATAAATGCGGCCGATGATTTGGTGGCCCCCGGGGAGCGAAACGTCGTAGTCGTTCTCGCAGACCTCATACGGCCCTTCCCTTCCCGGCGCGGGATGCGCTGTAAGCGTGGCGGGCCCAAAAACTGATGTCCCCCCACCGTTCTGAGGAGGCACGCCGCGCGGCAAGAACCAACTCATCAGTATCATCACCAGAGCGAGTGCGATCACGCCGAGCAGGATGCGGGTCATAGGAATCGATGGCATGTCGCCTCCTAATAGTTCGGGCCGCTCCCGCCGGAATGGCCAATTGGAAACACCTCAACGAGAATTTGCGGATCCATCGGATCAATGTGCAGAGAACGGCTGAGACGGCGTGCAACATGGATGGATGAGACGGGCACGCGGCCGAGCACCGGCTCTTGAACCTGAAAAAGGAATGTTAGGACAAAGCGGTGCGCTTCGCTGTGGATCAGTTCACAGCTTCAGAGCGCCAGATCGACTGGATTCGACAAGCATCTTCAGGCTGCCTTCATCCCTATCATTGGCAGTTTTGTACACTGCTTGAACCTCGCGACCGCTTGTGTCCGATATAGCAGTCGAAGCTGTCTAAACGAAGGCCTGCACGTCCTAGCGGTGAGTGCCAGGTCTGGACTCAAGCCATGCGGCCGGCTGCGCCCGAGATGTGAGCAAATCGGACGTTGAAGCTCGATGGTCTCATTGCCGTGCAAACGCAAGGTTCAATCCGAGGACGATGAGAATGCCTCCGCCGATCCGCTGGAGAACAAGGGCGACGCGCTCCGATTCTCTCAGCTTTCTCACTGCTGCATGGGACATCTCTATGAGGATGGCGTCGGTCACCGTGAACATCATATTCACGACGAACCCCAGAACCACGATCTGTGCCCATTGGGGCAAAGCTGCAGATGCGTCTGTGAATTGCGGCAGGAATGCGAGGTAAAAGAGCGCCGACTTGGGGTTTAGGACTTCGACCACCATGCTGTCCTTAAGAGCCTTCGCGGCTCTTACATCTGGAATCGGCTTGCGCGACTGCATCACCGGTGTTGGGTCAATCAGATACTTGGTGCCGAGCCAGATCAGATACGCCGCCCCGATAACCTTCATTGCCATGAAGAGTGCCGGGACCAGCTCTAGGAGTATCGAGACACCAAATGCCGCTGCCGCGATGTGACCGTAGCTGGCGAGGTGGAATCCGAAGGCCGAGTACCACCCAGCGCGCCGACCTGAGGCCATAGTTTGCGCCGCGGCATAGAGCATCCCCGGCCCCGGAATGCAGGCGAAGATCGCGGAGGCGACGAAGAAGGGGACCATAAGTTCGGCTGGGGGCATCGCGGCACCTTCGAAGTTGCCCCCCAGTATCCAATAGCGTGAGTGAGGAACGAGGGCGGCAGATCGTCACCCTTGTTCCCGTTCTGGGTGAATGCGAGCAACAAGGTGAGGGGCCGCATTTCTCACCCGCCGTCGTCGCAAGTCGTTAATGTGATCGGCTCTGGCGTGTTCCCCGTTTTCCGGCTCGTATTAGTTGGACCGTCTCAGCCGATCAGCCCTGGCAACGTCAGGGAGACGGCGGGGACATAGGTGACGAACATGAGGGCGATGAAGATCGCCAGGTAAAATGGCCAGATCGTCTTCACCGCCTTTTCGATCGGCACCTTGCCGATGGCGCAGCCGACGAAGAGACAAGCGCCGACCGGCGGGGTGCAAAGGCCAAGGCCGAGGTTCATCATCAGGATCATGCCGAACTGCAACGGGTCCATGCCAAAGGACTGCACCACCGGCAGGAAGATCGGCGTGCAGATCAGGATGAGGGCCGCCATGTCCATGATCATGCCGAGCACCAGCAGCATCACGTTCAGCACCAGGAGCTGGACGATGGGGTTCTCGGAGACGCCTGCCATGAAGTCGATCATGCGCGTCGGCACCTGGTGAAAGGTCAGCATGTAAGCGAACGCCGCGGCGCAGGCGACCAGGATCATCACCATCGAGGTGGTGCGCACCGCGCGCACGACCGCCGTCTTGAAGCCCTCCCATGAAAGGCTTCGATAAACGATGAAGGTCACGAGTGCCGCGTAGATCGTGCCGAACGCGCCCGACTCGGTGACCGTAAAGATGCCGGAGAGCACGCCGCCAACGATGATGATGGCCGTGAACAGGCCGGGCAGCGCGTTGATGAAGGTGATAACCAGCGGCGCCCAGCCGGGGAAGGGTTCTGACGGGTAGCCGCGCTTGACCGCGAGCCAATAAGCGGCAACGGCGAGGCAGAGGCACATCAGGACGCCCGGCACGATGCCGGCGACGAAGAGCTGCGAGATCGAGATGCCGCCGCCTGCGGCGACCGCGAAGAGAATCATATTGTGGCTGGGCGGGATCATGATCCCAGCGATCGACGAGGTCACGGTCACGTTGACTGCGTAGTCGTCGTCGTAGCCCTTGTCCTTCATCACCGGGATCAGGATCGAGCCGAGCGCTGAGGTGTCGGCGACGGCCGAGCCGGAGATGCCGCCGAACAGCATGGAGGAGAAGACGTTGACGATACCAAGCCCGCCCTTGAGGCTGCCGACTGCGGCGGACGCGAAGCGCACCAGGCGAAGAGCGATGCCACCGTGGAACATCAGCTCGCCCGCGAAGATGAAGAACGGGATGGCAAGCAGGGAAAAGACGTTGACGCCGGACACGATGCGCTGGAAGGCGACCACCAGCGGCAGCCCTTCGAACCAAAAGGCCGAGACCGCTGCCATGCCAAGCGCAAAGGCGACCGGCATGCCGATCACGACACCGAAGGCAAAGACACCGAGGAGAATAGCCAATCCCATTGTTTTTTAACTCGATTTTTGGGTTGGTGTCGTCGGTCGCATAACCATCAGTCCGTCAGGCTCGATCGTTCCTCGATGCCCCGCGCCATCTTGATCAAATGGCCGAGCGAAAACAGAAAAATCAGACCGCCGCAGATCGTGATCGGCACAGCGCGTAGACCTTCCGGCACGTGGATCAAAGGAATGAGCGAGCCCCATTTGAACAGCACCAGCGCATAGCTGTGCCACATCATCAGAAGGCCGAAGCCTGCGAGCAGTAGGTGCGTCACGGCCGCAAACAGTTTCCGCACGCGCGCCGGCGCCACCTCGCGAAAGTAGGAAACTCCGAGATGGGTGTTCTCGTGAATGCCGATCGCAGCACCCAGAAAGGTGATCACCATCACCAGAAGCAGGCTCGCTTGCTCGACCCAGGTGGGCGTCGCGTTCAGCACGTAGCGGCCGAAGACCAGCCAGCCGAAGATCACCGTCAGCACGACGAGGCCGACGCCGGTGACGATCTTGCAGAGCCAGGCGAGCCGGTCGAGGAAACGGTCGAATCCGATTGCCTCTGCCTCTGACGCGGGGTCGGTCACCGGCTGCCCGCCAAGACTGGCAAGGCATCAGCCAGCCTCGCCGCAAAACCGCCCGAGCGGCATAGCTTGCCTAACGAGCGATTCCGCGGTTCGAACAGGCCCAAGTCCGCCACTTAGTCGGTGTTCTGGATAAGCTCGACCAATGGCGCGATGTCGGGATTGTCCGCAAGATAGGCGTCATAGACGGGCTTCATCGCATCCTGGAACGCGGCCTTGTCCGGGATCTCGTTGAACTCGACGCCAGCTTCCATGACCTTCTCCCGGCTGGCGGCAGCACGTTCCGCCCAAAGCTCACGCTGCAGCACGGCGCTCTCTTCGGCCGCCTCCTTGAGCGCCGCCTGATCTTCTGGCGACAGTGCGGCGTAGACGTCGGCATTGACGCAGACGCATTCCGGTATGATCAGATGCTGGGAGAGCGAATAATAGCCCGCCACCTCGAAATGGCCGGTGCTCTCATAGGACGGCCAGTTGTTCTCGGCGCCATCGACCACGCCCGTTTTGAGCGACTGGTAGACCTCGGCAAACGCCATCGGCGACGGGTTACCGCCGAGTGCTGAGATCATGCCGGAATAGAGGTCGTTGTTCATCACGCGAACCTTCATGCCGTCGAGGTCTGCCGGCTGCATGATCGGCTTTTGCGAGTTGTAGAAGGACCGCGCCCCACTGTCGTACCAGGCCAGCACCACGAGCCCTTGCTTGGCCATGCCTTCCGCGATCTTGGCGCCGCCTTCGCTCTCCAGCACGCGGTACATATGGGCCGTGTCCTTGAAGATGAAGGGCAGCGAGACGACGTTGGCCTCCGGCGCCACCGGACCAATAGGGCCGAGGTTGAAATTCCCGATCTCGAGGGCGCCGATCCGCACCTGCTCGATCGCATCCGGCTGGTTGCCGAGAACGCCACCATGGAAGTTCTTGACCGTGATGTTGCCGCCCGACTTCTCGGCGACGAGCTCGGCGAACTTGTCCATCGCGACCGTGTTCGGATAGCCTTCGACATGAATGTTCCAAGCGCGCCATTCCGCCGCCTCGGCGACCACGCCGATCGTCATCACAGCCAGAACCCCGGCAGAAGCCGCCAGTCCTCGTCTCATCGATTTGAAGAACGTCATGATATCGGTGCCTCCCTGGACCAAGCGCAGATCGATTTGTCGCCGCGCCGATTTCGATGAAAAAACCCTCACATAGGTGCACCATTGAATCAAGTGAGGGATGAGGCCCGAGAGACGTCCTTGCACCCGCACTGGGTCATAGGCGAGCACGAGGGCCATATTCCGCTTCTTCCTGCAGCTTGGATCGTGCCGCAGTCTGTCAGCAGCGTCGTGATACCAACATCTAAGCGCTCAATACTCATGGCATGCTCTAGGAAACATTGATGGCGCCACGAGCAGAAGCACTACGCGACAACGTTCCGCTGGCGATTGCCGTCATCCTTTTGACCGTGCTCGCGCTCTCGCTGGGCGATGCACTCATAAAGCAGACGAGCGCCAGCTTCGTTTTGTGGCAGATTTTCGTGTTGCGATCGATCATCGCGATTCCGATTCTGCTCGCCGTCATTCGGTATCGAGATGCGTCGATGTCCTTGATACCCGGAGCCGTCGGCTGGACGACTCTTAGAAGCCTGATGCTCACCCTCATGTGGGTGGCGTATTATGCATCACTACCGAATTTGGAACTCTCGATCGCAGCGGCTGCCTATTACACATTACCGATCTTCATCACGCTGTTCTCGGCTCTTCTCACCGGCGAAAAAGTCGGGAGAGCTGGCTGGATAGCCATCTCTTTGGGCTTTATCGGTGTGTTGTTGATCCTGAAACCCGCAGCCGGAGATTTCAATTTCTATGCTCTCCTGCCGCTGATTTCGGCAATCCTCTTTGCATTGGCAATGATCCTGACACGAACAAAGTGCCGGAGAGAAAGCCCACTCATCTTATCGCTAGCACTTAACATCTCGTTTGTTGTCGTTGGCCTCGCAGCTTCGTTGCTCGTCCTTCCATTGAGCGAGATCGACTCTCGTGCGTCAGCGCGCTCATTCCTTGTTGGCTCATGGACGTCCATGGGAG
>JBCCIN010000178.1:0-10250 GCA_039028235.1 Pseudomonadota bacterium
GAGTCGCCGTGTACAGCCGAGCCTAAAAGCTCAGTGACAAGGTCGCACAATGTGGTCCACCGACACACAAACACCGATAGCTGGTTGCCAGTGATTGGGTCGTACCGGTCGCACGGCGTTGAACCGATAGACCGTGAGACCCGGTCACCTGCGGCAGACCCTTATCCAACTTCAGGGCATCGTCATCACTTATGTTAAGTCTGCGTTAACGCGTCCATGCCATTCTGTTTCATGGTCCATGCGACCCTGGGAATCCGCCCGCCCGCTTAGAATGGTCGGGCAGGGCTCGGACTTCCAGGATCGCGTAGACCATTTGAGTAAGCCGAATGATAACCAGCCGGTTAGGTGAGGACGAACGTTGCTGCTCTCACGAACGCCTGGAGCTATTCCCGAAAAGATGGAATCACCTTCTTTGATAGGGAAAAGACACGAAACAAAGAGATGGAGCGTGCGTTCCGATCACATCCGATCGGGATCCGCTCATGAGACTAACGTGCGTGCGTAAGCGCCATCGAGGCCACGGCCCACGAGCCGAACAAACAGGCCCGATACACATCAGTGACTTCCGCTGGCCAAAGCGTTCTCACTTGCGAAACGCAGTCGGTCCATACATTGAGGCCAAGACGTTGACCGGGAGGTGTGACACCGGTTGATCGCGGCACAAGAATCGGGTGGCCCTTAGCGTTCCTAGCATGCAAGGTCTCTCCGACCGGCCCGGACGTTTCGAAGCCAGTCGATCAATGACCTGCGCGGAAGCGGCCAAGAGGTGAGCACCGAGAAATGACATCGACCAACCCGTCCATGGGCACGCTCGCCTGGGGACTCCTGATCGCACTCTCCGTTCTCTGGGGCGGGTCCTTCTTCTTTGCGGAGGTCGCCCTTCGCGAGCTTCCTCCCCTGACCGTCGTCCTCGGCCGGGTCGCCATCGCTGCGATCGCCCTGCACCTCATGGTTCTGATCGGCGGGCAACGCATGCCCACAAGCCTTGGCCTTTGGGGCGCTTTTCTGGTCATGGGCACGCTCAACAACCTGATTCCCTTCAGCCTGATCGTCTGGGGTCAGACTGAAATCACCTCCGGCCTCGCCTCGATCCTGAACGCGACGACCCCGCTATTCGCCGTCATCGTCGCCCATCTGCTGACCGCGGACGAGAAGCTGACGGCAAACCGTCTCGCCGGCGTCGTCATCGGCTTCGCCGGCACCATCATCATGATTGGCCCGGCGGCGCTCGAAGGCCTCGGCGCAGAGGCGCTCGCCCAGCTCGCCGTCCTGACCGCAGCTCTCACCTACAGCTTCGCAAGCCTTTACGGCCGTCGTTTCAGAGGCCTGCCACCCACGGTCGTCGCCTGCGGCCAGGTTACCTGCAGCACGCTCCTCCTGATCCCGCTGGTCCTCCTGGTCGACCGGCCGCTTGCGCTCGAGATACCCGGTCTTGCCACTTGGCTGTCCCTCATCGGCATTGGCGTGCTCAGCACCGCGTTCGCTTACATCCTCTACTTCAAGATCCTCGCCCTCGCCGGCGCCACCAATCTGATGCTCGTCACCTTCCTCATCCCGATCAGCGCCCTTTTGCTTGGCGGCCTGTTTCTGGATGAGGTGATCACATCGACCCAGCTCGTCGGCATGGCCTTGATCGCCGTCGGCCTCGCCCTGATCGATGGCCGGCTGTTGCCGCTGCTGCCAGCAGCGGGGTTGACGGGTGCCCGACACAAGCGGGCGTCGTCAAACCCACCGTCGACCGGCGCAAAGTCGGGTGTACCGGAAGAAGGTTAACGCCGGGTTAACCAACGCGCAGTTTCTCGGGAAAACCGCGGACGCTTAGCTTGTCGGCAGCTCGATCCTGGTGGCGCCGATGATGGCACCGTCGGTACGCTGCACCAGCAAGGCCACACCGTCCCGCCCGTCCGCGGCCAAGCGCGAGAGGGGCAGATCGGCTGTCATCGCGCCGCCGTCATAGCGGCCAAGCTCGGCGAGCTCGCGGACCGAATGGTGATAGGTCAGCGTCTTGCCGGCATTCTCGCCGCGATCGATCGCCACCTCGTTCACATCGTCATAAGCCGCGAGCCAGACGATCGCGTCGGTGAGCTCGCCAGCCTCGATCGTCACCTGTCCATCATTGATGGCCAGGCCGACATGCGCCACGGCGTGCTCGTCGGCAATCTCGAGCGCACGCATCACCCGTGAGCGCTGCGAGCCGACCACATCGATCTGCCCCTGGACCACCATCTGCGGCGTATACATCCGGCCCGTGCCGAGCGTCCTCGCATAGGCCTCCTGGCGTGCCGTGCCAGCTTCCAGCCCCAACGTGTCCGGCCATCCCAGCCGGTCCCAATAGGTGACATGAAAGGCGAGCGGCAGAATGTCCTCGCGCTCGGCCAATTCCCCTAATAGGTCGTCAGCCGGCGGGCAGGAATAGCAGCCCTGCGAGGTGAACAGCTCAACAACGACCGGCGCATCCTCCGCCACCGCCGCCGTCGATATCAGCGAAAGGGCGACGAGCACCCCGCTGACGTTCTTCGAAGATCCGATCATGCCGCGAGCATGCATGACCATCGCCTTCAACGCCACTCACAATCACTTGTCCGCCGCCGCCGGCGGTCGGTTGACTTTGATGGCGGCGCGCACGGCGATAGATCGTGACTCTTTCTCTACCCCGATGGACCTGATCAGCGAAACGGCAGACAGGCGGCTCAGACTGTGCCGCCGAGCGAGCCCTCCAACTCGGCCAGTTCCTGACCACCGGCCATCATGTCCTGCAGCTCCTCCGGCGTGATCTGGCCCCGCTCCGCAGTACCCAGCGTCTTGCCGCGATTGAGCACGGTGAAGCGATCGCCGACCGAGAGCGCGTGGCGGACATTGTGGGTGATGAAGACGACGGCTATGCCGGCCTTTCGGACCTTGTCGACGGTGGCGAGCACGTTCGACGTCTGGCGAACGCCGAGCGCCGAGGTCGGCTCATCCAGGATCAGGACTTTCGCCCCAAAGTGAACCGCGCGCGAGATGGCAACGGTCTGGCGCTCACCGCCCGAGAGCGTGCCGACCGCCTGGTCCGGACCGCGCAGATTGATGCCCATCTTCTTCATTTCATCCATGGTCACCCGATCGGCATAGTCGTGATCGTAGAAGGACATGCCGAGGACTTTCTTGGTGGGCTCGTTGCCCATGAAGAAGTTTCGGGAAACTGACATCAGCGGGATCATGGCGAGATCCTGGTAAACGGTCGCGATTCCCGCCGTGATGGCATCGCGCGGATCTTCGAAGCTGAGCGGCTTGTCCTCGAAATAGATCTCCCCCTTGGTCGGCTTGTGCACGCCGGACATGGTCTTGATGAAGGTGGATTTGCCCGCACCGTTATCGCCGAGCAGGCAGTGACATTCGCCGCCATAGACGTCGAGGGACACACCGGCAAGCGCGATGACCGAGCCGAAATGCTTCTCGATGTCGATCATACGGATGATGGGTTTTTCCGAACGTTCGGCCATCTCAGCGCTCCCCCGTGATCATGCGGCGGATATAAGTATTGAGGATCACGGCCATCAGCAGGATCAATCCGAGGAACACCCGGAAGAGCGAGCTTTCGACGCCGGCGAAGAACAGGCCCTGCTGAACCACGCCGAAGATCAGGGCGCCGAGGGCTGCGCCGATGACGGAGCCATAGCCGCCTGTGAGAAGGGCCCCACCAATGACGACGGCGATGATCGCCTCGAACTCCTTCAGGAGACCACGGTCGGCGCCGGCGGAACCGAACTCCATCACCTGACAGGTGGCGAAGACGGTGGCGCAAAAGGCGGTGAACATGAACATCAGGATCTTCACCCGGTTCACCGGCACGCCGACATAGCGCGCGGCTTGAGCATCGCCACCGGTCGCGAAAATCCAATTGCCGAATTTGGTGCGGGTCAAAAGGATGTGGCCGAAGACGATGAGCACGATCGCCCAGACGATCAGCATGGGCACGCCATCAACCAGCGGCTGGCCGGCGCGGGCACCCTGGGCGAAGGTGGCGATGATGCCCATATCACCCATCCACTGGAAAAAGCCGGTAAGAATCTTGCCGCCGAACACCGGCGCGAGCCAATCTCCCTCAGCGGCATCCTTGATGCCGCCGATGATGGTCTTACGCTCGATTGTCTGCGGCAAATAGATGGTGAAGCCACGCAGGATGAAGAGGAAGGCCAGCGTTACGATAAAGCTCGGTAAGCCGGTTTTGATTACGACAAAGCCGTTCAGCGCCCCGATCGCGATGCACATGACGAAGGTCGCGAGGATCGCCATCCATACTGGCCAGCCGAGGGTCACCGAGAAGATCGCAATCATCATCCCGGCAAAGCCGATCATCGAGCCGACCGAGAGGTCGAACTCGCCGGCGATCATCAGAAGACAGGCGCCAACGGCGATCACCATGAACTGGGCCGAGACGATCGACCAGTTCATGATGCCCTGGCTGTTGAACATGCCGCTGTCGAACGCAAACAAGAGGAAGAACACGAACACGAGCACCGCGCCGCAGATGCCGCCAAGCTCAGGGCGGATCAGCGCCTTGCGTAAAAAGGACATCTCCTTAATGCGTTCATCGGTCTGCATGTTGGATTTTGCCGTCGCCATCGCTCTGGACCTCCCCGCTAAGGTCTCTTCTTTTTCGGCATAAGAAAGAGCCGATGTTCGATCATTTTAGACGAACACCGGCTCTTCGTCAGGGCTTATGATCAGCCCGTTCGCTTATCGGTATTCGCCGGCGTACTTCTCGACTTTCTCAAGGCCGTCGGCGGTGACGAAGCCCGGGCCGGAGTTGATGTTGTTGCCGGGCAGAACGCCATAGCGGTCCCAATTGGCAAGGATCACGACCGGAAGGTAGGCCTGAAGGAAGGGCTGCTGGTCGATGCCCCAGGAGATGGTGCCATCCTTGATGGCCTTCACGATCTCAGTGCCAAGATCGAAGGTGCCGAAATAGATCTCGCCAGCCATGCCGTTTTCCTGCAAGGCCGCAATGGTCGGATCGGCGGAGACTGGCCCAAGGGTCAGGATACCGTTGGTGTCGGGATTGGCGGAGAGATAGGCCAGTACCTTGTTCTTGATTTCGCCGGGGTCGGTGCCGCTGTCCATCATCGCATCGCCAAGCTCGATGCCAAGGCCATCGGCGAAACCACGGCAACGCTCACCCAGTGTTGGCTGCTGAATGGAATGGTTGACGCAAAGAAATGAGGTGACGCCATCATCCTTGGCACGCTGGCCTGCGGCGAGACCGGCGTCATATTCCGGCTGGCCAACATACATGAGAGCGCCGACCTCGCGCGCCTGATCGGCCGTGCCGGTATTCATGATGATGACGTCGATGCCCTGATCGGTAGCAGCCTGGATCGGGCCTTTCAGTACGTCGAAGTCAGCAAGCGTCGTGATAATGCCGTCTGGCTGGGAGGCCGCGGCCTGCTCGATGATGCGCGCCATGTCGGCGATATCGCCGGTCGGCGGATTGCGATACTCGACCTCAACACCGACCTGCTCGCCCGCAAGCGCAATGCCGTTCTTGATGGTGTTCCACCAGCTGTCGCTGTCCGGCGCATGGCTAACCAGCACGTACTTTTCGCCCTCGGCCGAGGCGACGCCCGGCAGCAAAGCCGTTGCGGCGACGCCGGCGGCGAGCATTAGTGTCTTCATGGAAAAGGTCATGGAAGTCTCCCAGATATGTCGTTCATCCTTTGCGAGGACGGAGCGCTCATTCGCATCCCCAGGGCAACAAGGAAGCACACCCAGGCATTTCTTGCAACCGGTTGCAATATTCTGACAGGTTTTGATAGCATCTGGCTATGAGGAACGCATTCCACCTATCCGAGACGCTTTGTCGGAAGCCGCCATGCCCGTGACCCTGCGCGAAGTTGCAGAGCGCGCCGGCGTGTCGCGTTCGGCCGTATCGCGCACCTTTACCGAGGGCGCCTCGGTCTCACTGAAGACCAGGCAGAAGGTCGAGCAGGCGGCGACCGAACTCGGCTACAGCCCGAATGCGCTGGCCTCCAGCCTGACCACCGGCCGAACCAAGATGATCGGGCTGATCTCCGACAATTTTCACAACCCGATCTTCTTGCAGGTCTTTGATCTCTTTACGCGCGGCCTGCAGGACAGGGGCCTTCGCCCCCTCCTGGTCAATCTGACGGATGAAATCGATCCGGCAAACTCCGTACGTATGCTTCAGCAATATTCGGTGGACGGCGTGATCGTCGCCTCTTCGACCCTGCCGGTGACCTTTGCGCGCGCCTTCCGTGATGCCGGGATGCCCGTCGTGCATTCGTTCGGCCGGCATGCGACATCGCCTCATGTGCACGTGGTCGGCATCGACAATATCGCCTGTGGACGGATGGCTGTCCGGACACTGATCGCCCGAGGCTACCGTCGGATCGCCTTTCTCGGTGGCCCGAAAAGTGCGACATCGACCCAGGATCGCCTGAGCGGTTTTCTAAAGGAGATGGCCGAACAGCCAGACGTGGAGGCAAACTACAGCTTCGCCTCGGCCTATGCCTTCGAAGCCGGGCGTGCCGAGATGATCAGGTTGCTCACGGAAGCACCACCGGCGGAGGCCTATTTCTGCGGTGACGATGTCCTGTCGATCGGCGTGCTTTCCGCCATTCGTTCACACGGTCTGCGTGTGCCGGAGGATATTGGCCTGATCGGCCTTAACGATATGGAAATGGCCGGTTGGCAGAACGTCGACCTGACCACCATCCGCCAGCCGATCGACGAGATCATCAAATCCTCGATTGATCTGATCGTCGCCATGCTCAAAGAACCCGATCGAGCACCCGAAGCACGGCTGTTTCCCTGCGAGGTCGTCGAACGCGGGACGTTACGCCCGCCGGCGCGGTCTCCGTCCTCATAAGAGCGTTGGTGCCTGGAAGGAAAGACTGAGCGTCGATGCAGGGCGTGGGGCATAGGCAGTCTATTTCGTTCTTGGGATCCGTTCGGCACCAATCGTTAGCGAAATATTAGGAATAAGAGGATAGCGTCTCGAGCCTGGCCTAATGGTTGGGTGTTCGAGACCAGCCGCGGCCGACAAGTTCATGGAAGAGGGCTTGAGGTGGCCGATGAGCGGCGTTGACGAGGAATCGACTTCGGATGACCTGCCGGACGTCGATGGTAGCCTTGACGACAGTCAAGGTGAATCATCGGCTGACGATGTGTTCATGGACTCTGCCGACTCCCTCCTCGACGACGATGCGCTGCAGCAGGACGAGATCGACGAGCTCTTCGGTGTCAGCGAGGAAGATGACAAGCCCTCGGCAGGCATCGAGGCCCTCCTCAACAGCCGACATATCCAGCACAAGAGCCTGCCGCTTCTCGACGCCTGCTTCGACCGCCTGGTTCACGGGCTTACCAAGGGGCTGAGGCGAACGCTTTCCGAAGACGTCGAACTCAGCCTCGCATCGTCCAGCACGGTCCGGCTCGGCAATTACATTGAAGGCGTTTCGCTGCCGGCTCTCATCTCCGTGTTCAAAGCGGTCGAGTGGAACGACTTCGGTTTGATCAATATCGATAGCTCTCTGATCTATGCGATCATCGATCTTCTGATGGGAGGTCGGCGCGTCGCCTCGGCGCATGCTGTAGAAAAGTGGTCGTTCACGAGCATCGAAACCGCCCTGATCAAACGAATGAAGTACCTGATTCTCGATGAGATGATCACGGCGTTCAAGCCGCTTGCCGATGTCGAGTTCTGTCTCGAACGCATGGAATCCAACCCGAGTTTCGCTGAGATCGCTTCGCCCACCAGTCTCACCATTCTGGTGGAGATAGAAGTTCATATGAATGATCGCGGCGGCCGGATCGAGATCTTGATTCCCTATGCCACACTCGAGCCGGTACGCGACCAGCTCGAGCAGATGTTCATGGGAGAGAAGTTCGGTCAGGACAAGATCTGGGAGTCGCATCTGGCGGGCCAGATGCTGATGACCGAAGCCGAGCTCGAAGTGACTTTCGGTGAACAGATGATGCCGCTCGGTGAGATCCTGTCGCTTCAGGTCGGCTCGACGTTGAAGCTGCGTCAAAAACCGCAGGATATGGTGACGCTGCGATGCAGTCACACGCCTCTCCTGCGCGCCAATGTCGGCAGGGTGGGGGATAATATGGCGATCAAGATCGCGGAGTGGTGTCGAAACCGGCGCGGGAACGCGCAGGCCAATGCCGGCGAGCAGGGCTGACGGTGGCCTCCTCGACGACGTGGCAGACGACAGGCGCAACAGGTGCTCATCATCGGGGACCCGATCAACCGCCCGAGCGGCGATGGGTGTCGCTACAGCGAACGGAAGGCATAGATGACGAGCTTTGATGTGACCAGTCACCCTAGCTTGCCCAATTCCAGGGACCCGGTATCGACCGATGCCAGCCTCCTCTGTGCGCCGACGAACGGTACCGTGCGTGAATTGCGCGATCTGCGGCCGATCCTGGCCTTTCTTCGACATGAGATACGCCGATCAGGCGGCATGCTCCACGATCTCGCCGAAAGTCTATCCGAAGAGCTTAGTTCAGTCGGCGCGGCCTGCGGCGCTCAATCGGCTCTGTCCGCGGCTGTTGTCGCGCTCCAAAATGAGGATCGGATTCAGCAAAGGTTAGGTGATTCGGAAGCCGTCCTGCTGCTGCTTGAGCAGACAGTGGCCACGGGTGTGCCAGCTGTCGGCGCCGACCTCGACCAGGCCATCATCGACTGCCTTAAACTCGAAGAATCGCGCGGTGCCTATGCTGCCGACAGGGGATTGAGCCATGCCGACACGATGTCGCCAAACGGTGTCAAGCACCCGTCCTTGGGCGATATCGATCTTTTCTGACAACACACTCCCGTTGGCGAGCGGCCTCTTACTTCGTGGGTTTTGTTTACTAAAGGGAAAGCTTTCTCACTTAGTCTTCCCGACAGCCGATGCCACTCGAACGCCTACCCGGAAAGGTTGAGCTCGGATGAGTAAGTTACAATCCGAACAGATAGACGACACCTACCAGGTGACGCTGCCGCGTGTTCTGGACATCCCCGCAGCAGTCGAACTCCGCGAAAACATCTTGGAGATGGCTGAATCTGGAATGACGGTCAGCCTCCAGTCTGACGCGGTCGAGCAGGTGACGACGCCAGGCGTTCAGGTCCTCATGGCAGTCGCAGACTATGTTGAGCGCAAGAATGCCAAGCTCACCGTGGTCAAACCGTCGGAGCCATTGGTCGATGGCTTCAGCGATCTTGGCTTGTTTGCTCAATTGATGGCGTGGAACGTGGAATAATGCAAAAGCGAATTTTGATCGTCGACGACTCGAAAACGATGCGCGACATGCTCCTGGTTACGTTGACACAGGCCGGCTTCGACGTGGTTCAGGCCGAGGATGGACAAGCGGCGTTGTCCAAGCTCGACACCGCGACTGTTGATGTGATCATCACCGATATCAACATGCCGGTGATGGACGGAATCACGTTCATCAAGGAATGCCGCGCCAATGCGGCGTTCGCTTCGACGCCAATCCTCACACTCACCACAGAGAGCTCCGACGCCAAGAAGGCTGAGGGGCGGGCTGCAGGTGCCACCGGATGGATCGTCAAGCCGTTCAAGCCTGAGAGCCTGGTTCGCGTCATCGAGAAGGTTAGTCCTTAATACCCACCATATTCTTTTGACTGATGTCAGAGAGATCTGCGGGACAAGAGCAGAGACCGTGATCCTCTGTGAGCCATTGAACCGCAAAAGAAAAACCTTGAATCACGATGAAAATCTACTGTTGCTGGGATCCGACGCATGGATGATCTTGCTGAATTCAAACTGACCTACTTTCAAGAATGCGAAGAACTGCTCGCGGATCTGGAGGGCCATCTGACGGCCCTGCAGGATGGCGAGACTGACGATGAGATCCTCCATGCGGCGTTTCGCGCCATTCACTCGATCAAGGGTGGCGCCGGGGCTTTTGGCTTCACGCAGCTCGTCGGCTTCTCCCATGTCTTCGAGACCGTGCTCGACCAGATGCGTGAGCACAAGCTCGAGACCAACGCCAACAATGTCGCTCTTTTGATCCGTGCGGGCGATGTCCTTGCGGATCTCGTTGGTGCAGCCCAGAACGACGAGACCCTCCCCGAAGATTTCGGGCAGGAGCTTCTCGAGAGCCTGCATCAGCTCGCCGGAACGGAAGCCGGCAGCGATGACGATGGCGAGCCTGATCCATTCGACGACATCAATTTCTCTGAGGAAGCTCAAGCAGGCGATGGGGATGGCGAGAGCGATGGGCAGGCGAAGGCGCGCGAA
>JBCCIN010000179.1:0-10193 GCA_039028235.1 Pseudomonadota bacterium
AGCGATATTGGGCACGGGCTGGCCTCCTTCGGGTGACGGTAAGAGCGTTTCGCTTCTGTCTAAGCCGTCATCGCCTATCCGTCAGCCCTAAAGCCGAAAATCTCGGTGCGATTGAGTCGGTCTATCCTGACCTTCCGGCCAGAAAACGGTCGGCTTCTTTTGACTTGGTGTGACCCGGAACAGTCATCAGAAGAGCGGCAAGGAGCTCATATCTGGTCGAAATGTCTAGCTTGGGGCAAACTGTGAAAGGCAGCAAAGTGGACCGCTGACGAGAGGCTCCAAGAAAACCGCTTATGCACGGCATCACCGGATGCTGGCCACCTGACAAACGACGATGTTATTCTTACGTCATGCGAAATATAGGGCGGGAAGACCGGCTCTGCGCTTCCATCGCTAGCTGGTGGCTGGCTCGCGACCTTTGCAGATGATGACAGATGATCGCTGACCGGTTCGTTTTCCTCGCAGGCGCCATGCTTGCGATCATTGCTCTTGTTGCTACGGGCTGGATTTTAACTGTCGAGCTGACGGAAGATGAGACCATTGCCGGTCCCGGTCTCATCGTCATGCCAGCTAGTCTTGGCGGCCCTCTTGAGCTGATCAACCACAAAGGTGAGCGGGTCACCGAGGCAACGTTCGTCGGACACCTGACACTGATCTATTTCGGCTACAGCTTTTGCCCGGACATCTGCCCGCTTTCCCTTCAGACCATGGGGATTGCGATGGCGGAACTCGGGGATGCCCCCGGCATCAAGGGTGTCTTTATCACGGTTGATCCGGAACGGGATCACGTCGAGCACTTGGCGGGCTACGTCCCGCTCTTTCATGAGCGTCTCGTCGGACTGACCGGTTCCACCGCTGAGATCGATCCCGTCGCCAAGGCTTTTCGCGTCTATTTCAAACATCGAAAGGATATCGATCCGGAAGCCTATCCGGTCGACCACTCATCCTACATCTATCTGATGGATCATGAATGGCGGCTCGCTGCCGTCTTCCGCCATGACGCCACAGCGGATGAGATAAAGGCCGCCGTCCACAAACTCCTATAGCCGGCAGACTTCGGCCATAACCGCCATCGCCTTGAACATGGCTTCTTGCGCCGTCATGAAGGTTTCCGAAGACATCAGGGCGAAAGCGCCAAACATGCATAGGACCAGGAAGATCCCGATCATCAGGATCATTGCTTTGTCAAAAGACGCATGTTGTTCCATGGCTCGGCTCTTTGCCATCATCGATCAAACCCGCCTCGTCCACGCCCTATAATCTGGTCCTGAGCGTCCTGATTTTCCATTCATTTTTGCCAGCTACCGTGTACAAATCAAAAGCTTCAAGGTTAACGAGCACCGAAATAGAAGAGAGTTGCATGGTCATTGCCGATACGGAGCGGCATACCGGCTTGTCGTCGACCGAAGCTGGGATGCGGACTGAGCAGTTTCTGGTCCAAGGTGTGCGCTGCGGTTCGTGCGTCGGCAAGATAGAAGCTGCGCTTCTCTCGGAGCCGCGTATCAAAAGCGCAGTGATCGGCGGTGATCGCCGCAGCCTGACCATCACCCATAGCCTCGACGACCCGCTTGCTGATCTCAATGCGTTGCTGGCGTTGCTCGGTTCCTACAGGGCTGAAGAGAGGAGTCTGATCCGCCTGCTTTTCGCCAAGATTGTGCACTATCGGCCGTTGATTGTGATGACATGCCTCGTCGTCTTCTTCGGTCTTGCGCTGCAGGCACTTCGAGGTTGGCACGGTCACGGCCTCATGGGTGATCTGATGGCAGGATACTTCCTACTGTTCGGCGCGCTCAAGGTCGCGAATCGGAAAGTCTTCTCAAGAGCCTATGCGCGCTACGACCTTCTCGCCTCTCGAAGTGCCGCCTACGCCGCCACCTATCCTTTTCTTGAGGTCAGCATCGGCGTTCTCTATCTGATCTCGCCCGAATTCCTGCTGCTCAATCTGTTCGTCGCTGCTCTCATGCTGGAAAAAGCCTGGAGCGTGCACCGGGCGCTCGCCCGCGGGCAAAATCTACAGTGCGCCTGTCTCGGAGGGTTCTTCAGCATTCCCATCTCGAACGTCACGGTCTTTGAAGACCTGTTGATGGCCTTGATGGCAGGCGCGATGATCGTCGGTCTCAGCTAAAGAAACGTCGAGCCCGGAGCGATGCCAGGCTCGACGAGGGTCACGCCGCTTTGCAGTCGCTATTTTCTGACAGCGCTAAGCGGAAGATAAATCGAGACGATATTGCCGTTTTCGTCGATGGCGATCAGATTGCAGCCTCCGCAACCGCATCCCGCAACAATGTAGTAGTTCATCAGTTCCTCCTTCCTAGCCGATGCACCAGTTGCAAAAGAGGGGAGCATCGGGGCTGACGAAGGCCCGCCAATAGACATAGCGAAGCCCTCGGGTGAGCACACAATCCTGGCCGGTCGCCTGGAGCATGACGACGTGCATGGTCGTCGCCATGACGCAGGCGGTGGCGGGAAACTGCAGCGATCGCAAAGGATGGCGGCTCTGTAGAACGTGAAATGTTTGTATGAGTAAGAATGCCCACGCCATCAAAATGATGACGCTCGTAGCGTCCGCTAGCGGCTGAAGAAATACCAGAGATGATGTGAATAAAATGAGCAGTGTTGTAAGGCAACACCATGGCATATAGGGAAGATATGCTGATAGGTTGCGCTGCTGATCCATATGAACACTCCGATGAGTGTTGATCAAACGGCATCAGTTCAAGTAATGAAGATATATTTGGCAATTATTAGTGGCAAGGTCTTACACGCACTTCGACGCGTTGCGCTATGGATCAGGCTTGCTAAACTCCACGCCTCGCGGTTTTGGAGCTGGCATGCGGTTCTCGAAGACCTCTCGCAGTGCTGCTTGGCTGATCATCATGGCGCTCTTGGTGCAGCCTTGGCTTGGTCAAAGAGCTCTTGCGAAGGCATCAGGGACTCTGAATGCTCTGGTGATCTGCACCGGCACCGGCTTCGAGGTGATCCGTGCACCCGCTGATGCTCAGCTCCCGGCTCATCCGGCCGACGCACCGGGCGATCATGACGCTTCAGCTGTGAGCTGCCTTGCTTGCCTGGTCGAGACCCTGGATGCTCTCGAAGGCGCTGGCAGAATCGAACCGCCGAGCCTGCATCGCTATTGGGTCGGGGAAGCAAGGATCATCGATCCCTGGATCGCGGAATCGCTTTGCCATCGATCCTTGGGCGGTCGGGGACCACCGTCGATCTAGCTTCCTTCAAGATGAAAGCGCTATCGACCGTCATCCGTTGGCTGGTCGCTGGACCATCATCAAAACACTCATCAAGAACACGTGAAGTTTGCAAGGAACGGCGCACGCGCCTTTCAGGCTGTGGAGACGACAATGAAGCAACATTTTGCCACCATCTGCCTGTCGGCGGTCCTGTCAACCGGAGCTTTCGCTGGCGACACCGGCATGGCCAAGGTCGGCGATGTCATGATCCATGATGGCTGGGCTCGCGCCTCCATCGGCAGCGCCCCTAACAGCGCAGCCTATATGACCCTGATGACCAACGGCGATGAGGCCGACAAGCTGGTCGGTGCAAAGACACCGGTCGCAGAGACCACCGAACTCCACAATCACATTATGGAGGGTGACATCGCCAAGATGCGCGAAGTCGAAGCGATCGAGGTCAAGCCCGGCGAAATGGCGACACTCGAACCCGGCGGCTTCCACGTCATGCTGATGGGTCTAAAGGAACCTCTGAATGCGGGCGACGTTCTGCCGCTCACTTTGACTTTTGAACATGCCGGCGAGGTGACGCTGGAGGTTCCGATCAAGGATCTGAAAGGCGGCATGAAACACGGCGAAGGTCACAAACACGGCGGATGAGTAATCGAAGATGCAGGCCGTCACGGCGACCCGCAGACCTTGCTCCGGAGATCGTCGACCACGCATTCTTTCATTGCATCATGGATCGAGACGCTCGCTACGCCGTGCAATTCGGGCATGATGCCACCGAGGAACAGATTGCAGATGGGGTCGCGGCGCTGTTCCGATAGTTCGGCTCAACGCGACGGCCTCCGGTGATCAGCCGCTGGTCGCTTGTTTACGCACGAACACCCCGTCGATCTCCAGCATCCGTCCGAGCTTGCGCTCGAAGTACCCTGGGAGGACGAGATGCAAGGTAAAGCCTACGGCTTCCAATCGCCGGATCATGGTGAGGTAGTCGTGCTCGCCCTGGTAGATGGGGAGCAGGGACATTTCGAGTTGGATGCCGACGAGTTTCTTTAGCAGCGTTTCGCCGCCGTCGAGGACTTGGGGTTCGAATCCCTGCGTATCCACCTTAAGGAAGGCGCGGCCTTCACCGGTCACATAGTCCATGGCGATGCTGTCCAGGCGGTGGACGGGAACGCGTTCGGTCGCCTCGATCCTCGAGGTCGGTGATATCTTCTTCATCAGATCGGACTGGGCGAGGATCGAGCTCATGTCGCTTTCGGCGGAGACCTGGATGTCGATCTCGCCGTCGACATCGCCGACCGCCATGCGCGGCGCCACCTCCCAATTCCGGTCCGGCGCGGATATCGCTTGCAGTTTTTCATAGGCCGAGGACAGGGGCTCGAAAGAGATGATGCGACCATCATAGCCCCAGTCCCGAAGGCGCTGGCCATATTGGCCGACATTGGCGCCGACATCGAGGACGGTGTCGATGCGCTGGTGCTTCAAGAGAGCGACGAGCTGGGCATTCGGGGATTTGGCCTTTTTCGAAGGCGTCAGGTCATAGCCGACATGGCGGGCCAGGCGCTGGAGCGGCTTCATGCCGGCTGTGCCGTCGGCGAAAAAACTTCGACCGGTGCATCGATGCCCTTCAGCTGGTGGTGGCCGAGGCTTTCGAGCGCGGCGTCTGGAGCGAGATGGTCCTTGAAGGCCGCCGACATCAGGACATCGACGCCGAGCTTCGGGCAAAGGCCTTCGATGCGGGATGCAAGGTTCACCGCAGGGCCGATCACGGTAAAGTCGAGGCGGGTCGCCGAGCCGATATTGCCGTACATCACCTCGCCGACATGAAGCGCCATGCCGGCGGCAAGAGGCGTTTCCTTCCGTTCGTCGCGCGCTGCATTCAGGTCAGCCAGTGCCGCTTTCGCCGCCAGCGCCGCGTTGAAGGCGCGCTGACAGGCGTCGTCATCCGTGAGCGGAAAGATGGCGAGCACGGCATCGCCGATGAATTTCAGGATCTCGCCGTCACGCTCGACGATCGGGCCGGTGATCGCATCGAAATAGTCATTGAGCAGGGCGAGAATTTCATCCCGGTCCTGGCTCTGGGAGAGGGTGGTGAAGCCGCGCAGATCGGAGAACCAGATGGCGGCCGGGATGGTCTCGCCACTGCCGCGGGTGATCTGTCCGGCGAGAATGCGCTCGCCAGCCTGATGGCCGACATAGGTGTTCAAGAGATTGACCGCAATGCGGCGATTGAGGTGGATCTCGATCAGGAGACTGAAGATGGGAAGAAAGCTCTTGATGAGCTGGATTTCATCGTCGCGAAAGCCGCCCGCGCGGTCGGTCGTCCATGTGGTGCCGTGGGTCTCGCCGTCGCTGAAGGTGAGCGGCAGAGCGAGATAGGTGGTGTGGCCCTCGGCCTTGAGCTCGGCGAATAGCGGAAAGCGAAAGCTCCCGTCCGGCTGCTCGAGGGATTGGTGGAGTTCGTCGGTGTCGCCATCGAAGATCAGGCGCATGGGGCTTCGCTGATAGAGGTCGGTGTCGCGAATGCCATGAGGTGCCTGGAAGGTGCGGATCTCATCCTGGCCCCGATACCAGTAGAAGCCGATGCCGAAGAGCTGCGGGTGCAGCGTGCGCACATGGAACGAGGCACGCGAGAGCGGGACGCCGATGTCGTTCAGGCGAAGGCCGAGTGCTTTCAGGACGGCGGGACCGTTCGGAAGTTCCCGCACTTCGCCGCCGAGCAGCCATTTGGTGATGGCTGCCTCGCGATCATCGCGGGCCTTGACGCTCATCCTGGCCTCCTGCATGGGCACCAATTGATGGGGTTACACCACTAGCATGGCGGACCGTCGTTGCTCCAGAAAGGCGAGCAGGGCAGGCTTCAAATCCGTGAGATTCTTGTAGCGCTGCATCGGGTCCGGCAGTTCGTGCAGACGCTGGGACAGGGCATCGGCAGCGTCGGCGCTGTCGATCGCCTGAGCGAGCGAGTTTAAGATGGTACGGATGCCGAAGACCACGGCTCCAGATTGCGGCAGGCGCCGGAAGGTCTGGCGCTCGACCCGAAGATGGAGGCGTTCCCCGATCTGATCGGTGGGGATGTCGGTGGGTTCGTCTCGGTGAGAGGGCGGAAGGAACAGCGCGTTGGTATCGACGAGGCTCCAGTTCTGCCGCTGGACGGGCTTTTCCGGATCGAAGCGTTCGAACAGCCGCTCGACCGGACTGCCGAGCTGCTCGGCAAAGCCTGGCACGGGCTCATGAATGTCGAGCAGCGGCCGGCCGATTTTTTCCGACAGCAGCCAGTGAGCGGGAAAGCATAGGACGGCCGATGTGAGGATATAGCGATCGTCGCGCTTCTGCAGGAGACAAAAATCTTCCTGGACCAGACGGCCGATCAGGGAGAGGGGTTCGCTGCGGCGTGGGTGAGGGCGGCCCGTAGCTCGCTCGATCACCGTGGCGGCCTCGATTCTGTAGCGGTCGGCGGCGTGGTGTTGCAGATGGTCGAGCAGCAGTGTCAGCAGCTCATCGACGGCCTCTTCGCTTCCCGGAAGGGCGGCAAGGACCTCGCCGGGGCATGCATCGAGCAGGCGGCGGCGTTCGGCAAGCTGATCCTCGGCGTCCTCGGCGAACATGATCCATGTGGCGGGATCGAGCGCCTTGATGCCCATGGCATGGCGGCGAGCGCTTTTGAAGAACGGCTGATCTCTGGTCATGCAGCCATGGTTTCACCGGAGCGCGCCGGCGGCAAGCGGTGACGTGGGTTCAGATCATCGGTTCCGGAGAGCTTTCGTCCTGGTGGACTTCGGCGAACAGCCAGTCCCTGAAGGCCTTCACCTTGGGGCGCTTTAGATGGTCGGGCGGGCAGACGACGTAATAGGCATAGCGCGCAGGAAGCGCGATATCGAAGGGCTTGACCAGCCGGCCCTGGGCAAGCGCGTCGGTCGCGAGGACGCTGCGCGCCAGGGCCACGCCGTCACCCTGCTCGGCCGCCTGCAGAACCAGATTCGAATGGTGGTAGCGCGGGCCGCGCTCGACCTCGACACCGTGCTCGCCCAGAGCCATCAGCCACCGCCGCCAGCTTTCCAGGCCATAGTCATGCAGCAGGGTGTGATGGGCGAGATCAGCAGGTTTTTCCAGCGGCGGACCCTCCTCCAGGAGGCTGGGCGCGCAGACCGGGAAGAGCTCTTCGGTCATCAGCCGCTCGGCCTGGGTTCCCGGCCAGTTTCCTGTACCGTAGCGGACCGCCAAGTCGACGTCGCTCTGCGCGAAATCGATGCTGTCGTCGGAGGTGGCGATGCGCACGTCGACCTCGGGATGCGCCTTTCGAAAGCGGTTGAGCCGTGGCACCAGCCAGATCGCGGCAAACGAGTCGAGCGTCGTGACCGTAAGCTCGCCGGTCCGATCCCGCTCGTGCAGCCGGTCCACGGCCGCCCGCATCAGCGAGAGCGCTTCGGTGATCGCCGGATGAAGTGTCTGACCGGCATCGGTCAAGAGGAGGGCGCGGTTGAGGCGTCGGAACAAGGGTAGGCCGAGCTCTTCCTCCAGCGCCTTCACCTGGTGGCTGACGGCAGCCTTGGTGACGTTGAGCTCATCCGCAGCGCGGGAAAAACTGAGATGGCGGGCGGCCGCTTCGAAGGCGCGCAGGGCATTTAGAGAGGGAAGCCGGTCCGACATGAGGAAAACGCTAAGAAATTGTATCCATACAGTCAACGGCGATTCTCAAGATAAAAGAATTTATGACGTAAAAACAAATGGATGGAAATTGTATCGATACATTCGGATAAGTTTTTCTATACTGAAGTGCAAAAGAACTCGTTTGTCGGCAGGCTTGTCCGACCGTAGATTCACGATCATCAAACGCCGATCGCAGCCGCTTTCCCAGGCGATTGGCCGTGAACGCAGCGGAGCTTGCCATGAGACATGCCGATCACGCGATGATGGCCGATGTCAGAAGCGGACTTGGCCTCACCCGCATCCGTTCAGACCGCCCAGCGCCGACCTTTGGATGGCTCGGCCCGATCGCCGGCATCGCCCAGGCTTGGCTGGAGCGTCACCGCCAGCGCAACGCCCTCAATCTGCTCGACGACAAGATGCTGAAGGACGTCGGACTGACCCGGCTCGATGTCGAGCGCGAGATCCGAAAGCCGTTCTGGCAGGGCTGACGCCGAGAGCCCCATCATCCTTTTTAGGGAAAGCCGCCATGGCGACAAACACCGTTTTTCCTACGACACGCACAGTCGACCAAACGGACCCCAGCGTCGGCCTGGCGGTGCTTGCCCTGCTCCTGGCGCTGATTCTCGGCTTCAGCGCTGCCGACATTCAGCGCGAGCGCACCGTCAATTCCCCGGTGAGTTCCGGCGATGCCGACGCCGGGATTCTCGACGGCCGTGGCAAATGGGGCGGCTATCTCTAGCGGTCCGACCATGTCGGCCAGCGGTACAATCGCTTCGGAAGGTGCCTTCGGCGACGGGCGACGTCTCAGTTGTTGTTCGTCGACCCCGTTGTCTGCCGTGAGAACCGGATAGCGCGGCCAATTTACCGGATATCAAGCTTGTCATAACGGCCATACAGAGTCTGGGCCTATGTGTCCGGGATAGCAGCCGCGTTCATCCTTTCTTAACTTGATATGGCTATCCTCCGGCATGCCTCGCTGGTCCATGTGATCCTGGGAGTCCGAGCCTCGCCCAAAGTCCTTCGGCCGTCGTGCGGATTGCCAGGATCGCATGGATCTTGAAGGAGCATGACATCAAAACGTTAAAGAAAACCTAAAGTTGGACGAGTATCCACCGCTGGCGATGTGACCTCGAGCATAGTCGCTGGAAACTTAGCGGGTTGGTATTAGGTCAGCTAACAGACGATTGTGTTCGGTCGATCAACCTCAGGGGCAGTGTCCGCCGGGCATTTGCCTTTGAGGCCTCATTATTCCCTTATCATTCCACCTTTTTTGGTTCTCATCAGCGCAGCATCTCGTTCGGGGTGTTGGATCCCACTGCACAAAATGCGCTCAGCCTTTGAGACAGTCTGATGACACCCGCCGCTTCAAGGCGTAACCTTTGACGAACCAGACATGGCACCGCGGAGTCGCTTTGGCGACCATGACACGGCAGCCATGGGAGATTTGGCAAAATGTAATCAGGGGAGATCGTGATGACGGGAACCGATACGGTTCGCAATGTCGCGCTGGTTGGACCAAATGGGTCCGGCAAGACGACCTTGCTGGAGAACCTTCTCTTTGTCGCCGGCGCCATTTCGCGCAAAGGAAAAACGACCGAAGGAAGCACGGTCGGCGACGCATCACCCGAGGCGCGGGCACGGCAGATGGGCGTCGAGGTCAATGCCGTCTCGTTTGAGCACGAAGGTCTGAATTTCAACGTTCTGGATTGCCCAGGCTCCGTCGAATTCGTTCAGGAGGCGCGCAATGCGCTCCTCGGAATCGATGCCGCCGTGGTGGTGGTCGAGCCGGTGCCGGCGCGCATGATCTCGATCGCGCCCATCCTCAACTATCTCGACAAGAATCAGATCCCGCATCTGGTGTTCATCAACAAGATGGACCGTTCCGAGGTGCGTTACCGCGATCTTCTCGATAGTCTTCGCGCGGTGTCGGATCGACCGATCGTGCCGCATCAATATGCCATCGGCCGCGGCGAGGAACTGGTCGGCTATATCGATCTGGTGACCGAGAAGGCCTACGCCTACAAGGCGGGCGGCCCGTCCGAGCCGATCGAGCTGCCGGAAGAATATAAAGAGCGTGAGCAGGCGGCGCGCCAGGAGATGCTGGAAACGCTCGCCGATTTCGACGATGACCTGATGGAGCTGCTCCTGGAAGACCAGGAACCGCCAGCCGACGACATTCTGCGCCACATGCAGAACACGCTGGGTGCTGACCAGGTGGTGCCGGTGTTCATGGGCGTCGCCGAGCAGGAAATGGGCGCCAGGAGGCTCCTGGAGGCTCTTGTCAAAGAGGCGCCTGCGCCTGTCGTGACCAATGAGCGCTTGGGCATCGATCCTGCGGGCGAGCCGATC
>JBCCIN010000180.1:0-10131 GCA_039028235.1 Pseudomonadota bacterium
CGCCGTCGGCGTCGCAGGCGCCCCCGAAGGTCTTTCGGCGATCCACCATCCCGGATGTGCCGCCGCGATCTGGCGGCGTGACCCCCTGCCGAGCTTTCAATCCTGGATCGACGCGCTGGAGCCCGAGCGTCTGCCGAAGGCTCGCGTGATCCTGCGTCCGGGGGATGTTCGCGACGCCGCATTCCATATCTGCGAAGCCTGCGGCACCCCCGATTGCGGCGAACGGGGCATGTTGATCGACGACGCCGCGGCTTTGGCGGGTCTTTTCGCAGAATTGATGCGTGCACCCTGTCTCCGGTTGCGCTTCGACGTCGTCAAAACAAACTCCTGCCGGAAGTTCCACATGGACGCCGTCACGGCGCGTCTCGTCTGCACCTACCGCGGCACGGGCACGCAATACGGCGTCTCGATCAATGGTGACGAGCCTGGGCAAATCCATACCGTGCCCACCGGCGCACCGATCCTCTTGCGCGGCAAGCTCTGGCCCGAGCACCCGACATCCGGCCTGCTGCATCGTTCACCGCCCATCGAGGGCACAGGCGAGACGCGCCTCGTCCTCGTCCTCGATCCTGTCAGTGATCCGGGAAACGAGCCGGATCAAAAGGTTATGCATATCCATTAATCAGGGAAGGAGACTTGATATGAAGACGCGTGCCGCTATCGCCTGGGAGCCGAACCGACCGCTGGAGATCGAGGACATCGATCTTGAAGGCCCCAAGGAAGGCGAGGTTCTCGTTCGCATCGTGACCACCAGCCTCTGCCACACTGATGTGTTCACCCTCTCGGGTGAAGACCCCGAGGGGCTGTTCCCGTGCATCCTCGGCCACGAAGGCTGCGGTATCGTCGAAGAGATTGGCAAAGGCGTGACGTCAGTCGTCCCGGGCGACCATGTGATCCCGCTCTATGTGCCGGAAGATCCGAACTGCCCTTATATCAAGTCCGGAAAAACCAATCTCTGCCAGACGATCCGGAAGACCCAGGGTGCCGGCGTGATGCCCGATGGCACGTCTCGCTTCTCCTACAAGGGCAAGCAGATCCTGCATTACATGGGCACCAGCACGTTCAGCGAGTACACGGTGCTCCCTGAGATTTCGGTGGCCAAGATCACCAAGGATGCGCCGCTGTCCAAGGCATCGGTCATGGGGTGCGCCGTGCCGACCGGCATTGGGGCCGTGCGCAACACCGCGAAGGTCGAGGCTGGAGCGTCCGTCGCCGTCTTTGGTCTGGGCGCTGTCGGCATGGCGGTGATCCAGGGTGCTGTCATGAACGGTGCGTCCAGGATCATCGGCATCGACATCAACACGTCCAAGTTCCCGCTGGCTAAAGCGCTCGGCGCGACGGAGTGCCTTAACCCCGAGGACTACGACGACCCGATCCAGAATGTGCTGGTCGAGATGACCGACGGCGGGTTGGACTACACCTTCGAGGCCGTCGGGAACGTTGGTCTGATGCGTTCGGCGCTTGAGGCCTGTCACAAGGGCTGGGGCGAGTGCACCGTGATCGGTGTTGCAGGCGCAGGGCAGGAAATCGCCACACGGCCCTTCCAGCTGGTCACCGGCCGGGTGTGGCGAGGGACGGCTTTTGGCGGTGTCCTGGGCCGCAGCCAATTGCCGGGCATGGTGGACGAATGGATGCGCGGTGATTTCAGCGTCGATCCCTACATCACGCACCACATGAAACATGAACAGATCAACACCGCCTTTGACCTTTTGAAGGCGGGTGAGTCGATCCGATCCGTCGTCCATTTCCAACCGGCCGACACCATGACAGTCAATTCTCTGCCCGGAAAAATCGTTCCGGATTAAGGGAGCACCTTTGCTGTTGCGCGGGCAGGTGGCCGAGCCTGCCCCGGCGCGCGATGAGAACTGCGGGGCGAGAGGTCTCAGGCGAAGCGCCGGAACGAGATCCCAATGTGTCCTCTCGATCGGAGCTGCCGCAAACACGACCAGTGCGTCCAAGAGCAAGGTCAACTCAGCCAAGCCCATGTGATGCCTTGATACCATCGCAGGCACGCTCCCTCGTCACGATCGCCAATCGGTTCTGACATCGCCGTTTAGCCATCTCGTTGTTTTTCACCAGCATCACCGGCGGTTTCTTCGCGATCTGCCTGCGCGTGGCCTCGCCCGAATCTTGGGCTTCGGCGCTCTCTCGCTGACCCTCTTCATGGTGCTGGCCGGTGGCATCGGCACCATCGTCGCCCTCCGATTCGCAGCGGAAGGCCTTATTGGGCTTCTCAAGCTTCTGGGATTGCAGCGCAGGGACCGATCTTCCTTAACTATCGCTCAGTACACGTGATCAAGATAATTCAAGTATAAAATTTTTAGGATTGAAATGATTGCTCGGCTCATCTATCGTGATGAAATCCGGCGGATACCAGTTCTGGCCCGTCATGCTGGGCGAAGGAGCCGATGATGCGTGTTGCCTGTCTTGGAGGCGGGCCTGCTGGCCTTTACTTCGCAATCTCGATGAAACTGCGTGATCCCTCGCATGAGGTGGTGGTGATCGAGCGCAACAGGCCAGACGACACCTTTGGATGGGGCGTAGTGCTCTCGGATGAGACGCTTGAGGCTCTCGCAAAGAACGACTCAATCAGCGCCAAGAGGATTGGTGACAACTTTGCTTATTGGGACGATATCGCCCTTCACTACCGAGGCCAGCGGCATCTTTCCTCCGGCCATGGCTTTTGTGGGATTGGGCGGAAAAAGCTGCTTTTGCTGCTGCAGGCGCGCGCGCGGGAGCTTGGGGTCGAGCTTCGCTTCGAGACCGAGGTGGAGAGTGCCGAGGCCTGTCGAAACGACGTCGACATCGTGGTCGCCTCGGACGGGCTGAACTCGAAGACGCGTCAGCTCTATGCAGACGTGTTCAGGCCCGAGATCGATCTTCGGCACTGCCGGTTCGTCTGGCTCGGCACCCGCCAGACCTTCGCCGATGCCTTCACCTTCATCTTCGAAGAGACCGAGCATGGCTGGGTCTGGGCGCATGCCTATCAGTTCGACGACAGCACCGCGACCTTCATCGTGGAATGCGCGGAGGACACCTTCGAGGCGTTTGGCTTCGCCAATATGAGCCAGGAGGAGAGCATCGCCGTATGCGAGGCGATCTTCAAGGATCACCTGGGCGGGCATGGCCTGATGACCAATGCCGGGCATATTCGCGGCTCGGCCTGGATTCGTTTCCCGCGTGTCTTGTGCGAGAGATGGCATCACGAGAATGTCGTGCTTCTGGGCGACGCCTCGGCCACGGCGCATTTCTCGATCGGCTCCGGCACCAAGCTTGCGATGGAATCGGCGATCGCGCTTGCCGACTACCTGCATGCCGAGCCCGACATCGGCACCGCGTTTGCCAAATATGAAGACGAACGCCGGCTCGAGGTGCTTCGCCTGCAATCAGCGGCGCGCAACTCGATGGAGTGGTTCGAGGCCGTGGAGCGTTATCTGCATCTCGATCCGGTCCAGCTCAACTATTCTCTTTTGACCCGTTCACAGCGGATCAGCCACGAGAACCTGCGGCAACGTGACCGGCACTGGCTGGAAACGGCTGAGGCGTGGTTTCAACAGCGGGCCGGGATCTCCACCAACGCGCCAGTGCGCGCGCCGATGTTCGCGCCCTACAAGCTCCGGGGAATGGAGCTCGAGAACCGCATCGTTGTCTCGCCCATGGCGCAATATAAGGCAGTCGATGGCTGTCCCACGGACTGGCATCTGATCCATTATGGCGAGCGGGCCAAGGGTGGGGCTGGCCTTGTCTATACGGAGATGACCTGCATCTCGCCCACCGGCCGGATCACGCCCGGCTGTCCCGGTCTCTACGCACCGGAGCATGAGGCGGCCTGGAAGCGGCTGACGAACTTTGTCCACGCTGAAACTTACGCCAAGATCTGCTGCCAGATCGGTCATTCCGGACGAAAGGGTTCGACGAACATCGGCTGGGAGGGGATGGATCAGCCGCTTGCCGACGGCAATTGGGCGCTGATCTCGGCCTCTCCGATCCCGTGGTCGGCGGACAATGCCACGCCACGGGAGGCGACCCGTGCCGACCGGGACGAGATCCTGGGTCAATTCGTCAGCGCAGCCGAGATGGCCGAGCGCGCCGGCTTCGACATGATCGAGCTGCATGCCGCACACGGGTATTTGCTTTCGTCCTTTATCTCGCCGGTGTCGAATAGACGCGAGGACGACTATGGCGGCAGCCTGGAGAACCGTCTTCGCTATCCGCTGGAGGTGTTTCGGGCGATGCGCGCGGTCTGGCCTGACGACAAGCCCATGTCGGTAAGGATTTCCGCCAATGACTGGGTCGGTGATGAGGGGGTCACGCCTGAAGAGGCGGTCGAAATCGCGCGTGCGTTCGAGACCGCGGGCGCTGATCTCATCGACGTGTCGGCGGGCCAGACCACCATCGATGCGAAGCCGGTCTATGGACGCATGTTCCAGACGCCATTCTCGGATCGGATCCGCAACGAGGCGGGCATCCGCACCATGGCCGTCGGCAATATCTTCGAGGCCGATCACGCCAATTCGATCCTGATGGCGGGCCGTGCCGATCTGGTGGCGGTCGGCCGGCCGCATCTGGCCGATCCCTATTGGTGCCTGCACGAGGCTGCTCGGATCGGGGATCGCCGGGGGGACTGGGCGCTGCCTTATCATGCCGGCCGCGATCAGGCCTGGCGCCTTGCCGACCGTGAAGCCGAGATGATCCGGGCATGACCTTGGAGGGACGACATATTGTCGTGACCGGCGGCGGCTCGGGCGTGGGGGCGGAGATCGCGCAGCGCTTCGCCGAGGGCGGCGCTGACGTGACGGTCATGGGTCGCCGCAAAGCGCCTCTGGAGGCGCAGGGCCTTCCTTACCAGCTCTGCGATGTCACCGAGCCGGATAGCGTAGCTGCGGCTTTTGATGCGGCGCGAAGCGCGTCGGGTGCGATCGCCGCAGTGATCGCCAATGCCGGCGCTGCCGAGAGCGTGCCGTTCGCCAAGATGTCGCCCGTACTCATTCAGTCGATGCTGTCGGTGAACCTCATGGGCGTCGCCAATGTCTGGCAGGCCGCCCTTCCCGACATGCAGGCCGCAGGCTGGGGACGCATGATCGCCATTGCCTCGACCGCGGGACTGAAGGGCTATCCTTATGTCTCAGCCTACTGCGCCGCCAAACATGGCGTCGTCGGTTTGACACGTGCCGTCGCCTTGGAGCTGGCCGGCAGCGGGATCACGGTCAACGCTATCTGTCCGGGTTTTATCGAGACGCCGATGCTGGAACGATCGGTCGAGAAGATCGTCGAGAAGACGGGCATGGATGCCGAGGAGGCTCGTAGCTCGCTCGTCAAAAATAATCCGCAGAAGCGGTTCATCGAGACCGATGAAGTGGCTGCTGCCGCGCTCTGGCTTTGCTCGAACTCAGCGCGGTCAGTGAATGGCCATGCTCTGGCGCTTTCCGGAGGCGAGGTATGAGCACCAGCCGAATAGCCGGGCATGCGAAGACACCGACGTCGAAGGAGCGGCTTCGGCTTTGGCTGAAACTCCTGAAGGCGAGCCGGTTGATCGAGGACGAGATCCGCCGCCGCCTTCGAGGCGAACTGAACTCCACCCTTCCGCGCTTCGACGTCATGTCCGCCCTGGACCGCGCACCCGACGGACTGAAAATGAGCGAGATCTCCAAGCGCCTACGCGTCTCCAATGGCAATATCACTGGGATTGTCGACAAGCTGGCCGAAGACGGCCTTGCGCTGAGGGTCGCCGTACCGGGAGACCGGCGCGCCAATCTGGTGCGGCTGACGCCGAAAGGCCGGGCGAATTTCGCAGAACAGGCCACGACCCATGAGGCCTGGATCGACGAAATCCTAAGCGGCCTCGATACCGACGACATCGAGGGGATGATCCAAAGGCTCGATCATCTATCGGACAAGCTGGAGGAGCGGACCTGATATGCGAAGCGACGTGACTCACTTCAGGTGCCAGATTGCCGATGGCATTGCGACCATTGCGCTCGATCGGCCCCAGCGCAAGAACCCGCTGACCTTCGAGAGCTACGCCGAGCTTCGGGACTGGTTTCGCGACCTGCGTTATGCCGACGATGTCGATGCCGTGATCATCGCGCCCAATGGCGGGAACTTCAGCTCGGGTGGCGACGTGCACGATATCATCGGCCCGCTCACGAAGATGACCATGAAGGACCTCCTGGCGTTCACCCGCATGACCGGTGATGTGGTCAAGGCGATGGTGAATTGCGGCAGGCCGATCGTCGCCGCGGTCGACGGGATCGCCGCCGGAGCAGGCGCGATCATCGCCATGGCTTCGGACCTGCGCATCGCCACGCCCGAGGCCAGGACGGCGTTCCTGTTCAACCGCGTGGGGCTTGCTGGCTGCGACATGGGAGCTTGCGCGATCCTGCCGCGCATCATCGGCCAGGGGCGGGCAGCAGAGCTGCTCTACCTCGGCCGCTCGATGACGGCGGAGGAAGGACTGGCCTGGGGTTTCTTTAATAAGATCGTGCCTGCAGATGAACTGACGGTCGTGGCAGGCGATCTGGCGAGGCGTATCGCCAATGGGCCGGGCTTCGCCAACATGATGACCAAGACCATGCTGGCACAGGAATGGTCCATGTCGATCGAGCAGGCTATCGAGGCCGAAGCGCAGGCGCAGGCGATTTGCATGCAGGGTCAGGATTTTCGGCGCGCCTATGACGCGTTCGTGGCCAAGGAAAAACCCGTCTTCGAGGGTGACTGATGGCGGATAGAACCTTTCTCGCCTGGCCGTTCTTCGAGGATCGGCATCGCGAACTGGCCGAGGCGGTGGAAATATGGGCCGCCCGCGAGCTTGTTGCGATCGACCATGCCGATGTCGACGCCGCCTGCAGGGAGCTGGTTGCAAAGCTCGGTGAGGCGGGCTTCCTGACCCACTCGTCGGTCGATCCTGAAGTCGGAACGCCGCTCGATGTGCGCAGCCTTTGCCTGATCCGCGAGACATTGGCCCGCCATGACGGCCTGGCCGATTTTGCCTTTGCCATGCAGGGGCTCGGCACCGGCGCCATCTCGCTCTTCGGCACGGACGCGCAAAAGGCCGAATGGCTGCCGCGAACGCGCTCCGGCAGGGCGATCTCGGCCTTCGCGCTGACCGAGCCGCGATCGGGCTCGGATGTCGCCAATTCGACCATGACCGCGACCCGCGACGGTGATGACTTCGTGCTGAGCGGCGAGAAGACCTGGATCTCGAATGGCGGCATTGCGGATGTCTACACGCTGTTCGCACGCACCGGCGAGGCACCCGGCGCCAAGGGGCTTTCCGCGTTCGTCGTTCCAGCAGGGCTGCCCGGCTTCGAGGTGGTCGAGCGACTGCACGTCCTGGCTCCGCATCCCCTGGCGACCCTGCGCTTCACCGATTGCCGCATTCTCGGCTCCGCCATGCTCGGCGCGCCAGGCGAAGGGTTCAAGATCGCCATGTCGGTCCTGGACGTCTTCCGTTCGACCGTTGCCGCCGCGGCGCTAGGCTTTGCGAGGCGCGCGCTGGACGAAGCGCTCGACCGCGTGACCGCCCGGTACGTGCAGGGCGCTCCGCTTATCGATCTGCAGATGGTGCAGGGGCATATCGCTGACATGGCGCTCGACGTCGATGCAGCTGCCCTTCTCACCTACCGGGCCGCCTGGACCAAGGACAGCGGCGCACCACGGGTCACCCGCGAGGCGGCGATGGCGAAACTCTTCGCCACCGATCAGGCACAGCAGGTTATCGACAAGGCCGTCCAGCTTCATGGCGGCGACGGCGTGAAATCAGGTGAGGCCGTCGAGAAACTCTATCGAGAAATCAGGGCGCTTCGCATCTATGAGGGTGCGTCGGACGTCCAGCGCGTCGTCATCGCCAGGCAAACGCTCGCCAACCATCGGGAAGGCTGACCATGCTCGGACAATCCGCCCATATCGACACGTTCGCACGGGACAATCTGCCGGCGATGGAGACTTGGCCGGACCTGCTGCTTGCCGGCTTCGACTATCCTGATCGGCTGAACGCCGCAGTCGAGCTGACCGACAGGATGGTCGAGAAGGGCTTCGGCGATCATACGGCGCTGATCGGCAATGGCAGACGGCGTACCTATAAGGAGCTGACCGACTGGACCAACCGGCTGGCTCATGCCCTGATTGATGACCTCGGCGTGAAGCCGGGTAATCGCGTACTGATCCGCTCAGCGAACAATCCGGCCATGGTCGCCTGCTGGCTCGCTGCGACCAAGGCTGGCGCGGTGGTGGTCAACACCATGCCGATGCTGCGCGCGGCCGAACTTTCCAAATATGTCGACAGGGCGGAGATCAGCTTAGCACTTTGCGACACGCGGCTCATGGACGAGATGATCGCCTGCGCCAAGGACAACGCTTGGCTTGAGACGGTCGTCGGCTTCGACGGTACATCCAATCATGATGCGGAGCTCGACCGGCTGGCACTGGAAAAGCCGGTCAAGATGGATGCGGTCGAAACATCCGGGGACGATGTGGCGCTCATCGGCTTCACTTCCGGCTCCACCGGCAATCCCAAGGCGACGATGCATTTTCACCGGGATCTTCTGATCATTGCCGATGGCTATGCGCGGGAGGTTCTTGGTGTGACGCTGGATGACGTGTTCGTCGGTTCGCCGCCGCTCGCCTTCACCTTTGGCCTTGGCGGCCTTGCTGTCTTTCCACTTCGCTTCGGCGCGACGGCGACGCTGCTGGAGGACGCCACGCCGCCGAACATGATCGAGATCATCGAAAAGTATAAGGCGACCGTCTGCTTTACCGCACCCACCGCCTATCGCGTCATGCTGCGAGCGATGGACGAAGGAGCAGATCTCTCGTCCCTTCGCGCCGCGGTCTCGGCCGGCGAGACCCTGCCCGGCCCGGTCTATCAGGAGTGGCGGGAAAAAACCGGAAAGCCGATGCTGGACGGGATCGGGGCCACCGAGCTGCTGCATATCTTCATCACCAACCGCTTCGAAGACCATAAACCCGCCTGCACCGGAAGGCCGGTCACGGGCTACGAGGCCAAGGTCATAGGCCCGGACGGCGAGGAGGTTGCACCGGGCGAAGTCGGCAGGCTTGCCGTGCGCGGCCCGACCGGCTGCCGCTATCTTCGCGACGAGCGCCAGCTGGACTATGTGGAGGATGGCTGGAACATCACCGGCGACGCCTTCAGCCGGGACGCCGACGGCTACTTTCATTTCGCCGCGCGCAACGACGACATGATCGTGAGCTCCGGCTACAACATCGCCGGCCCCGAGGTCGAGGCAGCGCTTCTGTCCCATGACGCAGTCGCCGAATGCGCGGTCGTCGGCGTGCCCGATGACGAACGCGGCATGGTGGTCGAGGCCCATGTGGTCCTGGGTGCGGGTGAAGAGCCGGGCGACGCGATGACCAAGCAGCTGCAGGACCACGTTAAGGCGACGATCGCACCCTACAAATATCCTCGGTCCATCGTTTTTGCGAACGCATTGCCGAAGACCGAGAGCGGCAAGATCCAGCGTTTCAGGCTGAGGCCGACCTCGTGAGCAAGCAGCCCTATGATCCTGGAACGGACGGGGCGAAGATGACCTTTCACGACGCCATGTCCTATGGCGACTACCTGAAGATCGACACCATCCTCGCCGAGCAGCATCCGCGCAGCGATGCCCATGACGAGCTGCTCTTCATCATCCAGCATCAGACTAGCGAACTCTGGATGAAGCTGATCATCCACGAGATGAACGCGGCGCGAGCGGCGTTGAAGTCCGGCGACAATGCCAAGATGTTCAAGATGCTCGCAAGGGTCAGCCGGATTTTCGAGCAACTGAACAACCAGTGGGACGTCCTGCGCACGATGACACCTGCGGACTATACCCGTTTCCGCGAGACGCTCGGCCCCTCCTCCGGGTTGCAGTCCTATCAATACCGAATGATCGAATTCGTCCTCGGGAATCGCAACAGGAACATGCTGAAGCCCCATCTTCATGTGCCGCATGTCTACCAGATGCTGAAGGAGGAGATCGCGCGGCCAAGTCTCTATGATGAAGCGGTCGCCATCCTGTTCCAGAGCCTCGACGGCAGCAGAAGTGAGATGCCGGCACCCCAGCTCGACACGCCGCATGAAGCGAAGCCCGAGATCCGGGCGCGATGGAAGACCGTCTACGACGACATCGA
>JBCCIN010000181.1:0-10105 GCA_039028235.1 Pseudomonadota bacterium
AGACTGACGGCTCCATTCGCAGAAGGCTCCGTCCCAGTCGTCTTGCAGGCTGCTAGCGCAAGCAACATCAGCGCGATACTGCTTCTTTTCCACATTGTCAGATTCTCCCTAATAGAGAATGTTGTTGATGAAATTCTCCTGCTTCTTCAGGCAGACTATGGGTAGTACGATCTAAGCAGGCTCGTCAAATAGCGGAAGCTCTACGCCGATGTCAGCCATTGAGCCCTGTCCGGAAAGTCTAGCTTCGAGTCGAGGCCGCACGCCCCGCGTGCCTCAGTTCACGTAGTACTTCCGATAGCTGCCCTGATAATGGCCGCTGTCCGCGTAGCCGTAGCGGGCGTGCTTCTTGATGTCGACGCGGGAGAGCACGATGCCGGCGACGTCGCCGCCTGATTCCAGCATCTGGCGGATGCCGGCGAGCGCCACGTTGCGCGGTGTTTCCTCCCAGCGGATGACGTAGATCGATTTGTCCACCAGGCCGGAGAGGGTGAAGCTGTCTGAGACGGCGGCGACCGGCGGGCTGTCGATCATCACCAGGTCGTAGTAGGCGGTCATCTCCTCCAGGAGGATCTTCATGGTGGAGGAGCGGAAGAGGTCGGGCGGGCTGAGCGAGCCGAAGCCGGCGGGGAGGAAATCGAGGCCGGATTTTTCGTCCCGCTGGATCGCGGTCTCGGGGTTGGCGCGGCCGGTCAACACCTCGGAAAGGCCGTTCTGATTGGGAATGCCGATGACCTCGTGCAGGCGGGGACGGCGAAGATCAGCATCCACCAGGATAACCTTCAGGCCCGAGCGTGCCGACTGGCGGGCCAGCGCCGACGCGATGGTCGACTTGCCTTCGAGCGGCACGGAGGAGGTGATCAGCACCGACTTCGGCGGGTTTCGCGCGTCGGTCAGGAATAGGCTGGTGCGGATGCGCTGCAGCGCCTCGGCATAGGCGGAGTTCGGTCTCTCCAGAATGTATTCTTCCGCCGGGATACCGTTGGTCTCCTTGCGGCTGAGGTCCGGCACGAGCGCAAGTGCTCGCAGGCCGAGGGCCTGGATCTCTTCAGCACTCCTGAAACCGTAATTCGAATCCCAGCGTTCCAGGAGAAAGACCAGGAGGGCTCCGGAAACCAGTGATCCAGCAAAGGCGATCATGGTGACGAGCTTGGTGCGCGGCGAGGATGGCTTGCTCGGCACGTCGGCCGCCGACATGATGCGCGCGTCCGCTTCCTGCAGTTCCTGCTGCTCGACGATCTCGCGAAAGCGCGTGAGAAAAGTCTCGAAGAGCTGCCGGTTGGTCTCGGCCTCACGCGTGAGATTTCTGAGCTCTACCTGTGCGAGCTCGACCGTCGAGGACTGGCCCTGAATGCCTGTGAGGCTGGACTGCAGTTCGACCTCGCGTGCCTTGGCGACGGCGACCTCGTTTTCGAGATCCTGCACGACTCGGCGCACCTCGTCCTCGAGCTTGGCCCTGACCGTGTCGAGCTCGCCCCGGACGTTCTGCATGCGCGGATGGTTCTGGCCGAACTCGGCGGCCAGCTCCGAGAGTCTGCGAACCAGCGAGGTTTCCTGGATACGCAGCTCGGCCAGCAAGGGCGAGGTCAACACCTTGGCCGCCTCCTGGACACCGCCCGTGTTCAGGAGGCTCTTGGTCTGAGCAAGGCGTGCCTCGGCCTCGGCACGCTGCGCCTGAGATAGAGCGAGCTGCGTATTCAGCTGGGTAAGCTGCAGGGTGAGCGGGCTGCCCCTGTCGGTGTCAACGATGTTGTTCTTGGAGCGGTACTCGACGATCTTGGCCTCGGCCTCCAGCACCTCGCCGCGCAGCTCCTCGATCCTGGTGCCCAGCCACTCGATCGCCTTCTCGCTGGCCTGGTATTTGGATTCGACCTGGGCCTGCATATATTGCTCGGCCGTGGCATTGGCGATCTGCGCCGCCATCTTCGGGCTCTCGGACGTCAGCGAGATCGCCACCACATAGGAGCGGCCAACCTGCTCCACCTCGTAATGGCCGGCAAACCGGTCGATGACGCCTTCAAGCTCGGCCGAAAGGCGCTCCTCCGGTCCGGCATCCTCGGCAACCGGACGGGTGCCGTCACCGACGATGTTTCTGAGCCAGTCTGCCGAGAGGTAGCGGGTGACGTCGAAGATTTCGAGCAGCGATCCCTCACCCAAGCCCTCGGCCAAAAGAGGATTGAACTCGACGCTCTTGTCCAAGCTCAAAAGCTCCACGACGCGGCGCATGAAGGCGCGCGAGGTCAGTCGCTCGATCTCGCTCTCGATGGTGGCCGGATCCGCAATCAGATCCTCGACCACATCGTCCAGCTCCAGAATGTTGGTGTCCTGGCTCTGCACATGGATCAGCGCCTTCGAGGTGAAGAGCGGCGTCTGCTGCTTGCTGTAGATATAGGCGCAGCCGGTGACCAGAAGGACCGTGACGATGAAGACGAGCTTCCGCCGAAGCAGCGCTCGCCACATCTCGCGCAGATTGAGCTCATCACTCTCCGCGGCACCATCGGCGCCAACCATCGGCATGGCCTCATTGGCCACGTCAGGCCGTCCGTCCGAGATGTCGACAGTCGCTGGGCAAGCTTCGAACCTCTATCGCTAGAACACAGGATCAGCGCGGAAACCGTCGGTCCGAGGCGGCCGGCGACAAGGCAACGAACGTCTCAGGACGGCAGGGACGCTAGCATGACGTCGGCCGCAGGGCAATCGATCCATACATCAAAATCGCGAAAATCTCCAAAGTTTTTATTATTATAAGTTGCTTTTTAATTGCGATGCGCTCAGGGGTCTTCGGCGCGCGGATCTAGGGCGTCCTGGAGACCGTCGCCGAGGAAGTTGAACGCGATCACGGCGGTGAAGATCAGGAGGCCCGGCCAGATGGCGAGCGCGGGCGCCTGCCAGATCAGCTCCTGGGCGTTGGTCAGCATGTTGCCCCAGCTCGGCAAGGGGGGCTGGATGCCGAGCCCGAGGAAGGACAGGATGGATTCGGTAAGGATCACATTGCCGACCGACAGCGTCGTTGCGACGATGATCGGCGACACCACGTTCGGGAGGATATGGCGCACGATGATACGCATCGGTCCTGCGCCAAGGGCGGTTGCCGCGCGCACATAGTCCTGCTCGCGCACCGAGAGCGTGGCGCCGCGCACCAGACGTGCGACCGTGGTCCAGCCCACCAGGGCGACGATGCCGAGAATGATATAGAGGCTGCCGAAGCTGGAGCGCATCATATCAGCCGGCAGGCCGAGCTTGGTGAAGTCGAGAGCGGCGAGGATGATCAGGAGCGGCAGAAGCGGCAGGGCGATCACGGCATCGGTCAGGCGCATCAGCAAGGCATCGATGCGGCCGCCGGCATAGCCGGCGATCACGCCGACGATCGTCCCGATGGCCGCGGCGGCGACCGCTCCGACCATCCCGACGAAGAGGGACACCTGTCCTCCATAAAGAAGGCGCAGAAGGAGATCGCGGCCGAGTTCGTCCGTGCCGAGCGGATGCTCGGCGCTCGCCTCGCCGAACCGGTTGAAGAGATCGACCGCATCGACATCCTGACCGAGGAAGGATGCGATCAGCGGGGCGGCCAGGCTGGCGCATGCGAGGAAGAGCAGGACCACGCCGCTGGCGACGGCTAGCCGATGACGAAGAAAGCGCCTGAAGACGAGCCGGCCCGGGGAGAGACCGGCAGGGCCGAGGGTTGCGACACCGCCGGCAACTGCTGAGATCGCCTCAGACATCAGGTCAGTCTGATGGAAAGTGTGCGGCCATCCGGGGGAAAGTCGCCGTTCACCTTGCCAGGTCCGGTGCCTGCAGGCGCTCGCCATGATGGCGGCAGCCTGCTTCGGCAAGATCGACGAACATGTCCGTCCGGTCCTTCGGCCAGGCAAGCTTTTCCTTGTCTTCGCCGGGATAGGCCTTGCTGCGGAGATGGGTGCGCATCGGTCCGGGATCGACGAGATTGACGCGGAGATTGGTTCTGGCGGTCTCGGCGGCGTAGGTCATGGCCAGCGATTCGAGCGCAGCCTTGCTCGCCGCATAGGCGCCGAAATAGGCTTTCGGGTCCTTGCCGACATCTGATGTAACGAAGACTGCTGATCCCGCAGGCGACGCGCGCAAGAGCGGATCGAGCGAACGGATCAGGCGGAAATTGGTGACCATGTTGGTCGCGAGCGTCTGCTGGAACGTCGCCGGGTCGGTATGGGCGAGCGGTGAAAGCGTGCTCAGCTCGGCCGCATTGCCGATCAGCACATCCAGCCTGCCGAAGCGTTCGGCGATGACAGCACCCAGTTCGTCGATGGCATCGCCCCTTGTCAGGTCCTGTGGTACCAGCGTCGCCTCTCCGCCAAATGCCCTCACCCGATCGTCGACCTCCTCGAGGCCGCCCGAGGTGCGCGCGATCAGGATGAGACGTGCACCCTCCTGGGCGAAGCGTTCTGCAAGCGCAGCACCCAGGCCGCGCGAGGCGCCAGTGATCAGGGTCAACCGACCGTCGAGCCGTCCCAAGATCAGGCCTCCTCAAGCATGAAGGAGAGCTGTGCCGTCATGCCGCCATTGCCGAGATCTTCCAGTTTTGTCGGATAGTCACCGCTGAAGCAGGCGTCGCAATATTGTGGCTGCGGCGCTTCCCGCTCCTGCTTACAGACCGCGCGGTAGAGGCCGTCGAGCGATATGAACCCGAGGCTGTCGACGCCAATCATATCGGCCATTTCCGTGACATCGTGCTGAGCCGCCATCAACTGGCTGGCTTCCGGCGTGTCGACTCCATAGAAGCAGGGATGCCGCGTCGGCGGGCTGGCGATGCGCATATGCACCTCGCTGGCGCCGGCCTGGCGGATCATGGATACGATCTTGGTCGAGGTGGTGCCTCGGACGATCGAATCGTCGATCAGCACGACGCGCTTGCCCGCGACGGTCGCCCGGTTCGCGTTGTGCTTCAGCTTCACGCCGAAGTGGCGGATCTGATCGGACGGCTCGATGAAGGTGCGGCCGACATAGTGATTGCGGATCAGGCCGAGTTCGAAGGGCAGGCCGGCCGCTTGGGCATAGCCGATCGCGGCAGGCACGCCCGAGTCCGGAACCGGGATCACCATATCGGCAGGGGCCCTATTCTCGGAAGCAAGTTCGGCGCCGATACGCTTTCTGACCTCGTAGACGCCTTCCTGCTCCACCACGCTGTCGGGCCTTGCAAAATAGACATACTCGAAAATGCAAAAGCGGGATGGCGCCTTCGGAAAGAGCTGCCGGCTTTCGACGTTGTCCCTGGTCGCGATCACCATTTCGCCAGGCTCGATATCGCGGACGAAAGAGGCTCCCATGATGTCGAGTGCACAGCTCTCCGAGGTGAGGATGGGTGCGCCGTCCAGTTCACCGAGCACGAGCGGGCGCACGCCCAGCGGGTCGCGCACGCCGATCAGCAGGTCGTTCGACATGGCGACCAGCGCATAGGCGCCCTGGATGTGCAGGAGGGCGTCACTCAGCCGATCCACCACGCTCGGCTTTCTGGAGCGCGCGATCAGGTGAACGATGACCTCGGTATCGGAGGTGGTCTGAAAGAGACAGCCGCGCTCGACCAGCCGTCGGCGGAGGCTGATGGCGTTGGTCAGATTGCCATTATGGGCGATGGCGAGGCCGCCAAAGGCGAAATCGCCGAACAGCGGCTGAACATTTCTCAGCCGATCACCGCCGGTCGTCGAGTAGCGATTATGCCCGACCGCCATGAAACCGGGCAGTGTGCTGATGACGTCCTCGCTGCTGAAATTGTCGCCGACAAGCCCCAGCGCCTTATGGCTGTGGAAATTCCTGCCATCGGTAGTGACGATGCCGGCGCCTTCCTGGCCGCGATGCTGCAGGGCATGCAGGCCGAGCACCGTATGCGCAGCGGCTTCATCATGACCGATGATCCCGAAGACGCCGCATTCTTCGTTGAGCTTGTCAGCATCACCGACGCCCAAGCGCCAGATGGTTGTCATCGGCGGATCCGCCCTCGTCCGTTATCTTTCGTTGTTGGTGGTCTCATCGACGGACAATGATCGTCCTGGTTCGTCAACGAGGTCTTCAGTCGGCGATCCCGGAAGGGTTTCGGCGACGGCCGGTCTTCCGCCGAAACCGCCGCTGGCCATATCCTGCCATGTCTCGCCGTCGAGCATGTCTTCGGGGACCCAGCTGGCCAGGAGTTCGGCGCCATCCTGCACATAGGGCAGGACTCTGGCGTCTTTGATCCAGTCCGGGTGGTTTTCAGGGTCGTTCACGAGAATGAGCCCGAGATAGGCGAGGCTGACGATCAATGCGCCGCGCGCGATGCCGTACCCTGCGCCGAGGACGCGATCCAGCGAGCCGAAAATGCCCGACGGCACCGTGTCAGCAATGACCATGGCCACGATTTTCAGGCAGATCAGCGGTGCCAGGAAGACGACGATGAGGGTCACCGCGTCCGCGATCCAGACATTGGCGATATAGCTGCCGACCAGAGCGCGAAGCTCGGGAAAGGCGACATAGGCAATCAGCGCTGCGACGATCCATACGATGATCGACAGCGTTTCGCGCACCAGCCCGCGAACAAGAGCCAGAAGCCCGGAAACACCGATAACGAAAAGGACTGCCATGTCGAAGATCGTCAAGGACATCTCTGCCATCATTCAACCCACTGTCTAGCGTCGGTTTCTCCGAACACCTCGACAAGTTGGCTCAGGCGTTTCACATGCCGTTTTTGCAACGGCTCCGTATCGCTCTGCCGATCCTTACGCCGACGCTCCTCGGGTAGCACCACCCGACGGAAGCCGAGCTTTTGAGCTTCCTTCATCCTCGCCTGCATATGGCTGACGGCTCTGACTTCCCCGGCAAGGCCAACTTCACCGAAAAAGACCGTCGCATCCGGCACAGGCCGGTCCAGGAGTGACGAGACGAGCGCTGCCGCTACGGCGAGATCGGCACCCGGTTCGGCCACCCGCAGGCCACCTGCGACGTTCAAATAGACATCACGGTCACCCATGGCAAGCCCGCATCGCGCTTCGAGCACGGCGAGCAGCATGGCCAGCCGTGCGCTGTCCCAGCCGACAACCGTGCGCCGTGGTGAACCGGGCGGGCTGGTGCCGACGAGGGCTTGGACCTCAACCAGCAGCGGACGCGAGCCTTCCATGCCGGCGAAAACCGCCGCCCCGGAGACACAGACGTCACGATCCTGAATGAACAGCGACGATGGGTTGGGAACCTCGATCAGCCCGTCCTCGACCATCTCGAAGACGCCGATCTCATTGGCAGCGCCAAATCTGTTCTTGACGGCTCGCAGAATTCGAAACTGCAGACCGCGCTCGCCTTCGAAATAGAGCACGGCATCGACCATATGTTCGAGCAGCCTTGGCCCGGCGATCTGGCCATCCTTGGTGACATGGCCGATCAGGAAGAGGGCGGTTCCCCGTCGTTTGGCGAAGCGGATCAGTTCGTGAGCGCTGGTGCGCAGCTGGGTCACCGTGCCGGGAGCACTCTCGATATTGTCGACATACATCGTCTGGATGGAGTCGATCACGAGAAGATCCGGGGCGTCTTCCTTGTCGAAAGTTTGAATGATGTCGCCGACCGAAGTTGCCGCCGACAGCTTCAAGGGCGCTTGGTCGAGGCCAAGTCTCGCGGCGCGGAGCTGAACCTGATCGACCGATTCTTCGCCGCTGATGTAAGCGACCGAGAGGCCAGCGGCGGCCAGCGCGCTGCTTGCCTGGAGGACGATGGTGGATTTGCCGATGCCGGGATCGCCGCCGATCAGTATGGCTGAACCTCGGACGAGGCCACCGCCAAGCACACGGTCCAACTCAGCGATACCGGTCGGAAGGCGCTCCGGCGCCTTCTGCACACCGTCAAGGCTCACAAGATCTAGGGCCTGACCTGTGCCGACTTTCAGGCCCTTGGGAACTCCTTTTGGTGCGGCGCTCTCAGCGAGCGCGTTCCATTCGCCGCAGCCATCGCATCGGCCCGCCCATTTGGCATGCTCGGTGCCGCAATGCCGGCAGACAAAATGGTGGTCGGCGCGCGCCATGGTCAGGCTGTCCGTCCGGTCGTGACACCTTGGCCCAATTAAAGGGATCTCCATACCGTCGACACCGACGTCTGATAGCACTGAAAGCCGATCACGAGAACCACTTGATAACGCCCATTCGTTTTCCAGGATGGATGTCGCGACCAACGGTCTGGGTGCGTCGCAGATGGTGTTCCATGGATCCTGCGCTCTCGCCGTTCAAATCGCTTAAGCAGTCACTGCGCTGGACCTTGGACACATAACGAAACTAAGACCTATTGCGTCTATCAGGACATCTGGGCCGCTTCGACAGGCTCGGCCAAATCGCGGAGCCGTTCCCGCCAAACCGCTGCGTCGACGAGTTGGTGGGCGATCATATCGGCTTGGTCGAGCTTGCTGCCGCGACCGACGATGTCGGCGAGGGCAGCCACCACATGCACATCGTAACGGCTCTCGTTTCTTGCGAGGTGATAGAGCGTCTTCCCGGCACTCTGCCGGTCCCTGTAGGATCGGGGTGCCGTTCGCGCGCAGAAGACGTCGGCGACAGCGAGAATGCGGGAGCTTAGGCGGATCTGCTCACCGGACAGCCCTTTCGGATAGCCGCTGCCATCCAGCCGCTCATGCATTTGCGCGAGCGTGTCGACGATCGGCCTATCCAGATCAAGCCGCTCGAGAATATCGACGGCGTGAAGGATGTGATCGCGCATGATGCTCTCTTCTTCGGCATTGTGCCGATCCGGCTTTGCCAGGATGTCGTCCGGAACGAAGATCTTGCCGATTTGCGAGAGTGATGCCGCGATGGCGAGGTTGGAGAGCTGGTCATCCTCAAGTCGAAGGCGTCGCCCGACGGCGATGGCCGTGGATCTGAGGCGATGGGTGTGGCCGAGGAGAAAAGGATCTCGAAGCTCGATCGCGTGAACGAAGGCGTCGATGGTTTGCGTCAACGCTCGCAGACGGTTTCGTCGCTCGGTGGCCAGGTCCGTGTGGTCTCGGACAATGCGGACCGTGCCAGCGACGCTGCCGTCCGCATGGCGGAGATCGGACATGCGTTCGGAAATGACGCGACGGTCCCCGCCGACATGCACCATCTCGAAGGCATCAGGATTCATTAGGTTCAGGAGATCGCCGTCAAGCGTCTCCGAAGCTGAGGGGCCTCGGACAAGATCCTCCCAGCGTCGTCCCATCACAGATGTCGGCGATCCCTCGGCCACTGCCTTGAAAGACGGATTGGCGTAAATCAAGCTGCCATCAGCATCGCTGACAATCAGCCAGTCCGAGATTGAGGTCGTGATCGACGTCAGGAATTGATGCTGATGGGCGACCCTGGCGGCATGCGACCGGTAAAGGTCGGCCACTTGCCGATGGTGATTTTGTCCCTGACGCCACCAGAAAGCGGCGAAGGTTGCGGTCAGGAGGAGAGTTGCAAAGACGGCGGCGGCGGCGGAAGCTTTGATGAACGCGTCGACCGGGGCCAGGACAGCCCGCGCATCGATCGCATGATGCAGGGTCCAGGGAATGCCTGCCACCGGCGCGCCCAGGGAGTATACAGATGTGCCTTCGGTACGACGATCGAAGGCAAGCGGCATGCCGGGTTGAACGTCTTGGCGTGATTCCGCGACTTCTAGCTCAAGCCGGTCCCCGGCGATCTTGACCTTTTCAACGACGGTAACTCGCTGTTGGACAATGGTGATGTATTCGCGGTCGGCTGTGACGCTTTCGCTCGATAGGATGTCCTTTAGAATCCCGCTGATGGGCAGAGTAAGAATGAGGGCGGCTGGTGGACCGTCTGTCGCGAGGTCATTCGATTGTGCTTGGGGAACCGGTATGATGGCATCAACGACAATTATGCGCTGATCGCCGCTGATCTGCCGGATGGGCGACAGGATGACACCAGTCTTGCGAGGGCTGCTTTCCAGCTGCCGCAGGAGATCGTCGACGGCGAGTGCAGGACCAGAGCTGGTCAATAGGAGCGCGCCGTCATGCCGCAGGACTGTTGCCCGGATCAATTCGTTCTGTCTGGCGAAGTCGGTCACCAGCTGTTGAAAGTAGGGACGCTGGTCCTGGAGATATCGCGGCAGAGGCGCTCTTGGATCCTGAAGAGCAAGATCGTGGACAAAC
>JBCCIN010000182.1:0-10099 GCA_039028235.1 Pseudomonadota bacterium
CACATTGCTGATCGCGCTGGATCAGGTGCCAGAGTTGATGCCGTCGGAGGCTGCGAGGCAACTCCTGAACGACAGCGACACTCTCCAGCGATTGCGCGCCTCCGATCTGGTCGACTACCCCGCCGTCGCCGATTTCAAGCTTCAGGTGCTGGAAACCTTGTTCAAGGCCTTCTTGGCAGGCCCGCCGACGACGCCCACACGCGTCGCCTTCGAACGTTTTCGCAAGGCCAGCGGCGACGCGCTGGAGCACCATGCCCACTTCGAGGCCATCGGCGATTTTTTGGCGACGTCCGGTTCCCCCCGGACCGCCTGGCAGGACTGGCCGGAGGCGCTGCGCTCGCCGACCTCACCGGAGGTCAAGGCCTTCGCCGTGCAGCACGACGAGCGCGTCACCTTCTTCGCATGGCTACAATGGCTGGCCGATCATCAGCTAGAGCGGGCTCAAAGTACGGCGACCGCCGCCGGCGGTGCGCTCGGCCTCTATCTCGATCTCGCTGTCGGCGCGGCCCCCGACGGTGCCGAGGCCTGGTCAGACCAGGATGTGTTGGTCGCTGATGTGCGCATCGGCGCCCCACCGGACGATTTCAATCCGGCCGGCCAGGACTGGGGCCTTCTACCGCTTTCGCCGACGACGTTGCAGGCGCGCGCATACCGCCCGTTCATCCAGCTTCTGCGTCGGAACATGCGCCACGCGGGCGCGCTTCGCATCGATCATGTCCTCGGCCTCGCCCGAAGTTTCTGGCAACCTGCGGACAAGAGCGCGCCCGGCGCTTACATCCGTTACCCCATGGAGGATCTGCTCGGCATCGTTGCGCTGGAGAGCTGGCGTCAGCGCTGTGTGGTCATCGGCGAGGATCTCGGCACGGTGCCCAGGGAACTCAGGTCGGCGCTCGATCGCCGCGGCCTGCTCGGCTGCCGCCTGCTCTATTTCGAGCGCGAGGACGACGGCACGTTCAAGCCCGCCGCCAACTATCCGAAAGCCAGCATCACCTCCACCGGCACCCATGACCTGCCGACACTCTCCGGCTTTTGGGAAGGGCGCGATATCAAGGTTCGAGAAGACCTCGGCCTGATCACCAATCCCGAGCAGGCCCGGAGCGAGCGAGCGACGCGGCAGGCGACGCGCCAAGCACTACTGAAGCTCCTGGCCGACGAGGCACTGCTGCCTCCGAACGTGTCCCCGGAAGATCCACCCGAGACCCTGACCTGGCAGCTCGTTCTGGCCTTTCACACTTTTCTCGGCCGAACACCGGCCACTCTTCGCATCGTGCAGTTGGAAGACGCCGTCGGCGCACGCGATCAGGCCAACCTGCCGGGCACCGTCGATGAATATCCGAACTGGCGGCGAAAGGTCGGCCATGATCTGGAGCATCTGACACTGGATGAGCGGCTCTCGCTGCTGCTAAAAGCTGTGAGTCGTGCGAACCCTCCGCGGGCAGAGCGAACGGGCGAACCGCGACACAACGAATCCGGAGACGATACGTGACCACCAAGACCGTCCCGACCCAACCCATCGACGGCCAGAAACCCGGGACGTCGGGGCTCCGCAAGAAGGTCGGCATTTTTCAAGAACCACATTATGTCGAGAACTTCGTGCAGTCGGTCTTCGATGCCCTCGAAGGCTATCAAGGCCAGACTCTGGTGGTCGGCGGCGACGGCCGCTTCTTCAATGAAGAGGCAATCCAGACGATCCTGAAGATGGCCGCGGCCAACGGCTTCGGCCGGGTCCTGGTCGGCCAGGGCGGCATTCTCTCGACGCCGGCCGCCTCCGCCGTCATCCGCAAACATCGCGCCTTCGGCGGGCTTATCCTCTCCGCCAGCCACAATCCCGGCGGCCCCAAGGGCGATTTCGGGATCAAGTATAATATCGGCAATGGCGGTCCGGCTCCTGAAAAAGTCACCGACGCCATCTTCGCCAACACCAAGGCGATCGAGACCTACAGAATCCTGGATGCCGCCGATGTCGACCTGACAACGCTGGGCTCGCAGTCCCTGGGCGACATGACGGTCGAGGTGATCGATCCGGTCGCCGACTATCAGGAGCTGATGGCCGAACTCTTCGACTTCGAGGCGATCCGCGCGCTGTTCCAGAGCGGCTTTCGCATGCGCTTCGATGCCATGCACGCGGTGACCGGACCCTATGCCAGGACGATCTTGGAAGGGATGCTTGCGGCCCCCGGCGGAACGGTGATCAACGGTGAGCCCAAGCCCGATTTCGGCGGCCACCATCCCGACCCGAACCTGGTCCATGCGAAAGAACTCTACGATCTCATGATGAGCGCTGACGGGCCGGACTTCGGCGCCGCCTCCGATGGCGACGGCGATCGCAATCTGATCATCGGCAAGGGGATTTTTGTCACCCCCTCCGACAGCCTCGCCCTGCTCGCCGCCAATGCCCATCTCGCACCCGGCTACAGTGGCGGCCTTGCCGGCATCGCCCGCTCCATGCCCACCTCACAGGCTGCCGACCGGGTCGCGGAAAAGCTTGGCATTGCCTGCTACGAGACGCCCACCGGCTGGAAGTTTTTCGGCAATCTGCTCGATGCCGGAAAGGCGACGCTCTGCGGTGAAGAGAGTGCCGGCACCGGCTCCAATCACGTGCGCGAAAAAGACGGCCTCTGGGCCGTTCTCCTCTGGCTCAACATCCTCGCGGTCCGAAAGCAGCCGATCAAAGAGATCGTCGCCGAGCACTGGCGGACCTATGGCCGGAACTACTACTCCCGCCATGACTATGAGGAGGTGGACGCCTCGGCCGCCGCCGATCTAATGCAGGCACTGAGATCGAAGCTTGACGCGCTGCCGAACATGGAAATCGCGGCCGGCAAAATCGAGAAGGCCGACGATTTTGCCTATCACGACCCCGTCGACGGTTCGACCAGCGAACAGCAGGGCATACGCATCGGTTTCGAGGGAGGCTCGCGCATCGTCTTTCGCCTGTCCGGCACCGGCACCGCGGGCGCCACGCTCCGGGTCTATATCGAGCGCTTCGAACCGGATGCGGCCAGGCACGATCTCGATGCACAAACCGCCCTTGCCGACCTCATTGCGGCGGCGGATGAGCTCGCAAAGATCAGGGAGCGCACCGGGCGCGACGGACCGACGGTCATCACCTGATCGAGAACGGCGTCACCGCTTGAAGATGACACGGTCGAGCGCGTTGCTACGACGAAAAAGCCTCGCTGAACGTCGACTTCAGAACCGCGTCGAGTTCCGGCATGGTCACCTCCCGCCCGAGGTCGACGAGCGAGGTCACTCCGTGGGCGCTGATGCCGCAGGGGACGATCGCGCCGAAGTGCTCCAGATCGGGCGCGAGGTTGATGGATATGCCGTGATAGGTAATCCAGCGACGCACGCGCACGCCGATAGCAGCGATCTTGTCCTCGCGGCCGTCGGGTCGGACGACCCAGATACCCACCCTGCCCTCGCGCCGTTCACCCTCGACGTCGAACGCACGCAACGTCCGAATGATCCAATCTTCTAGCCGGTGGATGTAGCGCCTCAAATCCTGGCCGCGCTCTCTGAGATCGAGCATGGCATAGGCGACCCTCTGCCCGGGTCCGTGATAGGTGTACTGCCCGCCGCGGCCGGCATCATAGACGGGAAAGCGCTCCGGCAGGAGCAGGTCGTCGGGTTTCGCACTGGTTCCGGACGTGATCAGCGGCGGGTGCTCCAAGAGCCAGATCAGCTCCGATCCCGATCCCTCATGGATCGCGGCAACCCGTTCCTCCATCGCCTCAAGCGCGTCTGGATAGGCGACCACCCCCCGGCTCACCCGCCATTCCGGAGCAAAATTCGACCAAGTTGCAGAGGTGCGCTGCGCACCGGGGCTTGTCTGGGGGGGAGTCATTTGCTATCTCGCCTGCTGAGTAGAGGCTCAAGCCCTGCTTTGTGCGGTCGTGGCGGAACTGGTAGACGCGCAGCGTTGAGGTCGCTGTCCCAGAAATGGGGTGGAAGTTCGAGTCTTCTCGACCGCACCATCTTCTCTCTCATATCTAAACACTTCGTTTCCGAGATCTGGACGTCTGCCGCCTCTTTGTGAGTTGTGGCCGGACATCGGCGCTTGGACATTCCACGACGCTTTCGACATTCCACATGGCGTGGGCAGGTCACTCGGTTATAGTGGGGCCTCACGCTAACCTTTTGAAGTGGTGATGCCATGGCGGATCAGCTCGGCGAGGACGCGCTCGACTATCATCGCCGGCCGGTGCCGGGCAAGCTTTCGGTCGTGGCGACCAAGCCTCTTGCCACCCAACGCGATCTGGCGCTTGCCTATTCGCCGGGCGTGGCGACGGCCTCGTCGCAGATTGCCGAGCAGCCGGCCGAGGCGGCCAATCTCACGGCACGCGGCAATCTCGTCGGCGTGGTCACCAACGGCACCGCGGTTCTCGGGCTCGGCGCGATCGGCCCGCTCGGCGCGAAGCCGGTCATGGAAGGCAAGGCCGTCCTCTTCAAGAAATTCGCCGGCATCGACGCCTTCGATATCGAGCTGGACGAGACCAATGTCGACAAGCTTGTCGACATTGTCGCGGCCCTCGAACCCACCTTCGGCGCGATCAATCTCGAGGACATCAAGGCGCCCGAATGTTTCGAGATCGAAACCCGCCTTCGCGAGCGCATGCGCATCCCCGTCTTCCATGACGACCAGCATGGCACCGCGATCATCGTCGCCGCGGCGATCCAAAACGGCCTCGACCTTCTCGGCAAGACGCTCGAGGACGTCAAGCTGGTCGCCTCCGGCGCCGGCGCGGCTGCACTCGCCTGCCTCGATCATCTCGTCGCCATGGGCTTGAAGGCCGAGAACGTCACCGTGGTCGATATCGAGGGCGTGGTCTATGAAGGCCGCGAGGTCCTGATGGATCCCTACAAGGGCCGCTTCGCCCGCCAGACCTCCGAGCGCACCCTTGCCGAAGCCGTGGTCGGCCGGGACGTTTTCCTCGGACTTTCCGCACCCAAGATCCTGACCAAGGAGATGGTGCGCTCGATGGCCGACAAGCCGATGATCCTGGCACTGGCCAATCCGGTCTCGGAAATCAGCCCGGAGGACGCCCGCGAAGCGGCACCGGATGCGATCATCGCAACCGGCCGCAGCGACTATCCGAACCAGGTGAACAACGTTATCTGCTTTCCCTTCATCTTTCGCGGCGCTCTGGACGTCGGTGCCACCACCATCAATCGCGAAATGATGATCGCCTGCACCCAGGCGATCGCCGATCTCGCCAAGACCGGCGCGCCGGAAACCGTCGCCGCTGCCTACGGCCTTTCCGATCTGAACTTCGGCCCTGACTGCATCATCCCCAAGCCCTTCGACCCCAGGCTCGCCGTGGAGCTGCCGATCGCGGTCGCCGAGGCGGCGATGGAATCCGGCGTCGCCGCACGGCCGATCACCCATATGAACGCCTATCGCGAGCGCCTCTCCCAGTTCGTTTTCCGCTCAGGTTTCATCATGAAGCCGATCTTCGAGCGCGCACGCGAGCGTCCGATGCGCATCGTCTTCGGCGACGGCGAGGAGTTCCGCGTGCTGCGCGCAGTGCAGGCTCTGGTGCAGGATGAGCTGGCCAGGCCGATCCTGATCGGCCGTCCCGACGTAGTCCGATCACGCATCGAGCGTCTCGGCCTGCCACTGGACATCGAGCGCGATGTCGAACTCTGCAATCCCTTGAGCGATCCCCGCTACAACGACTATGTCGCCCACTATCACGAGCGGCGCGGCCGCGGCGGTATCACGCCTGTGGCAGCGCGGGAAATCATCCGCACAAGGGCGACCGCGATTGCGGCAGTCATGGTCGATCGCGGTGAGGCCGATGCCCTGATCGCCGGTCCTACCGGACGCTTCATCAACCATCTCGGCGAAATTCGAGGCGTGCTCGGCCTGAGCCGTGACATGCAGGACATGTCGACGCTTCATCTGGTCATCCTGCAGAACAGACCGCTGTTCTTCGCCGATACCTATGTCTCCTACGATCCATCCGCCGAGGAACTCGCCGAGACCACGGTGCGCGCCGCTGATATGGTGAAGTGGTTCGGCATCCAGCCGAGAATTGCCCTTCTCGCCCATTCCAACTTCGGCTCACGCCAAAGCCCAAGCGCCGACAAGATGCGTGACGTGCTGACGCGCGTGCGCGATCGAGCACCGGAGTTGGAGATCGACGGCGAGATGCACGCGGACACCGCCCTTTCAGCCAGTATCCGCGAGAAGATCCTGCCGGACTCGACGCTCAAAGGCGATGCCAACCTCCTGATCATGCCCGATCTCGACGCCGCCAATATCGCTTTCAATCTTCTGAAGGCCGCGACCGAATCGGTCTCGGTCGGTCCAATCCTGATGGGTCCGGCCAAGCCAGCTCACATCGTCACCCCCTCTGTCACCGCGCGCGGCATCATCAATCTCGCAGCCGTCGCAGCCGTCGAAGCGCAAACACTCGAGGCCCGGATGAACCGGGCATAGCGCATGGCGGAGCCGGGGAACGACACCGGAAGCGACCAGCAGACGTCTCCCGACGCGTCGATGGCGCCCGAGGCCATCGAAGGTCTTTCGGATGAGCTGATCTGGGCTATTCGGGCCGCCCTCGACGTCGGCGCCAACTCCGAAGCCGCGGCCCTTGCCTCGACCCTCCATGTCGCGGACCAGGCCGATCTGCTGGAGCAGCTCGGACGGGACCAGAGAGCGACGCTCATCACCGAGATTCGGGAAGCGCTGGACCCAGAGCTTCTATCCCATCTCGACGAAACCGTACGCGCCGAAGTCCTCGAGATCCTCAGTCCCGAGGAGGTCGGTGCCGCGATCGCGAAGCTCGAAACCGACGATGCGATCGATCTTCTCGAGGACCTGGAGGAGCCCGAACAGGCCGCCCTTCTCGAGACATTGCCGATCCCGGATCGGGTGGCGCTCGAGGAGGGGCTGACCTATCCTGAAGACAGCGCCGGCCGTCTGATGCAGCGCCAGCTGGTGGTCGCACCGGAATTCTGGACTGTCGGCCAGACCATCGACTATCTCCGTGTCGACGAGGGCCTGCCCGACGACTTCTACGACATCTACATCGTCGATCCGAAGTTCCGGCCCGTCGGCTCGATCCCGCTTTCGCGTATCCTCAGAAGCAAACGCGACGTTCATCTGAACGAGCTGGTCATGAAGGAACTGCACACCGTACCGGTCGAAATGGACCAGGAGGAGGTCGGCTTTCGCTTCAGCCAATACGACCTGGTCTCCGCCCCCGTCGTCGACGGTGATGGCAGGCTCCTCGGTGTCATCACGGTCGATGACGTGGTCGAAGTGATCGAAGAGGAAGCGGAGGAAGACATTCTCCGCCTCGGCGGCGTGAGCGAGGCCGACATTTTCGCATCACCGATCAAAACCAGCTTTCGTCGCTTCCCCTGGCTCCTGATCAACCTTGCCACCGCCATTCTAGCGTCGATCGTCATCGCACAGTTCGAAGGCGCAATCGGCCAGATCGTGGCGCTCGCCGTGCTCATGCCGATCGTCGCGTCTATGGGCGGCAATGCCGGGACGCAAACTCTCACCGTCGTCGTCCGAGCACTTGCCGTAAGAGAAGTGACCACGGCCAATGCCTTCCGGGTGCTGATCAAGGAGTTCTTCGCCGGTGGTATCAACGGCCTGCTGTTCATGGCCGCCGGACTAGCCGTTGCCCTCCTCTGGTACGGCGATCCCATGCTTGGCATGCTGTTCGGCCTCGCCATGATAGTGACGCTTGTGGCAGGCGTGCTCGCCGGCGTCTGCATCCCGCTCCTGTTGGACAGACTTGGCCTCGACCCGGCGGTATCGTCAGGCGTCTTCCTGACCACGGTGACCGACATTGTCGGCTTCTTCAGCTTTCTAGGCCTCGCCTCCTTCTATCTCCTCTGAGAGCATCTTTCTTCATTGAGGTTAAAGTTCCGTTAACGGAAATTCGAATACGGTCATAAGGCGATAACTCCCGTGTCGGCATAACGTCGGACTCCAACCACGCGTTCGTGGGATAGCGCTTGCTTCGACAGCATGCCCTTCGCATCATGCCGGCACTGATCGACAGGAAGGAATCGCCATGACCGAGGATAACCTCTGCACGCTCGAGCGCCGCGGCGATGGCGTTGCCGTCGTCACCCTTGACCGGCCGACGATTCACAACGCATTCGACGATCGGCTGATCGAGGTGCTGACCGGTCTTCTGGAGACCGTCGGCCGCGACAAAACCGTCCGTGTGCTTCTCTTGACCGGGCGGGGGAAGAGTTTCTCCGCGGGTGCCGATCTGAACTGGATGCGCCGCTGCGCCGACTATGGCGAAGAGGACAACCTGAAGGATGCCCGCGCGCTCGCCAGGTTAATGACGACGCTCGACCGCCTGCCGATACCGACCGTCGCCAAGGTCAATGGCGCCGCACTCGGAGGTGGTGTCGGCCTCGTCTGCTGCTGCGACATCGCGATCGCCGCAGACCGTGCGCGTTTCGGCACCACCGAGGTCAAGCTCGGCATTATGCCCTCGGTCATCGGACCCTATGTCATCCGCGCGATCGGCGCCCGCGAAGCCCGCCGGATCATGCTCACGGGGGAACGCTTCGATGCCGCCGAAGCGCTCAGGCTTGGCCTTGTCCACAAGGTCGTGGCAGCCGATGACCTTGATCAGTCCGTGGAAGCGACCGTCGCCGAACTCCTCACAAGTGGCCCAAACGCCATTCGGGCCACCAAGGCGCTCGTTGACGACATTTCTGTGTCCCCCCTTTCACCAGATCTTATCGATGACACGGCCAAGCGCATTGCGACCCTTCGCGCCACGGCGGAGGCGAAAGAGGGGCTTAGCGCATTCCTCGAAAAGCGCACGCCCCGCTGGCAGACCTGATATTGGCCATCGTCGGCGTTTTTCTGTCGTCAAGGTGTCACGAAATTTTTGAATTGTACTTTCGGTTGATAATTCATTAACCATTCGCCGGTAACCTTCAGCAGGATTTGGACGAACGCGGGTGAGCGACGGGCCGCCGGGCCTTCCGGAGATCCGCCTTGCAATTGCAGACCTGCTTCGAGGAGTGCGGTATGGATGAGATCGGCTCATCGCCCGAAGACGGGCATGAAGAGGTCAATTTCTTCAGTGATCCGGAAACCGGCCTTCGCGGGATTACCGTCCTCGATACCGCCGCACCCGGACCCTGCGTCGGCGCTTGCCGAAGCCGTCCCTATATCGAGGAAGAGAGAGCGTTGGCCGATGCGCTGCGCCAGGCGAAGACCACCACCGCCAAAGCTTCGATCGCAAAGCTGCCTGTCAGCGGGGGCTGCACCGTCCTCCTGAGCGATTCGCCGATCGGCGTACGCGCGGCATCACCGCTGCCCGCCATTGGCCGCGCTGTCGAAGCCCTTGATGGCCGCTACAAGCTGCTGCCGGATCTTCAGGGCGATCTGAAAGATATGGAACTGACGGCAAGCTGCACCAGCCATGTGCTTGGACGACCTGCTGATGTCGACATCGATGCGGTCGACGCCACGGCCATCGGTCTGCGCTATGGCATCGAATCCGCGATACGCAGTGAGCTGCGCCGGGAAACGCTCACAGGGGTACGTGTGGGCATCATCGGTCTCGGTGCCATCGGGTTCAGGCTGGCTGAGATGCTCCGCCAGGAAGGCGCCAGGCTGACGGTGGCGGATCGCGATCCCAGGCGCACCGAAAGCGCCGTACGCACGCTCGGCATCAACTGTGTCACCACCGAAGAGATGGCACATATCGATCTGGATGTCCTGGTGCCGACAGCGGCGAAGGATGCCATCAACGAAGGCATGCTCCAGCATTTCCGCTGCGCGATCGTCGCCGGCGGCGTCGACGATACGCTCGAGTCACCGACGCTTGGCCAAGCACTCCATGATCGCGGCATTCTCTATGCGCCGGACAGGGTGATCAATGCCGGCGGGTTAGTCGCTCTGGTGCAGCCCCTGCTGCCATCGGATGAGCGAGCGGTACCGATCCGGGAACAGCTTCAAGCCATCGGTGAACGGATGGACCACGTCATCGAACGCGCCAAAAGAGAGAAACTGTCGACGGCCGTCGTCGCCGATCGCATCGCCGAGGAAGCCCTGGCTGAGCGTATAGGCGCGCAGTCACCGCAACGGTTGGCGAGCTGA
>JBCCIN010000183.1:0-10079 GCA_039028235.1 Pseudomonadota bacterium
CGCCGGCATCACCGACCGCTTGATCCGCCTGTCCCAGGCCATGGTTGGCCACCTGCCGGGTGGATTGGGTCATATCAACGTCACCGTCAGCATGCTGTTCGCCGGCATCTCCGGCTCGTCGACGGCGGATGCCGCTGGCATCGGGTCGCTCCTGATCCCGCAGATGAAGAAGCAGGGCTATGACATTCGGTTTTCCGTCGCGGTGACCGCCTGCTCTTCGGTGATGGGCGTGATCATACCGCCCTCGATCCTGATGGTGGTCTGGGGCGGGCTGATGTCGGTTTCGATCGGCGGCCTCTTCCTCGCAGGCGTCGTCCCCGGCCTTTTGATCGCGCTCTCTATGATGGTCACCGTCTACATCTACGCGAAAATCTACGGCTACCCGATCTACGCTCCGAGCTCCTTCCAGGAGTTGGTTTACGCTGTCGTGCAAGCTGCACTGGCGTTGATGACCCCGCTGATTATCGTCGGCGGCATCGTGTTCGGCTTCTTCACGCCGACCGAAGCTTCGGTTATCGCCGTGATCTATTCGCTGATCCTCGGCGTCTTCATCTATCGCTCGATCGCGCCGCACGAACTCCCGAAGATCCTTTATGACAGTGGCCGGTTCGCTGCGATCTCGCTCTTTTGCATTGGCACCGCGTCGGCCTTCGGCTGGGCGCTAGCCTATTTCCAGATTCCTCGAGCACTGGTCGCCGAGATCGAGGCGATGGGGCTCGGCATAACCGGTACGGGCCTGATGGTCGCTTTAGCGTTTCTGGTCATCGGCATGTTCATCGACGCCATTCCCGCGATCATTATCCTCGGCACGGTGCTTTGGCCAGTTGCCACATCGGTTGGCATGCATCCCATCCATTTCGCGATCATCGGCGTCATCTCGCTCGCCTTCGGCCTGGTCACGCCGCCCTACGGCCTTTGCCTTCTGATCGCCTGCGCCATTGGCAAGATCAGGGTGGTCGAGGCCCTCCGCGACGTGGCCGTTCTCCTCGTCCCGATGCTGCTCGTCCTTCTCCTCATCATTCTGCTGCCGGATCTGATCCTGGCGCTGCCGAGGCTGCTGATGCCAAAATTCGTCAACTGAACGTGTCGTCGTCGCTTGCGAGGCAAGCGCGTCATTGCGATCGCCGGTTTCGTCATGGCATTTGGCAGATGTGACGATCGCTTGGACATAGTGCTCGGCGACATGATCCGGGCGCTGTTCGAAGGCAGCTCCAACGCCGGTCGTAGCTTTCTTGGCGACTTTTACGGCCTTGGTGTCCTGGCCGGCCTGGTGCAGGGCTTTTGCCGGAACTGTGAGGCAAAACCTTCAGCGACGATCGTCCGAACGTTACCAGACGCACCCATTAGGCCGGGCAAGAGAGTGACAGCTTGCTCTCCCGTGCGAATGGCCTCAATAGGGCGTTCGGAATTGACGAGCGCCTCCGACAGGTTAGGAAGGGCATAGGCCCATTGCAGCTGATGAGCTTCAGGTTGCTTCTTGGTGAGTTCCTTTCTGATGGTCTCGGCTGGCGGCATTTTCTCAAGGACTTGGTCAAAGCGTCCGAGATCCCTACTGGCTAGGCTTAGGTTAGCGGCGATCCGCCATCTTGGGCCGATGGTTTTCCTCATCATTGTGGTGATCGGCTTCATGCGTGGCGGTATCGCAAGCCCATACGAGGCGGCCGCCGTCGGTGTCTTTGGTGCGTTGATCGTTAGCGCGCTGCGGGGCTCCCTCACTTAGCCGAACGTGGTCGCCGCATCGCCTGAGCGGCCTTTCCGTTCTTTCTGATCACGGTCGGCCTGGTGCTCGTCATCACATTCTACCCAAAGATCGTGTTGTACCCCCAAGTGCCATCGAGTTCCGGGGACAGGGATAGGCGTGTCTGACCAAGCCCAGAACACCGACGGCATCCAAGCTTTCGCGCGTGAACAAATGCAAGTCAAAGCCTTACGCTAAGGAGCTTAGCCGTTGAAACGCTTGGTTAAGGCAATGAAATCCCGATCTCTGGCCGCCCGAACATTCCGGTCTTTTCGCTATTCAACTAAAGCTCGCATCCGACGGTCATCGGAACTTGATCATGATGTCGTCATGTAAGTTCCATTATTTGTTACTTCGTTTATGGTTTGTCGCATCGGTAAGGTTTAGCGTTGTCGACGATGACGCAGGGGCGGTCTTGGGAGAACCATCATGCTTGAAACGCTCGTTAGGACTTCGGTCATTGGTCTGGCCGGGCTGGCGGTTTTGTCGACGCCGGCGCTTGCTGACTATCGGCTCACGATCTTGCATGTGAATGACACGCATGCGCGTTTCGAGCCGATCAGCAAGTACAACTCTGGCTGCAGTGATGAAGACAATGCGGCTGGCGAGTGCTTCGGCGGCCTGGCCCGTCTCGAAACGGCGATCGAACAGCGTCGCGATGCGCTCACGGCGGATGGTCGGAATGTGCTGACCCTGCATGCCGGCGATCAGTTCCAGGGCTCGCTCTTCTACACCACCTACAAGGGCGAACTCAGCGCCGAGCTGATGGGTGCGTTCGGCTTCGATGCGATGGCTGTCGGCAATCACGAATTCGATGATGGACCGGAAGCGCTGGCGGCGTTCGTTGATGCGGTCGACTTCCCACTCCTTTTCGCCAATACCGATCTCCAAAATGAGCCCTTGCTTGCCGGCAAGATCCCGCCCTTTGTCACCAAAGACGTCGGTGGCGAGACGGTCGGCATCGTCGGCGTGCTCGCCGAGGATACCGATGAGACGTCGAGCCCCGGGCCGAATGTGCCGTTCATCCAGGCAGAAGAGGTGCTACCTGGCATTATTGAGACTCTGAGCGCCGACGGCGTCGACAAGATCATCCTGCTTTCCCATGCCGGCCTTGGCCGCGACATGGAAATCGCGGCAGCAGTCGACGGAATTGATGCCATTGTCGGCGGCCACAGCCACACGCTGTTGTCCAACACGATCGAGGATGCGGCGGGTCCTTATCCGACGATGGTGACCTCGCCCGACGGCACGGCAGTCCCGATCGTTCAGGCCTTCGCCTACACGAAGTATCTGGGCGAGCTTGAGCTGGTGTTCGACGATGATGGCAAGGTGACGGCGGCGACCGGCGATCTGATAACGCTGGATGCCAGTGTCGACGAGGACGAGGCCATTGTCGCGCGCATCGACGAGGCAGGAGCACCGCTCGAAGAGATCAAGAAGGAGGTGGTCGGCGAGGCCGCGGTGGCCATCGACGGTGAGCGCGGGAATTGCCGGGCGAAAGAATGCGCCATGGGTGTGCTCGTGACCGACGCCATGCTGGAGCGCGTTGCCGATCAGGGTGTGACCATCGCCATCCAGAATGGCGGCGGCCTTCGCGCCTCGATCGATGCTGGGCCGATCACCATGGGCGAGGTGCTGACGGTTCTACCGTTCCAGAACACGCTGGCCACCTTCGGTCTGACTGGGGAAGGTATCGTCGCAGCGCTCGAGAACGGCGTCAGCCAGATCGAGGACGGTGCTGGCCGTTTTCCGCAGGTCGCTGGTCTGCGCTACAGCTTCGATCCCAAAGGTGAGCCAGGCAAACGCGTCACCGAGGTGCAGGTCAGGCAGGCTGACGGGAGCTTCGCACCGATCGACTGGGAGGCAACGTTCCTCGTCGTCTCGAACGATTACATGCGTGGCGGCGGCGACGGCTATGCGGTCTTCAGCGATGAGGCGACTGACGCTTATGATTTCGGACCCAGTCTAGAAGAGGTGGTCGCGGACTATCTGCGCAGGAATCAGCCTTATGAGCCTGGCTTGGACGACCGCATCACCATCGTTGAGTAGAGCTCGGGCGCAAAGACGAGCGGCGACGAAAAATCGGATGAATCGCCGAGTCGATCTTTGTGCGATTCCGATCGAGTCTTCTCAGGGAAAGCGACGCCGCGTTCGGTCTTAGCGGGGCTGGATACCGCGGTTGTGCTAAATGGCTCTGACGATCCAGATCTGGCGTTTGCCATAGGCAGGCGGGGCGCTATCGAAATCCGAATACTGGGTTTCGATCTCGAACCCGCAAAGCTCGAACAGATAGGTCATCTCCTGCCGGGTCGCCCAGCGGAGATGGTGCGTGGCGTCGTCGCTCTCCACAAGTTTCCCTGATCTGACGATCCGCTCCAATCGAAAAGTCTCGACGAAGGTCTGGCTCAGTGGATCGTTGGTTCGAGCGATGCTGCGTCGCCGAAGCGTATCGCCACTCTCTGGGTCGATCGCTTCCCGGTCCGGATTGGGTGTAGTGGCATCAGGGACGCAGGCATCGAGGATGGGATCGAAGACATCGAGAACGAGCCGGCCGCCTTCGGTGAGATGCCTTCGAATGCACATCAGGCAGGCGCGCTGCTGTTCGGCCAGCGCCAAATGCGAAAACGTGCTGAAGGGCATGATGGCCGTGGGGAATGATCTGCCGAGGTCGAACTGGGTGATGTCGGCCTCGATGAGATCCAGCCGGCCGACAGCTTCGGAATGCTTGTCACCCTTATGCCGCGCAGCATCGAGCATCGTCTTCGAGCGATCGATGCCGACGACGTCAAAGCCAGCGTCAGCCAACGCCCAGGCGATGCGACCGGTGCCGACGCCAAGCTCAAGGACCGGGCCACCGAAGCGTTTGATGCACTCCAGATAAAACGCGACGTCGCCCGAGATCTGCTGGTTGGCTTGCCCGGTCAGAAGATCATAGGTGGCGACGACGAGATCGGAGTCGTAGAAATCTTTCGGCAAGGCGCCTCGACCTACGAGGCTTTGACCAGGCGGAACATGGTCTTCACGCTCGTGCAGTAGTGGAGCTTGGCGGCGACCTTGGGCATGAGCGAGCAGTCGACCTTGATCGGTATGAACTCATTTACCTGGAAGGGCCGGGCTGACACCAGAAAACCGGCTCGATCGAAGGCGCGGGCATAGTCGTCGAGCGAATAATCCTGGACGGTCAGATTGGACATCGACTGGATCTCCGACTTCCAATCCTGCCATTCCGGGTTGTCCAGATGGCAGCCGCAGGCGGCATAGTAGACACCGCCCGGTTTCAGGCTGGCAAAAATCTGGCGGGCGTGGTCATCGAGGTCGGGGATCAAGTAGAGCACCTCGTGGCTAAAGGCGACATCGAACTGGCTCTCCAGTCCGTCCAGCGTCTCGCGCACTTCGAAACGCGCCGGGATCATGGGCGAGTAGGTGCGTGCCTTCTCGATCGAGTCCGCGGCGATGTCGACGCCGAGGGCTTTGGCATAGCCGTGGCTCTGGTGGAGCATGCGAAGAAAGCCACCTTGATTGCAGCCGAAGTCGAGAACGCGCTTGCCCTCCAGACTGCGCTCCGCCATCAGCTCGATCATGCGCCGCCAGAGAAGCGCATGACCGTCATTCATGCCGTCTTCTTCGGCTTCTGTCGTCGCCCACGTTTGCAGCTGATGCACGGTCGCCATCATGTATACCTTGTCAAGCAGGTTGGTTGAATTCAGCGTCCTATTATAGCGTTGTTGGAAAATTGCCAATAGCCAAAGTGTTTTTTTATTAAAGATTCCAAGATTGTCAAATAAGAATAATTCCAATATCGTCTCTAAACAAGATGTATGGGTAAGTTGTAAATAGAATGATTCAAAAGTAGCGATTATTACTTGAAAGAAACCCTTTGCGAAGCACATAGTCGATCCATCAATGGTCCGTCGGATAACCGACCTGCAAACGAAGAGTCTTCGATGCTCAATCCCGAGGAAAGTCCCAACCATCAGACCATTCGCGATGCCGTGGACGCATTGCCGCAAAAGACCGTGATGCGACCTCGGGACATGGCAGCGCGCGTCGGCGTCAGTGAGGCGGAACTCATCGCTGCGACGGCAGGTCCGACAGGGCGGAAAGTGGCGAAGCGCCTAGCCGATGATGCGCTTGCCATCGTCAGGCGATTGCCTTCGTTCGGACAGGTCATGGCACTGACACGCAATCAGGCCGCGGTCCATGAGAAGGTTGGCGTTTATGGCGAACTCGAAGGTGACGGTCAGGTTGCCGGCATTTATGGCGAGAACATTGATCTCAGGCTGTTCTTGAAGAATTGGCGGTTCGGTTTTGCGTTCGAGGAGCCTAACGCGGACAGCGAGCAGCCGAAGCGCAGCTTGCAGTTTTTCGATGCTCGCGGCGATGCTGTGCACAAGGTGCATCTGCGGCCCGAAAGTGCCCACAATGCGTTCGAAGCGATGGTTGCGGACATGGCGGTTGATGCCTGGGAGGATGATCTCGCGGTCGAGCCTGTGCCGGCGAAACGGCCGAGGCGAGACGTGGATGTTTCCGGCCTTAAAATGGCCTGGCGTGAACTCCAGAACGTCCACGATTTTCACCTGTTGCTTCGGCGCTTTGAGATCGAGCGGGTGGACGCCCTTCGCTGCGTTAGCCCTGAGTTCGCCTACGAGACCGAACCGATGGCGCATCGTGGTTTGATGGAAACAGCAGCGGCGGATGGTCTGCCGATCATGGTTTTCGTCAACAATCCCGGCTGCACCCAGATCCACACAGGCCCGATCCAGGAGCTGAAGGGGATGGGTGCTTGGTGGAACATCCTGGATCCGGGCTTCAATCTGCACCTGAAGGAAGATGAGATCGGTTCGGCCTGGGTGGTGAAGAAGCCTACCGAGCGCGGACAGGTCACGTCTTATGAGGTTTTCGATAGGAAGGGGCACCTTGCCCTCACCTTGTTCGGCCGGCGGGAAAAAGGCCAGCCCGAGAACCCGATCTGGCGCGAGCTGGCTCTAAGCATCACGCCGAAGGAGCCCTGATTATGATACGCCTCGTCGTTGTCCTGATGGGCTTGACGCTCATTCAGCCATCAGCGCGCGCCGAGCAGGAGCGCGTAGTCGCGATCGGCGGTTCGGTGACCGAGATCGTCTATGCGCTCGGCGCGGATGATCGTCTGGTTGCTGTCGACAGCACCAGTCTCTTTCCCGAGGTCGCGACCGAGCTGCCGGATGTCGGCTACATGCGCCGCTTATCGGCCGAGCCTATCCTTGCGCTCGAGCCGGATCACATCCTGGCCATTGCCGATGCCGGTCCGAAACCCGTGCTCGATCAACTGCGAGAGGCCGGCGTCGAGATCACGATGATCGATGACGAACCCAGCCCCGAAGGCATTGTCGACAAGATCAGGGACGTGGCGGCAGCACTGGATCTGTTTGAGAAGGGACAAGATCTCGCTCAAAAGGTCGAAGCCGACTTCGACACGCTCGCTGCGGAAGTCAACGCTGTGACCGCGCCACCGCAGCGTTTGATGTTTATTCTCAACACCGGACGTGGCGCACCGATGGTCGGCGGCACGGGCACGTCGGCCGACGCGATCATTCGTCTGGCTGGCGGGGAGAATGCCGTGACCGGTCTCGATGGCTACAAGCCGCTCTCGCCGGAAGCAGCGATCGAAGCGGCGCCGGATGTTATTCTCACGATGAACCGCTCGATCGAGGTCTCGGGTGGCAAAGAGGCGTTGCTGGCGTTGCCGGATATCGCGCTGACGCCGGCAGGCCAGAATCAGGCGCTGATCAGCATGGAAGGCTTGTTTTTGCTAGGCTTCGGTCCGCGCACGCCGGAAGCCGCGCGAACACTTGCGGCGACCTTGGCTGAGCTTAGGCCAGAGACGGTTAATTAGCTTACGCCATGGCGGGAGCGGCCGAGGCCACCATCGATTCGACCAACAATTCGAACCGGCGAGCCATCGTCTGGCCGAAAGCCATGGGGCCAGTTGCTCTTTTGGCCCTCGGCATCGCCCTGGTGTTCTGCTTTATCCTCTCCATCGGCTGGGGTGCGATCGCCATCCCGCCGCTTCAGGTTGCGGCCATTCTTTTGGATGCGATCGGCATCCCGACAGGCGCCGATATCGCTCTTCGGGACCAGTCGGTCGTTTTGGCCATCCGCCTGCCACGCGCGCTTCTTGGCTTAGCCGTCGGTGGTGGGCTAGCGATCGCAGGTGCTGCGATGCAGGGCCTCTTCAGAAACCCGTTGGCCGACCCTGGGCTCATCGGTGTTTCGACGGGAGCCGCACTTGGCGCCGTCGCGACGATCGTGCTTGGTGGCGCGTTGGTTGGTGGCCTCGATCCCGCGCTGCGTCCCTTCTTTCTGCCGGTCGCCGCTTTCATCGGTGGCTTGGTGGTGACCCTGATCGTGCAGCGTATTGCGACGCGCGATGGCGTGATCGACATCGCCACCATGCTGCTCGCCGGTATTGCTATCAATGCGCTCGCCGGTGCCGTGCTCGGCATCTTCACCTTCATCAGCGATGATCAGCAGCTCCGCGAGCTGACCTTTTGGATGATGGGCAGCCTCGCGGCGATCACTTGGACCTCGTTGCTGCCGGCGATCGGTTTGATTCTCCTGCCGGCGCTGCTGCTGCCACGCATGGCGCGCGCGCTCAACGCCATGCTTCTGGGCGAAAGTGAAGCCCATTATCTCGGCTTCGACGTGGATCGCACCAAGCGGATGATCATCATTCTAACGGCGCTGATCACCGGGGCGGGCGTCGCGGTCAGTGGTGTGATCGGCTTCGTCGGCCTGGTAACGCCGCATCTGGTACGCCTCGCGATCGGACCGGATCATCGCTACTTGCTGCCTGCCTCAGCGATGCTCGGCGGCTGCCTTTTGCTGCTTGCTGACATGGCCGCGCGCACGGTCGTCCTGCCGGCGGAGCTTCCAATCGGCATCGTCACCGCCTGTTTCGGCGGACCTTTCTTCCTCTGGCTGCTCGCCCGTCGTCGCGGGTTGTCGCTATGACAGACGACGGTCGGGGGACCTGCATGGAAGCATGGAATATCGGCGTCGAGATCGGCGGCGCCAGGCTGCTCGATAACGTCTCGCTCAGCCTTCTGTCGGGAACGATCACCTGTCTGCTCGGTCCTAACGGTGCCGGTAAATCGACCCTGCTCCGCGTTCTGAGCGGCGCCCTGGCACCCAGCCACGGCGAGGTACAGTTCCGCGGTCGGCCACTGGACCGCTGGGCACCAGACGAATTGGCAAGAGGGCGCGCTGTCCTTTCGCAGAGCACCACGCTTGGCTTTGCCTTCAGCGTCGTCGAGGTGGTGGCCCTCGGTCGAAGCCCTCATGTCCGTCAGAGCTCGGCAGCTCTCGATCGCCAAGTGATCGAAGCGGCGTTGGCGGCAGCCGACATCACCCATCTCGCCGACCGCCGCTACCCGACGCTCTCAGGTGGCGAGCAGCAGCGGGTTCAGCTTGCCCGTGTGCTTGCTCAACTAATGGACGGGTCTGGCAACATCGGCGGCAGGTTGTTGATGCTGGACGAGCCGACGGCAAGCCTGGATCTCGCCCATCAGCAGCAGGTGCTGGCGATCGCCCGCGACTTTTCACGCGCGGGCGGCACCGTGCTTGCGGTGCTGCACGATCTAAACCTCGCAGCATCGGTGGCCGACCATGTTTGCTTGCTCAAAGGCGGTCGGTTTATCACCAGCGGCCGGCCCGAGGACGTGTTGACCGCTGATATGATCGAAGACGTGTTCGCGATCCGGACGGCGATCCTCGATCATCCAGAGCAGCCGACTCCTCTCGTTGTTACGCTGCCATCGGCGCATGATGATCCTTCGAGCGCATCCGAGTCACGCTTTATTTTGAATTGATCTAAATAAAAATTAAGAACAAAGAATCAATCTCGATCTATAAGAATTCTAATCTACTGGAATATTGAAGTATTTTGTTGATAAAGATGAAGATGTGAGTAATTCTGTTTTTATCGCGCGACACCTTTGATCGTGCTCTGGATTATGATCATGAGTGACAGCGAGGTTCTGAATTCGAAGACGCTGGTCGATCTGGCTCTCCTTGGCTTTCTTTCAGCCGGCGCCGAGACCTCGACCGTACTGATCGCCAGGATCAAGCATGCTGGAGGTGATCATTTCACGCCGACAGCCGATTTCATCCGGGACCGCCTGGTGGGCCTCATCAATGAGGGACATGTCGAGATAACCGGCAGAGGAGATGAACTCGTTGCAACGCCTGATGGTCAGGATCAAATCATACGGCTGCTGCGACAGGAGCTCGATCCCACGGCGGCAATGTTGAGAACGGTTTGCACGACGCTCAAGCTCTGCCTGCTCGAATTGGTGGATGAGCC
>JBCCIN010000184.1:0-10071 GCA_039028235.1 Pseudomonadota bacterium
ACGCGTCGCCATCGAGAAGGGGCTTCAGGAATTTCTGGACCTCGACCTTCCCGGCTCCAAGGTCGTGGTCGGCGATGGCCCCATGCTGGACGAACTGCGGACAGGCTATCCCGATGCGCATTTCACCGGCTATCTCGAAGGTGAAGCCCTCGCTGCGGCGATGGCATCCGCCGACGTCTTCGTCTTCCCAAGCCGCACCGACACCTTCGGGCTGGTCATGATCGAAGCCCTGGCCTCCGGGGTGCCGGTCGCCGCCTTCGACGTGCCGGGACCGCGCGACATCATCACGAACGATGTCGGTGCGATCGGCGACGATCTCGCTTCGTCGATCGAGCGCGCTCTCAAGCGATGCCCGAGCCGATGCCGCGCCCACGCGCTCACCTATTCCTGGGAGCGCGCCGCCCTCCAGTTCGAAAACTACCTGGCCTCGATCGATCACGCCGGACAGAACGCGTTCCGGCGCCTGTCGCCATCGAGGCGAGACCATGCGCGCACGCCAGCGCCGATGCTCGCAGGGCCGGAGTAGATCCCTCTTCCAAAACATAGTTCGGACAAAGTACGGTCACTCGCGAGCTGAGCGGCGGCAGGTTGCTGGAACCGGTCCGGCACCAGCCGGCCAAAACGGCCGCTTTCGCGTCATCTGAGCTGCTCGCAGACCGGACCGTTGAAAGAAGACCGAGTCGTAACGAACAAATGACTGTTTCGTGTTGTTCAGGCGATCGTTGCCAAGTGGCGACAATATTGTGTGAGCGGCGGGGCTTGAGATCTTCATCGAGGCGATGGGTGCTCGATCTTGTCTCCCTCCCCCGACCGCACCCGGCTCAACCTGAAAGGCCGAGAAGAGGGTCGCTTGATGCCCTACGGGATTTCCCACGCCAAAGCACCGCGGCGCAAAGCCCACCGACAACCAGCTCGATCAAGGTGGCCTGGACCAGCCCGCTCGCCGGCATGCCGTCAAGGGCCATACTGACGATCCGCCCAGATGCATAGGCGAGAAAGACGGTGACCCCCAGGAATGCTGCGAGACGCTGCATGCGCTGATAGACGGCGCCGGCCAGGATGATCATGCCCAGCGCTGCGAGGTTGGCGCCCGGTGCGCGAAGCTCGCTCAAGAGGCTTGGATCGTCGCCGAGCGCGATACCGTAGGTGCCGTAGAAAGCGACCGGAGCCGCGGTGATGGCAATGCCGATGCCGAGCGCGGCGATGCCGGCGATGCCAAGAGTCAGTTTCTGAAACCAGCTGGCGTTCATGGGGCTGTCCTTTCTTTGAATGGTTGGGATCAAGCAGCTTTCGGCCAAGCTCCAGCCTGGGCCGCAGCAAGAGCGAACGCGCTGAAGTCGCGTGGCTTGCGGCCGATGGCGCGCTCGACGCCGTCGGTCAGAACAGCATTCCGTCCGTCCAGGGTTTCGCGGGCGATGGCCGTCAGGATGTCGGCGATGAAGGCGCCGGCGCTCTCGGCCACGCTTGCGTGAAAATCCTCGAACGTGATCGGGATGTGGCGGATCGGCCGGCCGATCGCGGTCGACAGCGCTTCTGCCATCTCCGCAAACGTCATCAGCCCAGGGCCGGTGACCTCGTAGAGCTCGCCCGCATGACGGTCCTCGGTTAGTGCTGCGACCGCGACGTCGGCGATGTCATCGATATCGATGATCGGCTCCAGAACATCGCCGCCCGGCATCGGAAGGACGCCCTCGAGGATGGGATCGCGCAGATAGCCCTCCGAAAAATTCTGCGCGAACCAGGCTGAGCGAATGAGCGTGAAGTCGACGCCGGAATGGCGGATCACCTCCTCGCCAAGCCTGGCATGATGCTCGCCCCGGCCGGACAGCATCACGAGACGTTCGAGCCCGGCACTCTTGGCTGCTTTGGAAAGAGCCTCGACCTTGTCGAGCGCGCCAGGCATGGCGATGTCCGGAAAATAGGTGACATAGGCGCGCGAGATACCGTCAAGCGCCGGGCCCCAGGTCTCAGGCTTCTCCCAGTCGAACGGAATGGCAGCGCTGCGCGAACCGCGGCGAACCTCCCGGCCCATCTGCTCCAGCCGGGCGGTCACGCGCGAGCCGGTCTTGCCCGTCGCGCCAATAACGAGAATTGGTTGGGATGGCATCGGTCGTTTCCCTTGGTTGATGTGATGTCCAAGGGATAGGGGAGACGGCCCCTCTAGGTATTGGCCGGGCGTGCCATTATTTTGGCCGATCCTGCCAAAGGACGAGAAAGCGGATCAGGCCGGTACTGCATCCCGACGATAGGTAGCAGGCGTCCGGCCGCTCCAGCGCTTGAATGCCCGCGTGAAGGTGCTCTGCTCGGAAAAGCCGGTGAGAAACGCCACCTCGGCAAGCGCGTAGTCGGTGCGGCGAAGGAGCCGCTCAGCGAGATCCCGACGCGCCTCGTCGACCAGGTCCTGAAAAGCGTGGCCCCGCTCGGAAAGACGGCGCTGCAGCGTTCGCCCGCTGAGGCCAAGCCTGTCCGCGACGTCGGCAACCGTCGGGACGCCTTCACTCAGGGCCTGCGCGATCTGGATCCGAACCCGCCGATCGAGCCCCTGGTCGTCGGCAAGCGCCGCCAGTTCCTTGTCGAGATGCGCATCGAAGAATTCGGAGATGCTGGCATCGCCAAGCCGGTTCGTCGCGCTCAGGAGCTCTTCGGAGACTTCGAGCGCATCGCGATCCGAACCGTAGTGGACAGGACAGCCGAAATAAGCCTCATGGGCCGAGATGTCGCCTGGAGATGGGTGCTTGAAATAGACGGCGTCAGGCGAAAAGGAGCGCTGGCTGACTTCCCGGCTGATCTCCGTGATCGCGACCACGGTCTGCTCGTTTGATATGCGCAGGCCGAGGCGCCGTTCGCCCTCTCGATGCAGCATCATATAGACCCGGCCATGCTCCGATCGGACCTCATAGGCGGAGACGCTGGTCAGCACGCGGCCATAACGCTCGGCCCGCTGATAGGAACCCCGGAGGTCGACGGCCGACTTCCAGGCAAGGCCGAAGGCGCCATAGTCGTCGCAGCGCATGGAGGCACCAACTCGAAGCGGCATGGACACACCATGCGCGTCCTCGCGCACGACCCGCTCGCAGAGCCCGTAATAGTCGCTGTCCAGGATCATGCGCTTGGGATCGACCGGCGCATCCGGATCGACGCCCACCGACTGCAACATGGCCCGCCGCCTGGCGACATCGCGAGGTGCCGCGACCATCGCCGCATCCACGACCTTATGCACGAACAATGTCGAAATCTGACCCATGCAGCTGTTTTCGAAAGAGACCGTCCGTCAATCCAGCGACATCGACCTCAGGCAAGCCGCCCGGCTAGTCGTCGCTGACATTGATTTCGACATAGTGCACCCTGTCATTCTTTCTACAGACAACGGCGTCCTTCTTGAACTTCTTCCAAGCTGCGGTCTTCCTATCCGGTTCGGCGAGCCCGATATCAGTCCGCAGAATACGCCCCTGGGTGCGCTGCATCAGATCATCATACATGGAGCTAAAGGGCATCTTCCAGGCATGGGGTTTGCGCGACCGGGCCCAGCGCTCGTCCACAGGAATCATCGCTGTCAGCTCGTCGCTGGTCATCAGTTCCAGGCCCTGCTCACGCAGCGTCGCATTATGGCTGCCGTGATGGCCGACCTTGTACAGCACCGTCCGCCGCAACAGGTCCGCCGCCGTGATCTCCTCGCCCTCGTCCAGGCCATTTTCTTTGGACCATCCGCCATCATGCCATGACCTCCAATTGCCGACCTGGGCATCACCGGGAAACAGCAACACCTTGCCATTCCTGCCGAGCTCGATGGCCAGCACAAGGCTGGTATTGTTGGTCGCCGAATCCAGCTTTAGCGCCAGCGACTCCGATGCGCCCAACCAGCTCTCATCAATCCGCCTCCACTTTTGGGCGTCATTCTTCTTGAAACCATAATTGTCGTGAAAGAAGCCGTAAGACTTTTTGTTCGACTTAACCTTACTCACCGGCAGTCTGTGGTTGCCTGCAAAAGGTTGTGAGCGTTCGAACTCGCTGTAATCGTTCGAGAAGACATCACTCGAATCCATCACCAGTGCACTTGCCAAAGCGTCGTCAGGGTGGTTCGTCTCATCATGTTCGTAGACTTCGCCAGCACTTCCTGTCGGATCAGCAGCAAGCAGGAAGCGCTCGTTTTCCGGCGGCCCTAGAACAAAAATGCGTACGCCCTCGACAGTCGGCAGAGGCAACGGTGATCGCTTTGGCTTCAGGTAGCGGACCTTATCTTTCTTGACCAAACTCTCGATGTTGTCCCGAACATTGCGCGTCGAAATGCCAAGGCCACGACCGAGTTGGTAGAACCCCAGCAAACTTTGCAAGTTGTCAGCCATCTCTTTGGAGCCGAGACTCTTTAATTTGCCATGAGCTGCTTGTAACCCACGCAACGCAAGCGCCTTGTGCTTGTCCAGGTCTTTTACAAGCGGGTCTCGGTTGTCTTCCGTCCATGCGAACCAGATCTCACCAATTTTAAACTTCTCAAAGTCTTCGCGAGCAGAATGGAAGCCGCTGAGATGATCAGTGTGTTCGTGCGTAATAACGACGATATCAAGATAGCCATCAGTTGCCTTTCGGATATCCGAGACGACCCTTTTGGTGTGCTTGGCACCGCCCCCGTACTGACTGTGTGCGCCGCAGTCGATCAACATGTAAAATGGGCGCCTTTCGCGGCCGCGGGGAAAGGCAAGTAGAAAGCAATCACCAAAGCCGGTATTGTACATGCGCACGGTCACGCCAGTTTCGGGTAGAAGCCTTCCTGAACTCAAGGCCATCTCGCTCAAGCCTCCATGTCGCGATGCAGAAGTGCAAAGGGTTCATCACGTTTCTCGTTAGCATTACCAAAATAGAGTGCACGCAATGACGAGTCTTCGCCGCCTAAATAAGTCCGCTGTTGGCTTAGCCGCGAACCGCTAAGAATGTGCTTGGTAATCGCATAGCGGACGCGGCTGGTCGCCGGATCGATCAGCAATGTGCATCCCCCACGCATGGTGAAGTCGCCCTCCTCGCGGTCCGGCAGACGCCGCTTGCGTCGCTCTATCTTCTGCTGACGCTCCTCGCTCAGATACCCTCGGCGACTCTGGAGGATTTCCACGACGAGGTCCGTCATTTGCTCACCGTCTCGCTTGGTGCGACGCGCTACCCGTACGGAATGGACCTCTACCGCCGGTCTGCCGCCTTCGAAGACCAGGCTCCGCGGCGCATCGGCGCTCAAATTCAAGCCCAGCTCATCTGCTTGAAGCGGCGTGCAGAGTCTGGTCAGCCATCGCTTCACTTGATCTTCATTCTCGCGCATCTTGCTCCATAGTTCCTGCCTATTGGCAGCAGGCCGCCATTCCGGCTTGAGTGCCTCATCTTCTTCTGAATCTGAGAACAGTGACTTGATGTCGAATTCTTCCTGACGTGGAGGACGCCAAACCAAGCTTTCCACCGAGAGATTCCGGACGTCATGCGGATAAATGCCTCGCCGCTCGAAGGCTTCTATGATGGCGAGGCGATAGCTCCAATCATCATTGGGTACAATGTCGACGTCCGCCGTGATGATCGCCCGCAAATAATCACCAAAAGTGATGTCGACAGGCGGACAATAGTCGAGTCCGCGAATACACAACTGTACAAAATGCCGTGCCGTCTTTGCTGCCTCCGACGCCAGTCGGACAACGAGATCCGGATGGAGTGCGCCTTTACGAAGGATACCGCTTCCTCCGCTCGCTATGCGTACGAGATCGGCGATCCGAGCGCGATAGATGGTCAGGAAGGCATCAAAGATGGCTGCCACGAGAATGGCACCCCGTTCGTGGGGGCCTCGTTTCTCGCTGTAGTCCAAAGGGTTGGGCTTACGCGGTTTCCATTCGTGGGTCTTGTCATCTTGTTCGCCGATAGCATCACGTAGGGCGCCACGGCAGCCTGTTGCTTTACCAAATTGTTGGGCGAGCGCCACGAGCAGGTTTTCGCTGTTCAGATCACCGCGCGTACGCGCAATTTCGTCTTCCAGGACATCTGCATGTGAAAAATGCTGAAATAAGGCGACGATGTCGGCAAAGGCTTCATGGAACGCTAGCACGTCATCGTTGGTGGGCTCCGCGAAACGGGGATGCAGGCCATCGAGCAGAGCATGGGAGACTTCGTGGGCGATGATATCGTGCGACAGACAGGTGAACACGACATTCCCTGTCGCTGTGTGCGGTTCGGCCCTGTCAGCAGGAAAGTAACCGAACAAGAGCGCTTTCTTGTCAGGGCTGTAATAGGCATTGGCCTCGCGCAGGGCATGCGGGTAAATGCGCAGCCGCTGCACGAACTCCTCGCTAAATCCCTTGCCCGATTCGTTCGTCACAAGACGAGAAGACCATAGTGCGGGGCGCCCAAGAGCAACTTCGAACCGGTCGATAACGCTCATCGCCACTGCATAGACCATCTGCTGATGGAATTGCGGGCTTCCTTCAGAAGGTGCCAGTCCGTCAGTGGCAAGCAGGCGAGGGTCATCAAGGTTCACGGGCTCATAGAAACAATCACTGGCCGGATCGTAGTCGATGACTTCGATGTATTCGCCGATTGGGCCATGGTTGAGACTGCTATTTCCGTCCTTTCCTCTGTAGTCGCCGCCCTCGTCATCGGAAAGCTTCCCCGTCTCCCATCTGACCTCAAGGGTCAAATTGTTGACGGTTGCCATATCGAATTGTGCGGCGAGGCTCGGATCAAAGGCGTAGACGCGCAAGCGTCTGTAAGGGGGCGCTAATACAGACGGATCAGGCGAGGCATCCCTCAGATGTCGGAATGCTTGCCAGACCACGTTCTGCTCTTCGGGCAGCGCGCGCATTGCGGTCAGGAGGCGACGGGCCTGTAGCCATGTCGTACTATGGGAGCCGACTTCGTCTGGAAAGTATTCGACTGCTTTCTGATAGAGACCGCCAGCCTTGTTAAATTGCTTCTTGATCAGCTGGACTTCCGCGACCGTTGCCGCGTGCCAGTAGTTGTACTTTTTGCTGGGTCGCCAGACGCGCTTTCCAACGATGTTCTCAACTTCGTCGGCGTACTTCTCCGTTGTCTCCGTATCATTGAGAAAAACGCTCTTCGCAGCCGTGTTGATACCGACGTAGTAGTCAGGCGCTCTATTCTCGACCGACCGGTCAAACGAGCGCTTATAGGTATCCCGCGAATGTCGAAGATGTTCTAGATCACCGGTCCGATCATACAGGTCCATGGCTGTCCGCGCCAACGGACCGAGAGTCTCCGGATCATCGTGGCCTTGCTCTTCAAGATCACTCAGAATTCCGTAGGCGCTCTCAACATTTCCCGTTCGAGCTAGTGAAATGGCCTTGAGTTGTTGCAGTCTCACGTAGTATTTGATCTTATGTTTCCCAACCGATACTGGGCTATTGTTTTCGCGCTCCTTTTCGACATCTGTCAGTCGCGCAAGTCGGCCCAACTCAGCCTCGATCTGCTCAAGTGATACGTCGTACTTCCCTTGATCCATCAATTTCTTGATTCGATCAGCAGTGTCTTGGTTTGACATGTTCTCACCGCTTGCCGTTCAAATTGCCCAGAGCCGGAATGATCGTCGCCTGATTACCCGCACCTCAATCACAGCGCAATCAAATCGAACTGAGTAAGCGAGATCGGTTATCTGCGCTGACACTCTTCGTTGTAAGACGTCAGATCAACCCTAACGCTTCAAATCAAGCGCCTCGCGCAGCACTGTCGTCACGGACTCGGGCGTTACGTCCTCGGGAAAGCTGAAATAGAGTGCGTGCGCCCAGGCGGGGAGGAACCGCTTTGGCTTGTTGCCCTCTAGCTCATGATCGGCGATGCCGCGGCCGAACAGCGGGGCAAGCGGGCCGCCGAACCAGTCACCGAAGAAGCCGAAGCGCGCTGGAAACCACATATTGGTCCACCTGGTCACCGCGAAGGGTGCGCCGTGATAGAGCACCTGTGCGCCGCCATAAGGATATGAGTACAGGGTCTTGCCGACGGTGCTGCCAGGCAGGTCCGGCCGCGGCGGGCAGACCGGCAGCTGCCGGCGCACCACCCGCTCGCCAAAATCGCCGGGATCGGTCGATATCAGCTGATCCGCCATATACATCGGCGTGCCGACCGTCACGAAGTCGGTGATCAGCCAGGGACATCCCTGCTTGCGGATTTCTTGCCAGAGCTCCGGCTGTTTCTTCCGGAATTCCTCGTTTTCGCTCGATGGATTGTCGAGCGGCTCTTCACCCGATGGCTTGGCGAGCAGCTGTTGCGCTTCATCTTCGAGTTGCTTGAGAATCGTCGGATCGATTTGCCCGGACGCACCGCCGTCATGCTCTTGGTTCATGGCGACCCAGAGCGAGGTGATGCCGTCATAGGCGATGTAAGCGCCGAGACTGTGGGCGACGACGATTACGCGTTGGTAACGCCCGGTGTCATGCAAGCCCTGCAGCATCTCGACCATGCCCTTACGGATCTCTCGGCGGACGGCATAGGAGCGCGGCGAGGTGTCGAGATAGCGCACGACATCGACGAAACTGGCGTTGATCTTGCCTGGGAGGATCTTCGTGAGAAGCCAGGTCAGAGCCGTTCCCGCCAAACCCGTTCCAGCGAGGGTGCGGACGACGTCCTCCCACGGGACAACCCCGAACTCGATGTCGAGTGACCAGAAGTAAAAGAACGCGGCAATGATCAACACCCAGAAGATACACCAGATGCCGCGCATCCCTTTTGGAACTGTCCAAGGCGGCTGAAACAACATCCTTCGAAAGGTTGTCCAGAGATCGCTGAGCTGATTGCCCTGCATCAAATGGGCCCAGTGATACTCGAAGAACTCGGTCTGGTCATATTGCTCGGTCCCCGGCGCAAGGTAACGCCGCGACTCGTAGGAATGAGTCACCTCCTCCGGCCTGGAGTAAAACACCGGTGCATCGTCGTCACGCGGATTGACGTTGGCGCCGGGCAGGGCTGCCTTGATGAACCGGTTCAGCATTTCGAGCGGACGCTGCTCGCCCATGCCGTGAACAATGACGACGGCTTGTCTGAATCTCTCGGGAACGCTCATGGGTCAAATCTCTCATGCCGCTGGGAATGCAAATCCTTGGCCGGACAATAATCGCCAGGCTCCCCTATCACCACAGGAGTTTTCTGATCGCCGGTGAAAAGAGCCGTCCGGGCATTCGGGTGATCGCGGTTGGAGACAGCGCTGCGCGGGCGCATTTGGTCTAAATCGTGCTATCGTGACATCGGAGGAAGCGGCCATCGGCGCGGCACTTAAAGGATGATGCCATGCGTGTAGCCATCTGCGGCGGTGGGGTGATCGGGGCTTGTCTTGCCTACTATCTGAGCCTTGAGGGCGCCGACGTTCTGCTGATCGAGCGGCACGAGATCGCCGGTGCAGCCTCCGGGAAATCCGGCGGATTTCTGGCACTGGACTGGTGTGACGGATCGGCTCTGGCACCACTCGCTCGCCGGAGCTTCGCGCTGCATGCCGAACTGGCCGAAATTCACGGCAATCCCTGGGGCTATCGCCGGCTCGACACGTTTGCGGCCCGCGCCGATGCGAGGCGGGGCTCTGGCCTGGATCGGCACAGCACATCACGTTCCTGGCTGGATATCCGCGTCGCGGTAAGCGGTCAGCTCGGGACGACGGAGACCACGGCCCAGGTTACGCCTGCCGCCTTTACGCGCGGCTTGGTCGACAGGGCCGTGGCGAGAGGCGCGCGAGCCGTAATCGGCGAGGTCACCGGCGTTGCGCGTCGCCAGGACGGCACGTGCGTGCACGGCGTCGAGATCGACAATCGTCTTTTCGAAACCGATGCTGTGGTGATCGCCATGGGTCCCTGGTCAGCGATGGCGGCACGGTGGCTGCCGCTTCCGGACGTCTATGGGCTGAAGGGGCACAGCGTCGTCTTGCGCCCGAAAAAGCCAGTTCCGGCAGAGGCTCTGTTTGCCGACGTCAGAGGCCATGACGGCATGGACGATACGCCGGAGCTTTTTCCCCGCCCGGACGGCACGGTCTATCTCTGCGGTCTTGCCGGTCAGGAGCCGCTGCCGGTCGATCCGAGCGCCGTCGACAGCCATGCGGCGGCAACGGAACGC
>JBCCIN010000185.1:0-10061 GCA_039028235.1 Pseudomonadota bacterium
AGCTTGAAATCGGCGACGGCGGGGTAGTCGACCAGATCGGAGGCGCGCAATCGCTGGAGAGTGTCGCTGTCGTTCAGGAGTTGCCTCGCAGCCTCCGACGGCATCAACTCTGGCACCTGATCCAGCGCGATCAGCAATGTGTTCAAAAAGAGACGGCTGGAGGGAGAATAGGGGCTGATGCGACCGGGCTCGGCGGGAAAGAGCGCATGGACGGGGTTGATGCCGATGAAATCAGCGCCCATCGGGGCCGTCTTCGTTGCAAGAACCGCCAGGTCGGTAAAATCGCCGATGCCGGCGTTCCGGCCGGAGCGGAGACCGTAGAGGGGTGCGGTGAGGCCGGCAACGCCGCCATGGCGATCGAGACATGAGGGCCAGAACGCGCGTTTCGGCGTGACAATGATCTCGGTCTCCGCCGTTTCCCTGTCATCGAAGGTGAGCGTCAGGCGGTGATAGCCTGGTGCCGGCCGAAGCGGGAGAGGAAGCGGGCGTCGGATGCGGCTAGCGGTTGCTTCCGAGACGTCGAGGGCCGAGAGCACCGCGTCGCCTTCCATTTGCTCACCGCTTTCGGTGACGAACCTCCAGGCGATCCGGCCGGACGCGACGGCGTTGGTCGTGACAGGAACCTTCAGAGGTTCGCCGTCGGTGATGACCAGACCCACCGGGGCCAAACGCGAAAAAGCTTCCTGCCGCGCGGCTTCGAGGCTGGCGTCGATTTCGGTGTCGCTGTCGGCAGCCACGCCCATGGCGGCAAGGAGGGCGCGTTTACTGTTCTCGCCGATGGTTTGCCGTTGGCCCCAGATGTCGATGTAGTCGGACTCGATCCGGTGCGCCGCTGCCAGGCGGTCGAGCGGATTTCCAGGACTCACGCCGCCTTGTCCAGGGACCAGACGACGAGGCTCCGCGCGGTAATCGCAACGATATCGCCCTGTGCATGGCCGGCGGTTGCGTTCGGACCAAGGTCAGGCTCAGCGGTATCGATCTCCAGCCTCCAGTCACCTTTGACCGGGACTGTCGGCAGGGCAAAATCGATGGCCTCGTGATGAGCGTTGAGCATGATCAGCAGGATGTCGTCGGTAGTGAGCATGCCGCGTGCGTTCCGGTCGTTCCCGGCATCGCCCGCGAGCATCAGGCTTATCGAACGTGCCCAGCCATTGGTCCAGTCATCCGGTGTCTTTTCCTTGCCGTCCGGGCTTAGCCAGGTGACATCCTTGATGCCGTCCGGCGAAACGGTCTTGCCATGGAGAAATCGCCCCCGGCGCAGGACAGGATGTGCTTTCCTGAAGGCGATGAGCCGCCGCACGAAGGCGATCTCGCCTGAGTTGTCATCGTCAAGTTCGCCCTCGGGCTGATAGCCCGCGAGCCAGCCGATCTTGTTGTCCTGGCAATAGGCATTGTTGTTGCCGGCTTGTGAATTGCCGAACTCGTCGCCGGCGAGAAGCATCGGCGTGCCTTGAGAAAAGAGCAGTGTAGCCAGCATGTTGCGCTTTTGCCGCGCGCGCAGCTCCAGAATGTCGGGGTCGTCGGTGGGTCCCTCGATACCGTGGTTCCAGCTGTGGTTGGCGTCATGGCCGTCGCGGTTGCCCTCGCGATTCGCCTCGTTGTGCTTGTGGTCATAGCTGACCAGGTCGGCAAGGGTGAAGCCGTCATGTGAGGTGATGAAATTGATGCTGGCGAAGGGGCTGCGTCCCCGGTGTTCAAACTGGTGACTCGAGCCGAGGAGGCCCCTCGCAATGTCTGGCAGCATGGCGTCGTCGCCGCGCCAGAACCGTCTCACCGTGTCCCGGTAGCGGTCGTTCCACTCGGACCAGCCGGGCGGAAAATTACCGACCTGATAGCCGCCAGGCCCGACATCCCAAGGTTCGGCGATCAGTTTCTTGGTGCTGAGCACTGGATCCTGTCTAATCGCGTCAAGAAAGCCGCTATGTGGATCGAACCCGTAGGTTTCGCGTCCTAGCACGGTGGCGAGATCGAAGCGAAAGCCGTCGACATGCATCACCTCGACCCAGTAGCGGAGACTGTCCATCACCATCTGTACGACGCGCGGATGGGTCAGGTTCAGCGTGTTGCCGCAGCCGGTGTCGTTCACGTAGAAGCGGGGATTGTCGGCCAGGAGGCGGTAATAGCTGGCATTGTCGATACCGCGAAAGGATAGCGTCGGGCCGAGTTCGCTGCCTTCGGCTGTGTGGTTGTAGACGACATCCAGGATGACCTCGATGCCGGCGTCGTGCAGGCGGTGCACCATGGCCTGGAAGTCGCGGATGCCTCCAGGTCCCAGGTAGCGAGGTTCCGGTGCAAAAAAACCGATGCTGTTGTAGCCCCAATAGTTGGACAGACCGTTTTCCAGAAGGTGGGGCTCGTCGAAGAATGCCTGTACCGGGAGGAGCTCGATCGCGGTAATGCCGAGCTCTACCAGGTGGTCGAGCACCGGGGGTGCGGTCAGGCTGGTGAAAAGGCCCCGCGCGGCCACGGGAATGTCCGGCTGCTGCATGGTGAGGCCGCGGGTGTGGGCCTCGTAGATCACCGTCTCCGACCAGGGTGTGGCCGGCGGGCACTCGTCCCCCCAGGCGTAGGCCGGGTCGACCACCACGCACTTCGGCATGGCAAACGCGCTGTCCCGGCGGTCTTGGGAGAGATCCGCGCGGCCGCTGCCGACACGGTAGCCATAGAGCGCATCCGACCAGCGGATGCCCTTGGTGATCTGCTTGGCGTAGGGGTCGAGCAGCAGTTTCGCCGGGTTGAAGCGGTGCCCCTGTTCGGGCGCATAGGGGCCGTGGACGCGGTAGCCGTAGAGCTGGCCAGGCATGATGTCCGGCAGATAGCCGTGCCAGACCTCGTCGGTATGCTCGGGCAGGTCGATGCGCTCGATCTCGCGCCCGCGGGAGGAGAAGAGGCAGAGCTCAACCCGTTCGGCATGGGCGGAAAACAGCGCGAAATTGACGCCGCCGCCATCGAAGGTCGCCCCCAGCGGGTAGGGTCGGCCTGGCCAGACGGTGAAGCCTCGCGTCGCCATGATGCCGTTCAGGCCGCCGCTTTGGCTGCGGAACGAAGCTCTCGATAGAGGGCGGCATAGGCCTTGGCCGGGGCGGACCAGTCGACCTTTCGACCCATGGCGCGGCGCTGCACCTGGTGCCAGGTTTTCTTGTCGCGATAGAGGGCAAAGGCGCGTTCGAGGGCGGTGCGCAGGGCATCGGCGCTGTCCGGCGAGAACTGAAACCCGGTGGCGACGCCGTCATTGAGGGCAGCCTGGTTGGCATCGATCACCGTGTCCGCGAGCCCGCCTACCCGAGCGACGATCGGAAGCGTGCCGTAGCGCAGACCGTAGAGCTGAGTAAGGCCGCAGGGCTCGAAGCGGGATGGAATGAGGATCGCATCGGCGCCTGCCTGGAGCTGATGGGAAAGCTGCTCGTCATAGCCGAAGACCGCGCCGATGCGGCCCCGATTTTCTCGTACGGCGGCAGCGAATGCCGCTTCGAGCGCTGGATCGCCGCTGCCGAGCATGGCGAGTTGGCCACCGTTTTCGACGAGCGTGGGCAGGGCATCGAGCAGAAGATCGAACCCTTTTTGCTCGGTCAGCCGGCTGATCACGCAGAACAGCAGGGCTTCGGGATCGACATCGAGGGCGAGCCGCTCCTGGAGGGCCGCTTTGTTCCCAGCCTTCGCCCGGAGCGAGCGCAGGCCATAGGTTTTGGCAATATTGGCATCGTCGGCGGGGTTCCAGACCGAAGCATCGATGCCGTTGGTGATGCCGGTGAGCGCATCGCTTCGTTCGCGTAGGACACCGTCCAGGCCCATGCCCGCATCAGGTGTGGAGATTTCCCGTGCATAGGTCGGGCTCACGGTGGTGAGGTGATCGGCATAGCGAAGGCCGCCCTTCAGGAAGCTGATCTTGCCCCAATATTCGAGGCCATCCAGTGTGAAGCTCGACGGTGGCAGCTTCAGCGCTGAGAGTTCGCTTGCGGGAAAGACGCCCTGAAAGGCGAGGTTGTGAATGGTGACGATCGTTCCCGGTCTTCCCTGGGTCCCGGCGAGATAGACGGGGGTAAGCGCGGCCTGCCAGTCATGGCCGTGGACGATATCGGGGCGATAGTCCTCGTCTTCGAGCAGGCCCTTGCCGATTTCGGCCGCGAGCCAGGCGAGGGCAGCGTAGCGAAAGTGATTATCCGGCCAGTCCTTGCCATCCGGACCGAGATAGGGATTGCCGGGACGATCATAGAGATGGGGTGCATCGATCACGATCAGATCGGCACCGTCCGGCGCCGTTGCCGAGAGCAGTCTGGCGGCACCGCCGAACAGATCGGCCGCTACCAGCGGCTGGGTTGATGTCAGACCGTCCATGACGGCGGGGTAGCCGGGAAGGAGGGTGCGCATCTCGACACCCTCAGCGGCGAGGGCACCCGGAAGTGCGCCTGCGACATCGGCGAGGCCGCCGGTCTTGATCAGCGGATAGAACTCCGAGGTGACTGAAAGAACCTGCATGTTCTAGCTCGGTAGCTTGTCGATCATCGGCTGGGTGATCAGGCAGATTCCGCTCTCCGTGCGCCGAAAGCGCTTGGCGTCCAGCTCCGGCTCCTTACCGACCACCAGGCCTTCCGGGATCTCGACGCCGCGGTCGATCACCACGTTCTTGAGCTCTGCCTTTCGTCGGATCTGTGCATAGGGCAGAGCGACGACGCCGTCGAGCTGGCTGTAGGAATGGCAATGCACGCCGGTGAACAGCAGAGATCGGTCGATCTTGCTGCCTGAAACCACGCATCCGCCGGAGACCATGGAGCTGGTCGCCATGCCGCGCCGGTCCTCCTCGTCATGCACGAATTTGGCGGGCGGGGTGATCTCGGCATGGGTCCAGATCGGCCAGTCCTGATGGTAGAGATCGAGCGCCGGGGTGAAGTCGGTGAGATCGATATTGGCCTGCCAGTAAGCATCGATCGTACCGACATCCCGCCAATAGGGCTCGTCGCCGGGCTCCGCACCGCTCCTGACACAGGAATTCGGGAAGCGATGGGCGACGGCTTTGCCGTTCTCCACAAGGTAGGGAATGATGTTCTTGCCGAAGTCGCGAGCACTGTCCTCGTCGGCGGCGTCGCGGCGCAGCTCCTCGAACATGAACGTCGTGTTGAAGACATAAATGCCCATGCTGGCGAGCGCCATATCGGGCTTGTCCGGCATGCCCGGCGGATCGGCTGGCTTCTCCAGAAAGTCGACGATGCGATCATCCTCGTCGACATGCATGACGCCAAAACCAGTTGCCTCCATGCGCGGCACTTCGAGACAGCCGACGGTGACGTCAGCGCCTGAATTGACGTGCTGCTCGAGCATCAGCTCGTAATCCATTTTGTAGATGTGGTCGCCTGCCAGGATGACCATGTAATCGGGATCGTAGTCCTCGATGATGTCGATATTCTGATAGACGGCATCGGCCGTGCCCGCATACCACTTGTCTTCGGAAATGCGCTGGGAGGCGGGGAGGATGTCGAAACCTTCGTTTCGTTCCGGTCTCAAAAAACTCCAGCCGCGCTGCAGATGGCGGATCAGAGAGTGGGCCTTGTACTGCGTGGCGACGCCGATCCTGCGGATGCCGGAATTGAGCGCGTTCGAAAGCGCGAAATCGATGATCCGGCTTTTTCCGCCGAAGAACACCGCGGGCTTCGCGCGCCGATCGGTCATTTCCAGAAGACGTGAGCCGCGGCCACCGGCAAGCACGTAAGCCATGCTGTTTCGCGCCAGTTGCGAGCCGCGCTGTTCCCTCGTCGCCATGTTTGCCTCCTCGATTTTATCGTTCGTTCAGTGGTCCAGCCGAAACCAGACCGTGGCCAGCGGCGGCAGCGTGATCGTCGCCGAAAAGGGGCGATCATGGCTCCCGATCTCCTCGGTCTCGATCACGCCCAGATTCCCCATGCCGGAGCCGCCATAGGTCTCGGCATCGCTGTTCAGGATCTCGCGCCAGCGGCCATGGGCCGGCAACCCGAGGCGATAGGCTTCGCGGGGTGTGGGGGTGAAGTTCGAGATCACCAGCACTGGCGCATCCTCCTCCCCGCCCTTTCGAAGCCAGGCCAGGACCGAGGCCTCGGCGTCGTTGGCCTCCAGCCATTCGAAGCCTGCCCCGTCGCAGTCCCGCCTGTGCAGCGAGGGCTCCTCCCGATAGAGCCGGTTCAGATCCCTTACCAACGCCTGCACACCTTTGTGCCAGTCGACATCGAGCAGATGCCAGTCAAGTGACTGCTCGGCGTTCCACTCAGCACCCTGCGCGAACTCCTGGCCCATGAACAGAAGCTTCTTGCCGGGATGCCCCCACATAAAGGCGTAGTAGGCGCGGATGTTGGCGAATTGCTGCCAGCTATCGCCGGGCATGCGTGCCAGGATCGAGCCCTTGCCGTGCACCACCTCGTCATGGGAGAGCGGCAGCACGAAGTTTTCGCTGAATGCATAGAGCAGGCCGAAGGTCATCTGATGGTGATGCCAGCGGCGATGGATCGGGTCCTTGCCCATATAGAGCAGGGTGTCGTGCATCCAGCCCATGTTCCATTTGAAGCCGAAGCCGAGCCCGCCAGCGAAAGTCGGTTTGGACACGCCTGGCCAGGCGGTCGATTCTTCGGCCACTGTCATGACGCCCGGATGTTCGCCGTAAGCGAGCTCGTTCGCGCGCTTCAGCATGTCGATCGCTTCGAGATTTTCGCGCCCGCCGAAGCGGTTCGGCACCCACTCGCCCTCCTCACGCGAGTAGTCGAGATAGAGCATGGAGGCGACGGCGTCGACGCGCAGGCCATCCAGGTGATAGCGGTCGAGCCAGAAGAGCGCGTTGGCGTGCAGATAGTTCGCGACCTCAGGACGGCCGTAATTGTAGATCAGGGTGTTCCAGTCCTGGTGGAAGCCTTGGCGCGGGTCTTCGTGTTCGTAAAGGGCGGTGCCGTCGAAGCGGCCCAGGCCGTGTTCGTCAGTCGGAAAATGGCCTGGCACCCAGTCCAGCAGGACACCGATCCCGGCTTGATGGCAGCGGTCGACGAAGCGCGCGAAACCGGCGGGGTCACCGTGGCGTGCGGTCGGCGCGAAGAGGCCGATCGGCTGATAGCCCCAGGAGCCGTCGAACGGATGCTCGGTGATCGGCAGAAGCTCGATATGGGTGAAGCCCATGTCGACAACATAAGGGATCAACTGGTCCCCGAGTTCATCGTATGACAGGAAGCGGTTGTCTTCGCCGCGTCGCCAAGAGCCGAGATGGGCCTCGTAAATGCTCACCGGTGCTCCAGGGGCGACGCGTCCGTGACGTTGACTTAGCCAGTCCGCATCCGTCCAGGAAAAGCTGTCGACGTCCCGAACCACGGAGGCGGTCTTCGGACGAAGCTCGGCACCGAAGGCGAAGGGATCGGCCTTGAGCGGGAGAAGCTTGCCGTTTCGATCCTTGATTTCAAATTTATAGGCTGCCTCTTCGGCGACATCGGGCAAAAAGATCTCCCAAACGCCCGTGCCCGGATGAAGGCGCATCGGGTGGCGGCGCCCGTCCCAGCCATTGAAATCGCCAACTACCGAGACTCGTTTCGCGTTGGGTGCCCAGACCGCGAAATGAGCGCCGGCAACATTCTCATGCTCGATCAGATGCGCGCCGAGCCGCTCCCAGAGCCGCTTGTGGCTGCCCTCGCCTAGGAGATAATTGTCGATATCGCCGATGACGGGCGAAAAGCGGTAGGGGTCTTCGAAGGTCCAGGTGTCGCCGCCGCGTGTGGCCTGGAGGCGGTAGCTGAACGGAGGCGTTCGATCAGCGAGGACACCCTCGAACAGGCCATCGTCGTGGAGGCGCGAGAGTTCGGCGATAGACGTCCCGCCATCGCTGTCCAAGACCGTCAGAGCTTCGGCATCTGGTACGAAGGCACGAACCAGAGTCCCGCCCGTCGCGGCGCGCGACCCCAGGATGGCGAAGGGATCAGCGTGATCGCCAGCGATAATCGCCGTGATCGTTGCCTTCGATAGGGTGCTGTCACCCATGTCGCTCCCCCGGCGGAACAGGCTCGACGCCCCAGATGTCGCGGGCGTAGCCACGGATCGTGCGGTCCGATGAGAACCAGCCGGCATTCGCCGTGTTAAGCACGGCCCGACGCATCCAGGCGTCGGCGTCCAGGAACTGCTTGTCGACCTGCCTCTGCATATCAGCGTAAGCGGCAAAGTCCGCGGTGACCATGAAATAATCGTTGCTCAGCAGGCCGTTGACCAGATCATGGAAACGGCCCGGATCGTCCGGCGAGAACACACCCCTCTCGATCTCCTTGAGTGTCTCTGCCAAGGCCGGCGTCTCCTTGACCGCCGCTCTAGCATCGTAGCCCTTTCGCCGGACATCCAGCACCTCGTCGGCGACGAGGCCGAAGATGAAGATGTTGTCGTCGCCGACCCGTTCCTTGATTTCGACATTGGCGCCGTCGAGCGTGCCGATGGTGAGGGCGCCGTTGAGGGCGAATTTCATATTGCCGGTGCCCGATGCCTCCATGCCCGCGGTCGAGATCTGCTCCGAGAGATCCGCGGCGGGGATGATCTTTTCCGCAAGCGAGACCCGGTAGTCCGGCAGATAGACGACCTTGAGGCGATCACCGATCACGGGGTCGCGGTTGATCGCACGGGCGACGTCGTTGATCAGCTTGATGATCATCTTCGCGACGTGATAGGAGGCCGCCGCCTTGCCGCCGAAGATCTTGACCCGCGGCGTCCAGTTTTCGGTCGGGTTGGCGCGGATCTCAGCTGCGAGTGCTGCGGCTTCAAGGATGTTCAAAAGTTGGCGTTTATATTCGTGGATGCGCTTGATCTGAACGTCGAACATCGCGGTGGGATCGACCGAGATGCCCATGAGATCCTGGATCCTGCGGGCGAGGGCCTCCTTGTTGGCGTGCTTGACGCCGGCGAAACGCTCGCGAAAGGCGGCATCGTCGGCCATCGGCGCCAGTGTCTCAATCGCCTCGAGATCGCCGATCCAGCGATCGCCGATCGCCTCGGTCACCAGGTCTGAGAGGGCAGGATTGCATTGCTTCAGCCAGCGTCTCGGCGTGATGCCGTTAGTCTGGTTGACGATCCGCTCCGGATAGCGCCTGTGCAGCGCCTTGAAGACCGTTTCCTTCATCAGCTCCGAATGCAGCGCCGAAACGCCATTGACGTGATGGGAGCCGAAGAAGGCGAGATGGCCCATGCGCACACGCTGGCCGTTGGTGTCGTCGATCAGGGTGAGGGCAGCGAGCGTTTCCTTGTCCTGGATGCCATCAGCTTTCAGCGCCTGCATCTGATCGGCGTGGAGGAGGTTGATGATCTGCATGTGGCGCGGCAGCAGACGCTCAATCAACGTGACTGGCCAGCTTTCCAGAGCCTCCGGCATCAGGGTGTGGTTGGTGTAGGCGATGCACCCGCGGGTGATCCGCCAGGCCTCCGCCCAGGCCAGCCCGTGCTCGTCGACCAGGAGACGCATGAGTTCGGGAACGGCGAGCGCCGGGTGGGTGTCGTTGAGCTGTATCGCAGCCTGCTCGGGCAGGTTCGAAAGATCGGGATATTGATCGAGATGCCGGCGGATCAGGTCCTGGAGCGAGGCGGAGACGAAGAAATATTCCTGGCGGATACGCAGCTCTTGGCCGATCTCGGTCGAGTCGTCGGGATAGAGCACGCGGGAGATGCTCTCCGCTTCGGCCTGGTCGGTGAGCGCGCCCAGGTAGTCGCCGCGATTGAACTCGTCGAGGCGCATGAGATCCGGCGAGCGCGCGGACCAGAGGCGAAGGGTGTTGACCCGCTCACCTCGCCAGCCGGCGATCGGCGTGTCATAGGCAACGGCGAGCACCCGCATTGCTGGGTTCCAAACGCGCCTTCGCTCATCATGGCCGCTCTTTTCGCAGGGGTCGACTTTGCCAAGATATCCGATTTCGTAGACCACCTCGGGGCGTTCGAACTGCCAGGGATTACCGAAGGAGAGCCAGTCCTCCGGTTTTTCCACCTGGACGCCGTCGTCGAAGGTCTGACGAAACAGGCCGTGATCGTAACGGATGCCGTAGCCGAAGCCGGCGACGCCGACCGAGCCCATGCTTTCGAGAAAGCAGGCGGCG
>JBCCIN010000186.1:0-10045 GCA_039028235.1 Pseudomonadota bacterium
ATCCGGTGCCAGGCCCTTGAGCGTTGTCTCAAGCGCGGTGTTTCCGGCATCGAGTTCCGGCTCCTGGGGTAGATAGGTGATGGTGGTTCTTGGCTGCAGGAAGCGCTCGCCACTGTCCAGCTCGATCAGGCCGGCGATCGCCTTCAGGAGCGTCGATTTTCCCGCACCATTTCTGCCCACCAGACAGATGCGATCGCTGCGACCGATGGCGATATCGAGATCGGCGAACAGTGCCTGATTGCCGATTGCGAGACAGGCACTGCGCAGGGTGAGGAGGGGTGGAGCCATGTCGTCCGATGTCGAAAGATCCTGCAGCGGACCGATCATGTCCGCTGATGACGAAAGTCATGGCCCCTTTAGCACGGCCTGGATATGCACCCAAGCCAGGTTGCACACCAGATCAGAGTGTACGTCGATGCTGCGAGCCACGCTCGCTCAGACGGTGGACGGGTCCGGCTGAATCAGGATCTCGACCCGGCGGTTGAGCTGGCGACCGGCCTCGGTGCCATTGTCGGCGCGCGGCTGACTCTCGCCGCGGCCTTCCGCGCGCATCATGCCGCTGGGCACGCCGCGATTGGCCAGTTCGCTGACCACGGCCTCGGCGCGCCGCACGGAAAGGCCCTGATTATAGGCATCGGAGCCGCTGGCGTCGGTGTGACCGACGATGGTCACCTGATTGCGATCATATTTCGCAAGCACGTTGGCGAGCTTGGTCAGGCTGGGCTGGAAAGCGGGCTTGATCGCCGCACTGTCGAAATCGAAGGAGACTTCGCTGTCCAGGGTCAGCTTCAGGAGATCATCGCGTACGCGCTCGATCTCGATCTGGTTGGCCGCCTGTTCCCTGGCAAGTTCCTCCTCGAATTCGCGCTCCTGCTTGTCGAAGAGATATCCGATGCCGCCGCCTGCTGCTGCGCCCGCGACCGCGCCGGCTATGGTGCCACCGGTACGACTACCCTTCTTGTCCAGCCGGTTGCCGATGATGCCGCCGGCAACGGCGCCGATCGCGCCACCAACAGCGGTCTTGTTGACTGACTGGGTGCCGTCGGGATTGGTGGTGCAGCCCGCGACCAAGATGCAGCTTGCACATCCGAGCGCAAGCCATGCCGTCTTCATCATTCCGTTTTCTCCGATTGGGAAGGACGTCATCCCGAGCCCCAACACTGGCGAACTCCCGATCTCATTGCACAACGAAGGTTAACCTGAGATTAACGACAGAAGATTTGCTGGTGTCACAAGGTTTTTCTCAGTCCAGACCTTCTTCCGTGATCGCACGTTGCAGCGATGCGAGCTCCGCGAGATCGCGCAGGAAGGGCGTCGTGCAGAAAGGCCCGAGCTTGAAAGGGGCGGCCTTGGTAACGAGGCCGGTGCGCGACGCCGCCAGGAGAATTTCCGCGACATGCTGCTGGTCCGTGAACATGCGCGGCACGAGGTCGTCGATCATGTTCGACCAGGCCTTGTTATCGCGATCTTTGGTCACACCGAGTTCGTCGAGTTCGGCAGTCTTCTCCAGCAAGCAGGTGACGACGCAGATTTCTTCGACCGTGAGCGAGGCGACCGCATCGGCATAGCGCAGGAAATCCGAAGCTTTGGCGCGCGAGCGAGCCGCCAGGCCGCAGATCACCTTGGCCATGATCCGAAGGTTGATGTTGGCCGTTCCCTCTTCCGCTGCGCGAATGTAGCGAAGGACCATGCCCGCCGCCTCTTCGACCTCACCGACACGGGTCAATCGGCGCTTGATCCGCCGAAGTTCGCTGTCGAGGATGTCTTCAGCCTCTTCCAGCCTCCAGCTCAGCACGCGGCCGAGCGCGCTGCTCAAAAGCCCCGCACTGCCGGATGATGCCACCCACAGCTCGCTGGCGAGCTGGGCGAAGCTGTCAGGCAGTTTGTTGGTCACCAGACGCTGCGTCTCCGAATCAGAATTCTTTTCTTGATCATGGCGTTGGACGGCAGTCTGCATGTGAATACTCTTGAAGCATCGAAAAAGCGGGCGCCGATCGTTTATCATCAGCGGATTGTAGTTATCCATAGCCATCTAGCCGTTTGAAATAAAGGCTTTTGTTGAGGATCAACCGAAACGCAATCTCTTAACCGTATTTCTGAACATCGTGGCGTTTCACCTTCAGTCGGCGAAAGGATCGCGCAAAAGGATGGTGTCGTCACGATCGGGACTGGTCGACAAGAGTGCCACCGGCGCTTCAACCAGCTCTTCCAGACGTTTGATATATTTGACCGCTTCCGCCGGTAGATCCGCAAAACTGCGGGCACCGCGCGTGCTGTCAGTCCAGCCTTCCAGCTCCTCATAGATCGGCTCGACGCCAGCCTGGGTGCTCATGCCGCCCGGCAAGTGATGCAGTGTCTGCCCGTAGTGACGGTAGGCGGTGCAGATCTTGAGCGTCTCCATTCCGTCAAGAACGTCGAGCTTGGTGAGCGCCATGCCGTGAATGCCGCCGATCTTGATCGCCTGACGCACCATGACAGCGTCAAACCAGCCGCAGCGCCTCGGCCGTTGGGTAACGGTGCCGAACTCATTGCCGCGCTCACCGAGGCCTCGGCCGACATCATCGTCGAGTTCGGTCGGAAACGGACCTTCGCCGACGCGCGTCGTGTAGGCCTTGGTGATGCCGAGCACATAGCCGACGGCGTCGGGACCGGTGCCGGAACCTGACGCGGCCGCGGCGGCCAAGGTGTTGGAGGAGGTGACGAAGGGATAGGTGCCGTGATCGACGTCGAGCATCGCGCCCTGGGCACCCTCGAAAAGAATTCTTGCGCCGCGGCGGCGTAGCTCGGCCAGCCTCAGCCAGACGGGCTCGGTGTAGGGAAGGAGCTTGGGGGCAAGCTCGAGCAGTTGCTGGGCGAGAGGGCCAGCCTCGATTTCATCCTCGCCGAGACCACGCCTGAGGGCATTGTGATGCAGCAACAAGTCATCGATCTTCTTCGCGAGCAAATCGGGATCCGCGAGATCGCACATGCGCACCGCACGGCGCGCGATCTTGTCCTCATAGGCGGGGCCGATGCCGCGGCCGGTGGTGCCGATTTTGCCGACGCCGGCATTGCGCTCGGACTTCACCCGTTCCTTGGCGCGATCGAGCTCGCCATGGACCGGCAGGATCAGCGGCGCATTTTCTGCGATGCGCAGGCTTTCAGGGCCGACCGACACGCCCTGGCTGCGCAGGCCTTCGATTTCCTTCAGAAGCGCCCACGGATCGACCACGACGCCATTGCCGATGATCGAGAGCTTGCCTTTCCGGACCACGCCGGATGGCAGCGCGGAGAGCTTATAGGTCTCGCCTTCGATCACCAGTGTGTGGCCGGCGTTATGGCCGCCCTGGAAGCGCACCACCACCTCGGCGCGCTCGGACAGCCAGTCGACGATCTTCCCTTTGCCTTCGTCGCCCCATTGGGAACCGACCACCGCGACATTGGCCATTGACTACTCCTGACGGCAGGCGCTCTGCACATTGTTGATGCCAAACCGCTGTCCGACAGCACGAAACCCCCTCCCCGTCAAGAGCATCGGGGATGCCGGCCTCGACTTGCCTGAGATAGTCTTGGTGGTGGGAGCGGCTTGCGGGGCGGTGGTGCTTGCCGGATGGCTTTGGGGTTCGCTATGCCTGATAGAAGAGTTGGGCAGGGGAGTTTGGGATGAGTGGCAAGAACAAACCGCTGATCGCGCTGGCCATGGGGGATCCGGCAGGCATCGGTGCTGAGCTTTCCGCGCGGCTACTCCACGACGCCGAGGTGCGCGACGCGGCCGACATCATGCTCCTCGGCGATCGCCGGGTCTGGTCGATGGGCAAGGAGCAGTCGGGGATCGAACATGCGCTTTCGGATCTCGACGGATTTGTCGAGGTGGGGCAAGCACTTGCCGACTTCGGCCACCTCGATCCGGCTGAGTTCAAGGTTGGGGAATCGTCGCAGGCAGGCGGGGATTTTGCGCTGGTCAACTTCCGCATCGCGCTCAAGATGGCGGTCGCGGGCGTCGTCGATGCTGTCGCGTTCACACCGTTCAACAAGCACTCCATGCGGCTTGCCGAAGCGGACTATGTCGATGAGATCGGATTCATCCGGCGGACCATTGGTGCTGCGAGAAATGGCAGTGAATTCAATATCCTGGACGAAGTCTGGAACGCGCGTGTTACCTCCCATATCCCGCTTTCCGAGGTCGCGGGCCAAATCACCGGGGAGCGGATCGAGGGGGCCATCGATCTGACCCTGGAGAGCATGCAGGCCGCCGGGTTCGAGCGACCGAGACTGGCGGTTGCCGGGCTCAATCCGCATGCGGGGGATGGTGGTAATTTCGGGCGGGAGGAGATCGAGGTGATCGAGCCCGCGGTTCGTGCCGCGGCCGCACGGCAGCTTGCGGTGGAAGGACCGTTTTCGCCCGATACCGTGTTCCTGCGCGTGCAGGCCGGGCTGCACGACGCGGTGCTCACCATGTATCACGATCAGGGCCAGATCGCGATGAAACTGATGGGATTCGATCGCGGCATCACCCTGATCGGTGGCTACGGATTCCCCATCACCACACCCGCCCACGGCACCGCGTTCGACATTGCGGGCCAGGGCAAGGCGAACCCCGGTGCTGCCAGACGCGCGCTCCTGATCGGCGCCGACATGGCTCGCAAGTTCGCAGGCGAGGGAACGTTCCCCGATCGCGCGACGAGGATCGAGGCCGTACGTAAATTCTTCAAAGGGGGACACGCTTGATCAGGTTGGGCTTACCGCCTCCGCCATTATCGCGATCATCTCGAACATGACAGCCGCAGCAACCATCGCTGTTATATTGTTCGGCGAGTCCTTGGTGGGCATCAGGCAGACCACGTCACCGCCGATGACGTTCATCCCGCGGGCGGCGTGGAGGAGGGCGATGGCTTCGTCGATGTCGAAGCCCTTCACGCCGGGTTCGATATTGGCCACGGCCGGCGCCACCGTTGGGTCGAGGCAGTCGAGATCGAAGGTGATGTAGACGGGGCGGCCGGCGAGCACCTCCTTCGCTTGGGCGATCACGTCGGCGGCGCCACGTTGTCGATAATCCGCCATGGTGACGATGTTGTAGCCGTATTCATAGGAAGGCTGCAGCCAGTCCAGGGTGCGGGGATGGCCGCGCAGGCCGATCTGCATGGAGCGGGTGGGATCGACCTGGCCCTGATCGGCGAGATAGGCACCCCAGTGGGCCGCTGACTTCTTTGCGCCCAGGAAATGGTCGACCTTGGTGAAGACGTCGGTGTGGGCGTCAAGATGGAGGAGGCTCACTGGCTCGCCGCCGGCTATCTTTCCCTTGCCCAGGGCCTGCAGGATGCCGCCGGTGATCGAATGGTCTCCGCCGATCGAGACGGGTCGCGCGCCGGCCGCGTCGACTTCCCTGAAGAAGCTGGTGATCTGTTCGATGCAATGCTCGTTGTCGTTAGCACGGGGGAAGGGGACGTCGCCGGCATCCACGATCGTTGCTGTCTCCCAGGGATCGATGCCAAAGCTGCCGTGGACGCGGCGCTGGAGGGCGGAGATGTTGCGGACGGCGCGTGGGCCGAGATGCTGGTCACGCTCGGTGGTGCCGTTGCCGGTGGAGTGCGGTACGCCGACGAGCGCGATGTCGGCGCCTTCCGGTCCCTGGTGCGGGCAGCGAAACAGCGTCGGCACGCCCCACCAGTAGAGGTTGTTCATCATGCTCGCGTCGTGCTGATCGCCCATGATATGACCATCTCATTAACGTTGGACCGTCTTCGCCGAAAGCGTCAGACGAGGGAAGGGTACGCAGCCCCCTCGAGACGGGTCTCTTTCTACTTGCCCGAGATCAGCCGGCATACCCTTCAAAGTCCTGGCACGTTCATCGACGACACCCACAAGTCAATGAGGCTGTCATACCGCTCCGGGGACGCCGTAGCTGGGGGCGGCTTCGGGGTCGAGGGCGCGGGTGACGTAGGCGTCGATCTGCGGCTTGTAGACTTGCCATAGAGCGTCGAGGCCAGTGATCGGGTCGTCCTCGGTCCAGTCGATGCGGAGATCGACCACGGGCCAGGGCACCTTGTCGGTGATCAGCATGCCGATCGAATGGACCGGTCCTTCCTCGCCACCGGCGTCGAGTGCGGCGCGCATGGCTTTGATCAGGCGGTCGCCGAGATGGTCCTCGGGATGGGCGGCGAAAGCGTGGAGCATGCCGGAGGGCACGGACTCGTTCTTCAGAAGATTGCCGCCGGCGGCGGCATCTAGGCCTTCGGCGGAGGCATGGATGCCGAGGGTGCGCTCGCCGGAGTAGGTTGCGGTCCGGCCTTCGGCGTCGACCGCGAGCAGTTGGCGGTGCGCGATATGCGGAGCGGTCTCGACGATCTTGTCGATCGCTTCGCCGGCCGATCGGCCTGATGCCATCAGATCGAGGCCGCGTGGTCCGAGGGTCGGATCTGTCACGTTCTGGGTAGACACGACACCGATGCCGGCGCGGGCATGGGCGCAGCGCGCGGCGACCGCCGGTGACGACGACGACACGGCCATGCCGAGCATGCCGGTATGTGCGCAGCGGCCGACGATCGAGAAGGTCACGGGCTTGGTCTGTTCGAGCTTTGGAGCATGGCCATGGAGCGCTAACACAGAACGCCTGACGGGTCCACGCGTGCGCCGACCGGCCGTCCGCCTGGCGATCCCATGGCCCATCATCGCCGTTCAATGTCTGGTTTCGCAACTGCTGTGACTTCCGCGTTTCTTGTGCTAAATGACAAGTAAGCGGCAGGGAAAAGATCGTGATTTGATTGATGAGTATCGTTGAGGAGCTTTTGCGGATGAGCCGGCGTTTCGCGTTTGCCTTTTGTTGTTGGATGATCGCGACCGCCCCAGCTACAGCCCAAGTCATCGAATGTCCAGGCGCCTTGCCGGCGGCCCATCTGGAAAAGGAACAGACCATCAAGGTGGCCGAGCGGCTGCTCGGCCGCTTCTCTGCCGCATTGGGACTGCACGGGCTGAAGGCGATCGACGAGATTGCGATCGTCGAGGTCTATTGGGACCAGCCGGAGCAACTGCTGACCAAGCTCACCTATCTGACCCTGCAATGCCAGATGGTACTGCTCGATTCCAGCATGACGGCGGATGCCAGACGGCAGGCCGTGCGACGCGTGTTTCTGGACTATGTGCTGAAGCCCGCGGACCCGTCGGCGGCCAGCCTTGCCGCCTATGTCAACAGTGTGGCGACCAATGGCAAGGCTTTGGCGGGACAGGAGGGAATCGACGCCGAAATCGAGCGCATCGAGGCAGATCTGGCGCAGTCCGCGCGGTGGCAATGGGCGGAGCGCTGGTTCATCGACCTCCTGCCGCGTGAGGATGGCAAACCGCACCGCCGCTGGTCCGTGATCATCGCCTCGCCACGCTACGAAGATGAAGGCTGGACCGCGCTCCGCGACTACCAGACACGCTGGCCCGACGTCCATTTCGAGCTGGACGGCCCCTTCGATCTGGAAAGCCCGCATTATGCCGTGGTGGTAGGTCGCGGTCTCGGGCAGAACACGGCCGACCAGCTACTGGAACGGGTAAAGGCCAAGGGGCTGCCAGCAGACGCCTATATCTGGCGGGCGCCGGCAAAGGAAGAGGGCGATGGCAACAACTCGTAAGCTCGAACCTGCTCGCCAGGATTGAAGAGTAGGTTCCTCTGGACATTTTCGCTCAAATTGGCCATTTCGACACGCTAACTCCGGCGCATGAAGCGAGCATGGCAAGGTGGTTTTCACCGAGGGCCAGAGCCAATCCGGAGGATGAAGCTTGGGAATTTGTCGATGAATGGCAAGGCACTTCCTGAACATTCAACGCTTGAATCAACATTGCCGCTAAGCGCTGCCCCCTCCGGCCTGATCGCGTTGTGCGGCGCCACGATCTCGATCATCTTCTGCTACGGTCAGATCCTGATTTCACTGATCACGCCTCTCCTGGGCATGGCGGCCTTCGAGCTCAACATTCATGTCCAGGCGATCTTCATGTGGCTGTTTGGGCTGGTGACGGTCTACGGTCTAGCCCGTGACCGGCAGGTGGTCGGTAGCCTGCTTCCGCTGACGGTCGGCATCGTCGCGGTGCTGATTATCGCCGGTACGCTATATGCCTATTATGACATCCGTGTCCTGATCCTCGGCTATGCACTCCTGGTGATATCGGCTCTGTTAAACCAGATCATGATGCTTGGCTCGCTCAAGGGTCAGGTCGAGGCGAGGGCCGCAGAGCTGAGCGACCTGAACAGCAGTCTCGAAATGAAAGTCGAGGCGCAGGTCAGCGAAATTGACAGGTTGGCTCGCCTAAAGCGCTTCCTGGCCCCGGAGGTCGCCGATCTCATTACCAATGAGGGCAAGGAAAGCCTGCTCGACAGCCACCGGCGTCAGATCGCCTGCCTGTTCTGTGACATTCGCGAATTCACGCCGCTTACGGAGACGCTGGAACCCGAGGAAGTTATGGAGATTCTCCAGACCTTTCACGAAACCATGGGCGGGCTGATCGCCGAAAGCGGCGGAACGATCGGTGCCAGGGCCGGCGACAGCGTGATGGTGTTCTTCAACGATCCGCTGCCCTGCGATGAGCCGAGCTTTGAGGCGGCCGTGCTGGCATTGCGTATGCGTGACGCGTTCATCGAGGTGAGGGCAAAGTGGGAGCGCTTGGGCAACAAGGTCGGTATCGGCTTCGGCATCGGCAGCGGCTATGCCACGTTGGGCATCGTCGGCGATCTTTCAAGGCGGGACTACACGGCCATTGGCAAGGTCGTGAACCTGGCGTCACGCCTGTGCGATCAGGCGGCAGTCGATGAAATCCTGATGGATCGGCGTGCTTATCTCGAGGCCGAAGCCAGGATCGTCGCGGATACGCCACGCGCGCTTGATCTGAAGGGGATCGGCGCGGGCATCGACGCCTTTCCGCTCAAGGGGCTCAGGCAGGAAACCGACCCTAGCTGATCTTGCCTGGTCTTGTGCCGGCGAGCTGACGTCAGGTTCCTTCGAGCACAGCCTTCATCGTCTCCGATCCCGGTGCTACCGGGACGATCTCGAAGTGGACGAGATCGGACCACTCCGTGACCCAGCGCTGCAGGCGGGTGACGTCGTCACATTCCATGATCTGGAAGCAGCGGTCGAGGTCGGCGGTGATCCAGGAACTGACGAAGGTCAGGCCTTCGGGCAGGGCGCGGCCCTTTTCCTTGAGGCGCGTGTAGATCGCTTTGGCGTCCTGGTTGCGGAAGGTTTCGATGATCATGAACTGCATGTGTCGACCGTCGACCTCGTAGACGTTTCAGCGCCTTTCGTGAGAGACCAGCCGCAGGCGCTGTTGCGTCAACGCCGACCGGCGTCCGGTCAATGTCCCAAAATCTGGCTCAGGAAGAGCTTGGTGCGGTCGGACTTCGGGTTCTTGAAGAATTCTTCGGGCTCGTTCTGCTCGACGATCTGGCCCTCGTCCATGAAGATCACGCGGTGGGCGACCTGGCGGGCGAAGCCCATTTCGTGGGTGACGCAGAGCATGGTCATGCCGTCCTCGGCGAGTGAGATCATGGTGTCGAGGACTTCCTTGATCATCTCGGGGTCGAGGGCGGAGGTGGGTTCGTCAAACAGCATGATGCGTGGCTTCATGCAAAGGGAGCGGGCAATGGCGACGCGCTGCTGCTGACCGCCGGAGAGCTGGCCCGGATATTTCTGCGCCTGCTCCGGAATCTTGACCTTGGTGAGGAAATGCATCGCGGTTTCCTCGGCCTCTTCCTTCGGCGTTTTCCGGACCCAGATCGGCGCAAGCGTGCAGTTTTCAAGGATGGTCAGGTGTGGGAACAGGTTGAAGTGCTGGAAGACCATGCCGACTTCGGAACGGATCTTGTCGATGTTCTTCAGATCCGAGGAGAGCAGCGTGCCATCCACCTCGATGCTGCCGCGCTGATGCTCTTCAAGGGCGTTGATGCAGCGGATGAGCGTGGATTTTCCAGAGCCCGAGGGGCCGCAGATGACGATGCGCTCGCCGCGATAGACGGTGAGGTTGATGTCCCGGAGCACGTGGAACGAGCCATACCACTTGTTCATGTCCTGGATGGTGATCGCGACCTCGTTCG
>JBCCIN010000187.1:0-10005 GCA_039028235.1 Pseudomonadota bacterium
GGCGCATCGCGGTGCTCGACGTGGAATCACTGCCGACGATGCGCACCTGGTACCTGGTCAAACGCTCGGACAAACGTTTGCTGCCCGCGGCCGAGGCGATGTGGACTTTTCTTTCCGCACGTGCCGGGGAGTTTCTGCCCGCCACCGTTTGAACGCCGGCGGTTCGGGCCATATCGGTGTCACTTGCAATCAGGGCGAGAGCGTCGATGACCCTCCCGGCGTCACCCGAGACGCCGTTGTATCGTGTTCGCCCGATTCCGGCGTGAGCCCGTAAGGCTCCACCAATCGCCAGACGTGATCAGGGATCATGCGGCGCATGCGCGCCCGCTTTTCGCGACGCAGATGCAGTACGGTCTCCGCCGCCTTCATTTCCAGACGCGCACGGGCGAATTCGAGGCCGCGCGGGCCGATTTTCGGCATCAGCCAGCCCATCAGCGGACGTAGCCAGTCCGGCATCGCACGCAGCGGCAGACCGCCCGCCGCGCGCTCGACATTCTGGATGAAGCCGCGCACAGCGCCAGCACGCTTTCCGGCGCCAGTAGGCGGTCGCGCGTCGATCTCGTCGCCAAGCAGGTCGAGAAGCCGCTTGCCGCGATCGTTCCGCACCAGCAACCACTGATCGCCGCGCCCGCCCATATAGCCGACGGTGATGTCGGCGAGCGCGTTGGTATAGTCGACGCAGGTGCGACAGGTGAGCGGGAAGAAGTCGGGCGCGAGCTTCGAAATCGGCAGCTTCAGGAACGGGATTTCTTTTACGTCGCCGTTCTTGAATCGGAGCTCGACATGATAGTCCGCGCGGAACTCCAGATAGGTGATCGTCTCCGGTCGATCGGAAAGCAGGGCCAGAAACTCATGAAAACGCTCGGTCGTGGTGTTGTCGGAGCAGGGCGTGCCGATGACGTAGAGTTCGTCCAGGCCGAGTTCAGCTTCGAGCGCCCGCAGCGCATAGACCTGGCAAGGAATGCCGACGAGTGCCAGGCGCCGATGCCCCGCATCGCGCGCCGGCTCGATCAAGCTTAGGAGCGGCGCATAGCCCATGCGCATGCCGCGGCAGGATGCCATGTCTGTAGGATCGGTGATAAGTGCCGGCAGCGGCTTCCAGCGATCCTCGGGATCGGGCTTCATCGCGATCACCGCATCGACGGCATCCGTCTCCAGCAGCCGCTCGCCGAGGCGCGTCGCGATCCCCGTCCATTGCGCACCCGGCCGCCCCACCTTCAGACGCGCTTGCACCATCCGCCGAAATGGCCCGAAGAACAGTTCGTCCGGCGTCGTGTCGGGATCACGCGCGCGACCGTGCACCCGCCGCTCCATCGCCGGATAGTCCGGCGCAATGAACTGGCAGACCCGTCCGCAACGCTTCGGCTCCGCCGTCCGCGATACGCCACAATCCGTACAGAGGCTCCGTCCTGGCGCGACCGGTGCGCCGGTCGGCGTTGACTGGACCTCGTCACTTTGGGTTGGCGCTGGGCGATCCATCACGCTGTTTTTCGGACGAGGCGGCTGCCGAAATCGATAAGGTGGGCGATCAGAGCGAGCGCCATGAACAGGCCGATTATGGTCCAGGAATGATCCAGGAGGGCCGAGCGGATCGCCAGCATCAGGCAACCGCCGGCGGCGAGATTGGCGAGCATCGGGAGCGTGGCGAGCCCGCGTCCTGTTTTTCGGCGGAAGAGGACCAGCAGAACAGCTTCGATCACCACGAGAACGAGGATGACGAGAACGATCGCACCACTATTGAAGAGAGTTTCCAACCGATCTCACCTCTGTTCCCAATCTCTCCTACCGAAAGTCAACGCTCCGGCACGCTGCCGCCTAGGCGGGAATGAGCCCGGTGAGGTGCGCGATGTTCTTGAAGAAAATGCGCATATGCGCCATGGGCTTAGCGCGCACCAGCCGCTTGGTCATGTAGGCGTCGAAGGTGAGCTTCTGCACGTCCTTGTCGCGGCAAATGGCGACGAAACGCTCGCGGCGATTGTCGGTGGTGTACCAGTAGCGCTGCATCATGCCGAGCACGCGGAAGACATTGCCGTGGCTCTTCATGAACCGTTTTCGCGCGAGCTTGAGGGCGCGCGCATCCCCCGACTCGAGGAACTCGTCGACAGCCAGAGCCGCCTCGCTCCCGCCGACCATCGCATAGTAGATGCCTTCGCCGGAGGATGGCGCCACCACGCCTGCGGCATCGCCGGCGAGCAACACGTCCCGCCCGTTATCCCAGCGCTTGAGCGGCTTCAGCGGGATCGGCGCGCCTTCCTTGCGGATGGTCCGGCAGTCCGCCATGCCATGCTCTCGGCGGAAAGCCTCGACCGAGCCCCGCAGCGAAAAGCCCTTATTGGCGGAACCCGTGCCGATGCTGGTGCATTTGCCGTGGGGGAAGACCCAGCTGTAGAAGTCGGGCGAGTACTGGCCGTTGTAGATGACATCGCAGCGCGTGCCGTCGAAATCCACGCCTGAGTCCTGTTCGGGAGATTCGATGATCTCGTGATAGGCGAAGACGCATGGCGTGCGTTCCGCTCCCTCGATCGCCTGGCGGCCGACTTTTGAGCGTGCGCCGTCAGCACCGATGACGGCACGGGCGCAAATTGTCTCCAGAGTGCCGCCACGCTCGCCTCTCTCGGGCCGGTAGTGAATCAGTGGCCGCCCCTGCCCGTCCCTGTCCAAATGCTCGAAGGTGCCGGTATAGCGGTCGGCGCCGCGCGCCGCGGCACGCTCGCGGAGCCATTCGTCGAAGACGTCGCGGTCAACCATGCCGACAAAGCCGCCTTCGATCGGGATGTCCACACTTCTCGAACTTGGCGCGACCATGCGCGCCGCATTTATCTTCGCAACCAGGAGGCCGTCAGGGATGGCGTAGTCTTCGATCAGCCGGGGCGGGATGGCGCCGCCGCAGGGCTTGATCCGGCCAGCCCGATCCAGGAGGGCGACCGAGTGACCCTTTCGCGCGAGGTCTGCGGCCGCGGTCGCACCGGAAGGCCCGCCACCGACCACGACAACGTCATATATTTCAGACATTTGCAACCATCCTTGAAGATATTACCCGAGGCCTGCGAGATAGCCCTCGCCCGGCGTGGTCGCGCGCACCTGGTTGTCCGAAGCGTTCGGCTGCGCGATACCCATGGCCAGGCGGGCAGCGACCAGAAACACCAGCGCTTCGCCGAGGAAGACGGTGCCGTAGGCAACCGCTGTGCTGTCGAAGATCATGCGCGTGATATCGATCGCGACCGTGCCGAGAAAGCCGCCAAGCCCGAACGCGATCGCCTGTGCCGCCCCCCAAAGCCCCATGCGGATACCCTCGCGCTTCGTCTTGCCCTTGCCGGCGAGGCTCATCATCGAAGCAATCGCGGCGACGGCGAATGCACCGTTGGCGAAACCGAGCGCGAAGACGGATGCTTTGATCGGGAAGGCCGGTGCGTAGAGACCGCCGATCGCGAGCACGATCAGGGCGATGCCGGACGCGATGCAGCCACCGACCGTCCACATTTTCAACGAGCCGAGGATACGCCCGCCAATGGCACTCGCAGCGATCGCCACGAGGATCATGCCCGCAAGGACACCGCCATGCTGCATCCCGGCAAGCTGGGTCGACTGTCCAGGAGTCATCCCGAACACCGAGCCCGCAAACGGCTCCAGGATCAGGTCCTGGGTGTTGTAGGCGAGCATCGAGGCGAACACGAAGATGGTGAAGCGACGCGCTTCGGCGTCGGCCCAGACCTCGCTCAAGGCCTCTTTGAAACTTGCCATTGTCTCGGCCGACGGGTTTGCCGGCTGAACCGAGGGGACGTTCTCAATGCCATGTGGCTCAATTCCAATAACCGCCAACAACGTCAGGAGAAAGGCGAGCACGGACACCGTGCTCGTCACTACCACCAGCCGTGTCGACGAATAAGGATCGAGGAAGTGGCCTGCGGTGCCTGCGGTGATCACAAAGCCGACGATCATCATCACCCAGACGATGGTCGCGGCGGCGGCACGGCGCTTCGGGTCGACACGTTTGGCCAGGAGCGCGAGCAACGTGGTGCCCGAGGCGCCGACGCCCGCACCGATCATGATGAAGGCGACGACCGCGAGGAGGATTCCCCAGAGCGTCTCGCTTTCCATCCATGCTGTAGCAAGGGCTGCCAGCACGCCACCTGCCGCGAGGCAGGCCATGCCGCCGATGATCCAGGGTGTGCGCCGACCGCCGACGTCCGAGCCATGCCCCATGGCGGGGCGCGAGAGCTGGACAGCGTAGTGCAGTGCTACGAGCGCACCCGGCAGGATGGCAGGCAGCGCATATTCCACGACCATCACGCGGTTGAGCGTCGATGTGGTCAGGACGACGATCGCACCCAGGGCGGTCTGCACCAGACCGAGGCGGATGATGCCGAACCAGCCGAGATAAGCAGGGGTCATGGGATGACCTCCGGATTGACCATGTGCCATCTCATAGGCCCGCCTCCAATATGGGCTGGAGTGCAAAGGCCGAAATCAGCATCCCGCTTACGTAAAGCGTGATGCCGGTCGCGTTGTACCAGGGCGCCAGTTCCTTCGGGCGCTTCAGGAGCTTGGCCATCAGCACAAGTTGAGTGCCCAGAACGGCGGCGACAGCAAGGGCGTAGATGGGCTGTCCCCACGCATAGAGCAGCGCGATCACGACGACCTGCGGCAGGGCCATGACGATACAGGCAAGCCTCACCGCACGATCGACGCCGAGAACCACCGGCAGGGATGCGACGCCCATCTCGCGATCGCCATCGACCGACTTGAAGTCGTTCAATGTCATGATGCCGTGCGCGCCGAAGCTGTAGAGGGCGGCGATCGCGATGATGCGCCAGTCGGGAAAAGCCGCAGCCATGACGGCGGCACCCGTGAACCAGGGCAGGCCCTCGTAGCAGACCGCACAGGCGGTGTTGCCAAACCAACCATTTTGCTTCAGGCGAAACGGCGGTGCGCTGTACATCCAGGCTGCTGCAAGCCCGAAGATCGCAGCCGCAAGCACCCACGGGCCGAGCCACCAAGCGACCAGAAGAGAGACACCCGTCCAGGCGACGGCGATATAAAAGCCGGTGCGGCCGGGCAGACGGCCGGACGGAATCGGCCGATTCGGCTCGTTGATCGCATCCACATGACGATCGAACCAGTCATTGACCGCCTGGCTGGTGCCGCAGACCAACGGGCCGGCCAGCAGGATGCCCATGACGATAAACGTCCAGCGCTCCGCCATCGGCAGGCCGGAAGAGACCACGCCGCAGGCAAAGGCCCACATTGGCGGGAACCAGGTAATCGGTTTCAGGAGCTCGAGAACCGCCGGCAAGACGACCATCTCCTATCAACTGCCGTACGATTCTAAGTTAAGTTTGACAGAAAATACTGTCAATCAAAGTTTACACTTATCAACACATCCAGGAATCGATGTGACGTCGCCAGTGGTCGTTGGTCAGGTCGCCATGCCGTAGCGACGCAGTTTGACATAGAGGCTCTGGCGACTGAGGCCGAGCATTTCGGCGGCAGACGCCCGATTGTCGCCGGTGAGTTCAAGGGCTGCCTCGATGCACAACTTCTCGATGACATCAGTCGCGTCGCGCACCAGCTCTTTGAGCGGCACCCGTCCGACCAGGTCGGTCATCTGATCGACCGAGCGTGGCAGGCTCTTTTGTCCGCCCGACGCCGCCGACAACCGAGCGTCGACATTGCGGATCGAGAAGCCGAAGCAGGTGCGATCGCCATTGGTCAGCGTCACGGCCGAAAGCTCCACATCCGTGCTCGCCCCATGTTCGCCGCGAAGCGTGGTCGCGAAAAGCCGGACAGAACCATGGTCCTTGAGGTTGCTGGTGATCACGCGAAGATCGACGCCCGGACGTCCTAGCCATCGATCGAGCGACTGGCCAAGCGCCTGATCCTCGTGGATCAACTCAGCCAGATCGAGAAAGGCGGCGTTTGTTGCGATGATCCGACCGCTGGAATCGCTGACGATAAGGCCGTCCGGCGCGCTTTCCACCAGATTGAGCAGCTTATGCTTGGCAAGCGGAAGGGTACGCGCGGCCGCGGCCTTGGACGCCGGCACCAGTCGAACCAGGATGAGAGCCCCCCCGTTTTGTCGGAAAAGGGACGCGCTCAGGCTCACATCGCCGATATGGCCGGCAAGAGTGGCCTTGCGCTCCTCGCCGCGACCGCCGACCTCGGCGCTGACCAGAAGAGCCAACGCCGCATCGCGATCCTGCTCGACAAAACAGTCGGCAAAAGACCGCCCGGCCAGCCGCTCGGCATTCTCGCCCATGAGCCTCGCGCCCGCCGGGTTGACCTCCTGGATGCGCCGATCGTTCATGTCGACGATCATGACAGCATCGGTTGCCGTCTGGAACAGGAGCCGATAGCGGGTCTCGGCATGGCGAAGCCGCGAATAGTCCCGTTCCATGGACTGCTGGGCATCGACCAGCCGCTGCTGCAGTTCGGCGACCGCCCGAAGATCGCGCCCGATGACGATCAGCTTGCCGTCGTCGCCAGCCTCGGCGGCCGCGTAGAGCATGGGGATATCGAGGGTTTCACCGGTGGGATGATTGACCTGGCGCCAGGCCGGCGCCGACGAACCGGAGGCATTCTTCAGCAGTTCCTCGACCTTTTGCCGGCTTTCGACGGTAACCGTATCGATCCAGGGCTTTCCGATCCATTTTTCGGCGCCTTCGAGATCGAGAGCCTGGCTATCGAAAGCGAGATCCTGAATGACACCGTGTCTATCCAGGACCAGTGCGATATCCGCTGCGGCGGTGATCAACCTGGCCGTCGCCTCGACGTCGATGCTGCCGAGCGAATCTTTGATGGATCGAAACCGCCTCACGATCTCCGGACCTTTGCTTCCTCGTTTCCGTCAACAATCTGTTACAAATGACCATGTAACGTCAATAGTCATTTTCTCTTTCACCTAAAAGTTGATGAGCCAGCTTGATCGCCGACCGAGCATCAAGGGCCGTCCCGTCGGCCCCGACGGCTTCCACCAAGGCCGGTCTTGAGGCAAACGCATGCCCGCCGACCATCACGCAGATCCGCCGATCCTTGGCGGCTTGCCGCACCATCGCGATCACGGAGGTCAACGACTCGATCCGGCAATCCGCGCTCGCCGAGAAGCCGACAACGCCGAAATCACCATCGCGAACAAGCTGTTTCAGTTTGCGATCTGGCGGCAGCGGACCGGTCCAGGCGTCCCACCCGGCGCGTCGCATGAACTGACCGATCATGAAAAGGCCGAAGGTGTGCTGCTCGTGCGGCGCCGGCATCAAGAGTACGCGCTGAGCAGGCTGCCAGCCTATGGCTGCACTTTGAAAGGCAGCTTCGAAGTCATGAAGCATCTGCTGCAGCCTGCCGACGCCGACCGTGACATCGGCGAAGTGGCGCTCATCCTCCTCCCACAGCCTGCCGAGAAGGCGTGCAGTCGGTGCAAGTACGTTTAGATAGATCGCCTCGATCGACATGCCGTCGTCAAGGAGGGTCTGCACCCGCATCTTTGCCTCCTCTCCGTCGACGACAACCAGCTCAGCCAACGTCTCGACGACACCAGCTTTCGGCTCCTGCAAGAGCGTCTCGGCGAGAGTCGGCTCATTGGGATTTGGTCGATGCGCCTCAACCAGTCTGGGCACGACCTGATCCTCGACGATGCCGGCCAGACCGGCAAGCCTTCGCCCCAAGGTCGACCGACTCCATTTCGACGCCTTGTGTATTTTAGGCAAGCTTTCAACGTCTGTGGCCTCAATCTGTCCGGAGAAGCCTAGTGACGTCATCAGCCGCCTCATGTCAGCCATTTGACACCCCCCTTTTGCCACAACGTACACCAAGGGGTGTGTCAATCTCAATCCTAACTAGAGCCGCTTCGGACAATCGTGATGTCCAGTGCTGCCTTCGCAGGCATGTCACAACTTAACCGCAATATCGTGAACCAGGCATTTTTGTCAATTTCGATTTACGTAAACTTAAGTTGACACTCCTGTGTGAGACACAGTAAATTTTAGAAAGACTTCAGGGACGCTTGGGACAGATGGCATCATGACGGTGCGGCCGAGATCAAACCGGCAGCTCTATACCCCGGAGGAGCGGGCGCGACGCGATGCGACGTCGTGGACAACGGTTCAGGGTGTCTTGGCTCCGCTGCAGTTCGTCGTGTTCCTGATCAGCCTTGTCCTGGTGCTGCGCTATCTCTGGACCGGCGATGGCTTTTTCGCGGCGAGCGTCTCGATCGTGGTCAAGACAGTCATCCTCTATCTCATCATGATCACCGGCTCGATCTGGGAGAAAGTGGTCTTCGGCAAATATCTGTTCGCGCCTGCCTTCTTTTGGGAGGACGTGTTCAGCATGGCTGTACTGGCGCTGCACACTGCCTATCTTGTTGCGCTTTTCGCCGGTTGGCTTACGCCTGCCGAGCAGATGTTGCTGGCGCTCGCTGCCTATGCCGCCTACGTGATCAACGCTGCGCAATTCCTCCTCAAACTCCGCCGCGCCCGCCTCGATCAGCGGACGAAAGACGATGCCGATCAGCCCGCCATCATGGTGGAGTACGCGCAGTGAGTGGCGCCGTTCAGACCGTCTACGACCGTTTCGACGAAGCATCGGCCGCCGGATGCACCAATCCTGCCAGCGGCGGCTCGCCGCTCCGGCAGCGAGGGCAGCACGAAGTCTTCTGCGGCCTGACCGGCATCATCTGGCTGCACCGCAAAATCCAGGACGCGTTCTTCCTCGTCGTCGGTTCCCGGACTTGCGCCCACCTGATCCAGTCGGCCGCCGGCGTGATGATTTTTGCTGAGCCTCGCTTCGCCACCGCCGTCATGGGGGAGCGGGATCTAGCCGGTCTCGCCGACATGAACGACGAGCTTGACCGCATTGTCCGCCAGCTCCTGGAGCGGCGCCCTGACATCAGGCTCCTGTTCCTCGTGGGCTCCTGTCCGTCCGAGGTGATCAAGCTCGACCTGCAGCGCGCCGCAGAACGCCTCTCCGAGAGCTTTTCGCCAGATGTGCGCATCCTGAACTACTCGGGCTCCGGCATCGAGACGACCTTCACCCAGGGCGAGGACGCGTGTCTCGCTGCCCTCGTGCCGTCCATGCCTGCGGAGCCCGCAGACGCAGCACCATCGCTCCTGGTGGTCGGCGCTTTGGCGGAGATCGTCGAGGATCAATTCGCGAGACTGTTCGAGCAGCTTGGTATTGGCCCCGTGCATTTCCTCCCCCCGCGGCGTGCGGATCTGATCCCGCCGATCGGGCCGAACACCTGCTATCTCCTGGCCCAGCCTTTCCTCGGCGATACGGCGAAGGCGCTGGAGGAGCGCGGGGCAAGCCGACTGCCGGCGCCATTCCCGCTGGGCGTCGAAGGCACGACGCGCTGGCTGAAGGCGGCGGCGGATGCGTTTGACGTTTCTTCGGAAAAATTCGGGGAGGTCATCGCAGCACCGAGTGCTCGGGCTTTTCGGGCTCTCGAACGTCATCGCGAGCGTCTCGGCGGCAAGCGCGTGTTCTTTTTTCCGGACAGCCAGCTTGAACCGCCGCTCGCCCGCTTTCTCGCGCGCGAAATCGGCATGGAGCTGACGGAAGTCGGAACGCCTTACCTCCATCGCCAGCATCTGGCCGAAGACCTCGCCCTGCTGCCCGACGGGGTAACGCTCTCCGAAGGCCAGGATGTCGAAAAGCAACTCGATCGCTGTCGGGCGTCCCGTCCAGACTTGGTGGTCTGCGGTCTCGGATTGGCGAACCCGCTCGAAGCGGATGGCATCACCACGAAATGGTCGATCGAACTGCTGTTCTCCCCGGTGCAGGGCTATGAGCAGGCCGCCGATCTGGCCGAGTTGTTCGCCCGGCCGTTCGACCGGCGCACGAGATTGGCGGTGTAGGCATGGAATTGACCGTCTGGACCTATGAAGGACCTCCCCATGTCGGCGCGATGCGCATCGCCACCGGCATGACCGGCGTCCACTACGTCCTGCACGCACCGCAAGGCGACACCTACGCCGACCTCCTGTTCACGATGATCGAGCGCCGGGACCACCGACC